>CAZVVC010000273.1:0-5008 GCA_964630425.1 uncultured Bifidobacterium sp. | reverse complement strand
CCAAGATCTCCACCAAGGACAAGATCCTCGATGCCGCCGAGGAACTGTTCGCCGAGCGCGGCTATTACGGCGTGTCGATTCGCGACATCACCCGTCATGCCGGCGTCGAGCTGGCGCTGGCCAACTACCATTTCGGACCCAAGGAGGAGCTGTTTCGCCACGTGATCGGCCGCCGCGCCGAGGAGAACAGCGCCCGCCAGCTTGCCTCGCTCCAGCGGGCTGTGGACGCCGCGAACGGCCGTCCGCCGTCGGTCGAGGCGCTGGTGCGGGCGTTCTGCGAGCCCATGTTCGAGCGCACCATGCGCGGCGGGCCGGGCTGGAAGCATTATCTGCAACTGCTGTCCCATACGGCCAACACGCGGCAGAGCCACGGCTTCCTCGCCCCCATGAACGAACGCTACGACCCGGTGGTCGCGGCCTATACGGACGCGTTCAAGCGGGCGCTGCCGGCCGCCAGCCCGCGCAACGTGCACTATGCCGTGTTCTTCCTGCAGGGCGCCATCGTCTACGCCCTGGCCGAGACCGGCGCCATCAACCGGCAGTCAGGCGACCTTGTCGATGCGTCGGACTTCGACGCCATCCTCGACCGGATGGTGCCGTACTTCGCGGCGGGGTTCTATGCGCTGGCGGGGCGGGAGCCATAAATTCAATTTGAACATTCGTTCAATTTTTGTCGTCATCCCGGCGCGTGTGCGGGAATGACCAGGAATTAGTGAGCATGATGAATTTCTTCACAAGCTCACAAGCCGGGATGACAAGGGAACAGGAACGGCTCCGGCTTCATGTTACTCCCCGGTTATTTTTCCGCCTGGGCGGGCTTGCGGGGGCTTTCAAACTCTTTAAAGTGCGGTGCACGTCTTCTGGGGAAGGCCCCTTTGCCGGGGAGAGCAACCGTGTCCGACTACGAATTCATCCTGGTGGATGATCCGGCGCCCTATGTGCGCCGCATCACCCTGAACCGGCCGGAAAAGCGCAACGCCATGAACAACGGCCTGCGCGGCGAGGTGTTCAGGGCGCTGGAGGCGCACGACAGGGACGAGGCCGTGCGCGTGACCGTCATCCGCGGCGCCGGCAAGTGCTTCTGCGCGGGCTATGACCTGGCCGGGGCGAACCACGAGGCGCAGCCCTATTACACGCCCGGCGGCATCGGCAACTGGGCGCGGCACGTGGTGCAGGGCTGGTTCTCCATCTGGGACCTGGCCAAGCCGGTGATCGCCCAGGTGCACGGCTATTGCCTGGCCGGCGGCAGCGAGTTGGCGACCGCCTGCGACCTGGTCTACGTGGCCGAGGACGCGCAGATCGGCTATCCGCCGGTGCGCACCATGAGCCCGCCCGACATGCAGTTCCATCCCTGGATGCTGGGCATGCGCCACGCCATGGAACTGATGCTGACCGGCGACGCCCTGAACGGACTGGAGGCGGTGGACCGGGGCTTCGCCAACCGGGCCTACAAGGCCGAGGAGCTGGACGCCCGCGTGCTGGAGCATGCCGAGCGCGTCGCCAAGGTCGCCCCGGACGTCCAGCAGATCAACAAGCGCTCCATCCACCACGCCATGGAGATCATGGGGATGCGCGCCGCCATCCGCGCCGGCACCGAGGTGCAGGCGCTGGCCTTTTTCACCGAGACATCGCTCGCCTACCGCGAGGAGCTGCGCCAGGGCGTGACCCAGGCGCTGTCGAAGCGCGACGAGACGTTCGGCGACTACCGCACCCAGGGACAGAAGAAAGCAGGGGAATAGACCGATGAACTTCGAATTTTCCGACGACCAGAAGCTGCTGAAGGAGCAGGCGCGCGGCTTCCTGGCCAGCAAGTGCACCAGCAAGGACGTGCGCCGTATCCTCGACGGCAACGAGCCCTATCATCCGGAGCTGTGGAAGGGCGTGGCGGAGATGGGCTGGCTCGGCGCCTCGATCCCCGAGGAATATGGCGGGCTGGGCCTGGGCTATCTGGAGCTGTGCGTGATCGCCGAGGAGCTGGGCCGCGCCGTGGCGCCGATTCCGTTCAGCTCGACCGTCTACCTGTTCGCCGAGGCGGTGCTGATCGCCGGCACCGAGGAGCAGAAGCAGAAATACCTGCCCAAGGTGGCGGAAGGCGCGATCATCGGCACGCTGGCCCTGTCGGAAGGCGCGGGCGCGGTGACGCCCAAGACCATCAAGACCTCGGCCGCGGGCGGCAAGGTCACCGGCGTGAAGCTGCCGGTCGCCGACGGCGACGTGGCGGACTATGCGGTGGTGGCCGCCAGGACCGGCGCCGGTAACGACGAAGGCTCGATCTCGCTGTTCATCGTCGACATGAAGGCGGGCGGCGTGAAGGCCGAGGCGGTCGACACGGTCGATCCGACCCGCAGCCACGCGAAGGTGACCTTCGACGGCGCGGCCGCCGAGCCGCTGGGCGCGGCCGGGCAGGGCTGGGCGATCCTCGACAAGGTGTTCGACCGCGCCGCCGTGCTCTATGGGTTCGAGCAGGTGGGCGGCTCGCAGGCCGCGCTGGAGATGGCGCGCGACTATGCCATGGGCCGCTATGCCTTCGGCCGTCCCATCGCCTCGTTCCAGGCCATCAAGCACAAGCTGGCCGACATGTATGTCGCGACCGAACTGGCGCGCTCCAACGCCTATTACGGCGCCTGGGCGCTGTCGACTGACGCGCCGGAGCTGCCGGTGGCGGCGGCGACGGCCCGCGTCAGCGCCACCGAGGCCTATCACGAGTGCTCCAAGGAGAACATCCAGGTGCATGGCGGCATGGGCTTCACCTGGGAGTTCGACTGCCACCTGCACTACCGGCGCTCCAAGGTGCTGAGCCTGGTGCTGGGCAGCCTGCCGCGCTGGAAGGACCGGCTGATCAGCCGCCTCGAAGAACGCAACGCGGCCTAGGAGGCACCGATGGATTTCAACGACACGCCGCAGGAAGCGGCGTTCCGTGCCGAGGCGCGCGCCTGGATCGCGGCCAACCGTCCCGCCGAGGGCTGGCAGAACCGCACCGGCCGCGACAAGGACGCCATCGCCGTCTCCAAGGACTGGCAGAAGAAGAAGTACGACGCCGGCTGGGCCTGCATCCACTGGCCGAAGGAGTTCGGCGGCCGCGGCGCCACGCCCATCGAGCGGGTGGTCTGGTCGCAGGAGGAAGGCGAGCTGGGCCAGCTCGGCGGCGTGTTCATCATCGGCCAGGGCATGTGCGCCCCGACGATCATGGCGCACGGCTCGCAGGCGGCCAAGGAACGCCACGTGCCCAAGATCGCCAGCGGCGAGGAGATCTGGTGCCAGCTGTTCTCCGAGCCGGGCAGCGGCTCGGATCTCGCGGGCCTGCGCACCCGCGCCGAGAAGCAGGGCGACGAGTGGGTCATCAACGGCCAGAAGATCTGGACCTCGGGCGCCCACTATGCCGATTACGGCATCCTGATCACCCGCACCGATCCCACCGTGCCCAAGCACAAGGGCCTGACCATGTTCTACCTGGACATGCGCTCGCCCGGCGTGACCATCAAGCCGATCAAGCAGGTGTCCGGCCGTTCGGACTTCAACGAGGTGTACTTCGCCGACGTGCGCATCCCCGACAGCCAACGGCTGGGCGAGGTGGGCGAGGGCTGGAAGGTCTCGCTGACCACGCTGATGAACGAGCGCCTCGCGGTGGGCGGCGGCTTCCCGACCAATTTCGACGAGATGTTCGAGATGGCCAAGGCCATCGAGGACGAGAACGGCCCGGCCATCGA
The DNA here is from genome assembly GCA_964630425.1 of uncultured Bifidobacterium sp. Lineage (GTDB taxonomy): Bacteria > Pseudomonadota > Alphaproteobacteria > SMXS01 > SMXS01 > RI-34. The sequence continues at coordinate 1,301 of CAZVVC010000273.1, read as the reverse complement.
CAACGCCAGCGTGCGCGAGAAGCTGGCCGACTGGTACATCCGCTCGGCGGGCCTGCGCAACACCTCCTACCGCATGATCTCGGCCCTGTCCCGCGGCCAGGCGCCGGGGCCGGAGGCCTCGATCAGCAAGCTGGTGCTGGGCGTCAACCGGCTCAACATGGCCTCGACCATGCTCGACATTCAGGATACTTACGGCGTCATCAGCCAGAAGGACCTGGCGGTGAACGGCGGACAGTTCCATGAGATCTTCTTCCGCGCCGTCGCCCACCGCATCGAGGGCGGCACGGACGAGATCCTGCGCAACATCATCGCCGAACGCGTGCTGGGCCTGCCGGGCGACATAAGGGTCGACAAGGACCTGCCGTTCAACAAGATCCCCACCGGGGCGAACTGAGAGGTAATCAAGTGCTCAAGACCCGTTTCACCGAGGAATTCGGCATCAAATATCCCATCGTGCAGGGCGGCATGCAGTGGGTCGGCCGCGCCGAGCTGGTCTCGGCCGTCGCCAATGCCGGCGCGCTCGGCTTCATCACCGCGCTGACCCAGCCGGCGCCGGAAGACCTGGCCAAGGAGATCAAGCGCTGCCGCGAGATGACCGACCAGCCCTTCGGCGTGAACCTCACCATCCTGCCGACCGTGAAGCCGACGCCCTATGACGAGTACGCCCGCGCCATCATCGATGGCGGTGTGAAGATCGTCGAGACCGCCGGCCGCAATCCCGAGCCCTACATGCCCTGGTTCAAGGAAGCCGGCGTGAAGGTCATCCACAAATGCACCTCGGTCCGCCACGGCGTGAAGGCCCAGCAGGTGGGCTGCGACGCGGTCTCCATGGACGGCTTCGAATGCGCCGGCCATCCGGGCGAGGACGACATCCCCAACCTGGTGCTGCTGCCGGCCGCCGCCGACCAGCTCACCATCCCGATGATCGCCTCGGGCGGCTTCGGCGACGGCCGCGGCCTCGTCGCCGCGCTCGCGCTGGGCGCCGAGGGCATCAACATGGGCACCCGCTTCATGGCCACCAAGGAAGCGCCGGTGCACGAGAACGTGAAGCGCAAGCTGGTCGAGAGCACCGAGCGCGACACCCAGCTCGTCTACCGCAAGTTCCGCAACACGGCGCGCATCTACAAGAACGACATCGCCAAGAAGGTCCACGAGATCGAGACCACCAAGGCCGACGCCACCTTCGAGGACATCAAGGAGCTGGTGGTCGGCGTGAAGGGCCGCGCGCTGCTCGAGACCGGCGACATGGAGACCGGCGTGTGGAGCGCCGGCACCGTCATGGGCATCATCAAGGACATCCC
>CAZVVC010000272.1:3793-5035 GCA_964630425.1 uncultured Bifidobacterium sp. | reverse complement strand
TCACCACCATCGACTATTTCCCGGGCATCAACGGTGAGAAGAACACCAACTGGAGCCAGGAAATCCGGGTCACCAGCAACTATGACAGCCCGGTCAACTTCGTGATCGGCGGTTATTTCGAGTCGGCCAAGCGCCGCAACTGGACCGTCGGCCGCGGCGGCATCCTGAACACGGTGCCGGTCGATCCCAACGTGCCGTACAGCATCGGCTACTGGCCGGACGACGTGTCCAAGCGCACCACCTGGTCGGGTTTCGGCCAGTTCCTGTGGGACATCGTCGACGATCTGCAGCTGACCGCCGGCGTGCGCTACAGCAGCGAAAAGATCGATATCGTCAACCAGAACCTCTACACCAACCCCGGCTTCCCGCTGGTTCTGCTGCCGCCCGGTCAGCAGATCGCCGGCACGATCGACGAGAGCAACTGGTCGCCGGAAGTGACGCTGACCTGGCATCCGGCGCCTGACCAGACCATCTATGCGGCCTACAAGACCGGCTACAAGTCGGGCGGTGTGTCGGCGACGGCGATCCTGCTGGCCTCGAACACCTTCCAGAGCCTGTCCTTCGGTCCGGAAACCGCCAAGGGTTTCGAAATCGGCTACAAGGCCATGCTGGCCGATAACCGCGTGCGTCTGGGCTTCGCCGCCTACCGTTACATGTTCAGCGGCCTGCAGCGGTCGGCCCTCGACATCCCGACCACCTCGTTCCTGACGCGGAACGCGGCCAAGGCGGTCAGCCAGGGCGTCGAGGCGGACGTGCTGTTCCAGGCGACCGACGACTTCCAGATCCGTGCGGCGGTGTCCTACAACGACGCCCACTACAAGAGCTTCACCAACGCGCCCTGCTACAACGGCATGGCGATCGTGGAGCCGAGCCGGGTCTGCAGCATTTCTGGCACCATGGACCTGACCGGCGAGCCGGTCGCCCTGGCGCCGAAGTTCGTCGGCAGCATCGGCGGCACCTATGACGTGCCGGTGTCCGACTGGCTGAGCGTGGCCTTCAGCGGCGACGTGAAGTTCAGCAGCGGCTACTGGGCGCAGGACCAGCAGCCCGTGGGCAGCCGTCAGAAGAGCTATGCCAAGGTCAATGCCAGCATCCGGTTCCACGATCCGGACGATCGCTGGGAGTTCTCGGTCATGGGCCGTAACCTGACCAACCAGATGATCCTGCTGATGAGCAGCGACACCCCCGGCGGCGGCCCCGGCCAGCTCACCGGCACGCTCGATCGCGGCCGCGAGGTCGTGG
>CAZVVC010000272.1:0-3783 GCA_964630425.1 uncultured Bifidobacterium sp. | reverse complement strand
AGGGCACCGTGAGGTTCTAACCGTCAGATACCGGGCAGAGCCTGGAGGCCGCGGAAGGCAACTTCCGCGGCCTCTTCTTTTGTTTCGCCGTCATCCCTCTTGGGAAGCTGGAAACCGGCACCATATTGATGGCAAAACGTCATCGACTTTCCCGAGAGGTACCGCCCATTGAGTGAAGACCCGTACAAGGTCCTCGGCGTCGCCCGGGACGCCAGCCAGGACGCCATCCGCAAGGCCTATCGCAAGCTCGCGAAGGAAGCCCATCCCGACCTCCATCCGGGAGACAAGCAGGCCGAGGAACGGTTCAAGACCATCTCCGCCGCCTACGACATCGTCGGCGACGCGGAGAAGCGCGCGCGCTTCGACCGGGGCGAGATCGACGCCTCGGGCACCGAGAGGCCGCCGCAGCACGATTTCTATCGCCAGTACGCCGACGCCGACGGCGGCGCCCGCTACCAGTCGTCGGCCGGATTCGAGGATTTCGCCGATTTCTCGGACCTGTTCTCCGATATGTTCCAGCGTGGCGGCCGGGCAGGCGGCCGCGGCCCGCGCCAGATGCGGGGGCAGGATCTGCGCTACCAGCTTCCCGTCGATTTCCTCGACGCGGTCAATGGCGCCAGGCGCCGGGTCACCATGCCCGACGGCAAGACGCTCGACATCGGCATCCCGGCGGGCACGCGCTCGGGCCAGACCCTGCGCCTCAAGGGCAAGGGAGCGCCCGGCATCAACGGCGGCCCGGACGGCGACGCGCTGGTCGAGGTGCAGGTGGGCGCCCATCCGGTGTTCGAGCGCGACGGCGACGACATCGTGATCGAGCTGCCGATCTCCATCGACGAGGCGGTGCTGGGCGGCAAGGTGCCGGTGCCTACCGTCACCGGCAAGGTCAGCCTGACCATCCCCAAGGGCGCCAGCAGCGGCCAGACCCTGCGCCTGCGCGGCAAGGGCGTGCCGGCCGGCAAGAACCGCCCGGCGGGCGACCAGCGGGTCAGGCTGAAGATCGTCATGCCGCCGAGGATCGACGGCGAGCTGGAGGCGTTCATGGCCGGATGGCGTGAAAGCCATGCCTACGATCCGCGCGCGGGAGCGAAGGAGTGAGCATGAGCCTGAGTGAGCAGGACGTGGCGGCCGCCGTCGGCGTGACCGCGACCCGGCTGCGCGTGCTGGTCCGCCGTGGCTGGATCAGGCCCCGGCGCCGCGCCGGCGGCCCCGAATTCACCGATGCCGACGTGGCGCGCCTGCGTCTCGTCTGCCACCTGACCGAACAGCTCGAGGTGCCGGAGGAGGACGTGCCGGTGATCCTGTCGCTGGTCGACCAGGTGCACGGCCTGCGCCGCGCCCTGCGCAACCTGGGCCGCGCCGTGGACAGCCAGCCCGAGGACGTACGCGCCCGCATCGCCCAGGCGTTCCGGGAACTGGACCGGACGATCTGAGGGCCGCACCTCAACCATCATCGCCGCGCTGCGCTCGCGATGACAGTGGTGCGGAGAGGCGGCCTACCGCACGATGACGTTCTTGAACTGCCAGGGGTCCTCGGCGTCGTAGTCGTCGGGGAACAGGCCGCCTTCGCGGTTGGCGAGCGGGGTCCAGTCGGTGTAGACGCCGACGACCGGGCCCAGATAGGGGCGCTGGACCTCGAGGCATCGCTCGAAATCGGTCTCGTCGGCCTCGACGACGCCTCGGTCGGGGTTCTCCAGCGCCCAGATCATGCCGGCGAGCACGGCCGAGGTCACTTGCAGGCCGGTGGCGTTCTGGTAGGGCGCGATCTCGCGGGTTTCCTCGATGGAAAGCTGCGAGCCGTACCAGTAGGCGTTCCTGCCGTGGCCGTAGAGCAGCACGCCCAGCTCGTCGATGCCGTCGACGATCTCGCGCTCATCGAGGATGGTCCACTCGGATTGCGGCGTCCACTCCGTGCCCGCCATCTCGTGCAGCGACAGCACCGCGTCGTCGCAGGGGTGATAGGCATAGTGGCAGGTGGGCCGGTAGACCGCCTCGCCGCCCTCGCGCACGGTGAAGTAGTCGGCGATGGAGATGGCCTCGTTGTGGGTGATGAGGAAGGCGTGCTGGGCCTGCGCCGTCGGCGTCCAGGATCGGACGCGGGTGCCGGCGCCCGGGCGCATCAGGTAGATGGCCGCGCCGCAGCCGTCCTCATGGGTGCGGCCCTCCGGCGGCAGCGCCTTCTCGTGGGTGCCCCAGCCAAGCTCGGCGGGCTGCACGCCCTCGGCGAGGAAGCCCTCGACCGACCAGGTGTTGACGAACACGCCGCGTGGCTTGGGGTCGCGGGCGCGCTGGGTGTCGCGCTCGGCGATGTGGATGCCCTTGACGCCGGTCTTGCGCATCAGCGCGGCCCATTCCTCGCGGCTCGCGGGCCTCGCCGTCTCGATGCCCAGGTCGCCGGCGAGGTTCAGCAGCGCCTGCTTGACCAGCCACGAGACCATGCCCGGATTGGCGCCGCAGCAATTGACGGCGGTCGGCCCGCCGGGGCGGCGGCGGCGCAGGTCGAGGACGCGCTGGCGCAGCGCGTAGTTGGACCGCTCGGACACCGACAGGCTCGTGTCCGTATAGAAGCCCAGCCACGGTTCGGCGACCGTGTCGACGTAAAGGGCGTCGAGGTCCTTGCACAGCTCCATCATGGCCACCGAGGACACGTCGACCGACAGGTTCACCACGAAGGCGCGGCCCGGCCCGGCGGTCAACAGCGGGGTCAGCAGCTCGCGGTAATTGTCGACCCGGATGCCGTCATGGACGAAGTTCACGCCGGCGGCCGCGATCATCTGGCGGTGCGTGTCGTCGGGATCGATGACGGTGACCCGCGACTTGTCGCAGTCGACGTGCCGCAGGATCAGCGGCAGGGTGCCGCGGCCGATCGAGCCGAAGCCGATCATGACGATGGGGCCGTCGAAACGGGCGTGAACGGGCCATGTGCTCATTGGTGACTCCTCGCATTATGCCGGAACGGCTCCCGGTCCTCGCGGACGGTAAAGCCGTTCCGTTTCATTGATGTGTCGCGTCCCGGGGCCTGGTCTGTACCCCGCTTCGCCGGGAGGCGGCGGCGTCTCTAGGCCGCGTGCTGGAACGTTTCGAGGACCGGGACGACGAAACGTCGGTCGCCTTCCGGGTCCACGCGCCTGCCGGCCCGGATCATGCCGGCGGCATCCGCGAGGGCGCCCGGCACCAGCTCGAGGCCCTGGAAACGGTCGCGCTCCACCGGACCCGGCAGGTCCAGGCCCCGGATCAGCGCGGCCCGGAAGCCGAAGCGCTCGTAATAGGGCGCGTCGCCGACTAGGATCACCGAGCGGTGACCCCGGGCCGAGGCTTCGGCCAGCGCGTGGTCCATCAGCAGCGTGCCGATGCCCAGGCCCTGGCATTCGGGCAGCACGCCGATCGGCCCCAGCAGCAGCGAGGCGCCGGCCGAGCCGGCCTCGACGTGCCACAGGCGCACGGTGCCGACCAGCTGGCGGCCCTTGAAGGCGCTGAAGGCGAGGCCGTCGGCGGGGGTCTGGCCCCGCCGCAGTTTCTCGCAGGTTTTCAGGTGCCGGCCGGGCAGCGCCCGGTCCAGCAGGGTTTCCCGCGCCGGAATGTCCGGCGCCGTCTCGTTGCGGATCACGATCATGGCCGCGCCTTAGATGACGATCGCCTGCAGGGGCGAAAAGCCGTTGAAGGCGACCGAGGCATAGGTGGTGGTGTACGCACCGGTCGCCTCGATCAGGACCTCGTCGCCGATCTCCAGGGAAACGGGGAGCGGATACGGAGTCCGTTCATATAGCACGTCCGCCGAATCGCAGG
>CAZVVC010000271.1:0-5039 GCA_964630425.1 uncultured Bifidobacterium sp. | reverse complement strand
GGCCGCCGGCCGTCTGACCTTCACCACCGACCTCGCCGCCGCCGTGCCGGACTCCGACGCCGTCTTCATCGCCGTCGGCACGCCGTCCCGCCGCGGCGACGGCCATGCGGACCTGACCTATGTGTTCGCCGCCGCCCGCGAGGTGGCCGACCTGCTGTCCGGCCACGCCCTGATCGTCACCAAATCGACGGTGCCGGTGGGCACCGGCGCCCGGGTGCGGCAGGTGGTGGCCGAGCGGCTGGAGGAGATCGGCTCGTCCGCGACCTTCGACGTCGCCTCCAACCCGGAATTCCTGCGCGAGGGATCGGCCATCGACGACTTCATGCGGCCGAACCGGGTGGTCTGCGGCGTCGAGAACGGCCAGGCCCGCACGGTGATGCGGCGACTTTACCGGCCGCTGTCGCTGCGCGAGACGCCCATGCTGTTCACCTCGATCGAGACGGCCGAGCTGATCAAATACGCGGCCAACGCCTTCCTCGCCACCAAGATCACCTTCATCAACGAGATGGCGGATCTGTGCGAGCAGGTGGGCGCCGACGTGCAGGACCTGGCGCGCGGTATCGGCCTGGACCAGCGCATCGGCTCGAAGTTCCTGCATCCCGGGCCGGGCTATGGCGGAAGCTGCTTTCCCAAGGACACGCGAGCGCTGCTGGCCACGGCCGAGGAAGCCGACGTGCCGCTGGGGATCGTCAGTGCCGCCGTCGCCGCCAACGACCGGCGCAAGAAGCTCATGGCCGAGCGCATCATCGCCGCCTGCGGCGGCTCGGTCGCGGGCAAGACCATCGCCGTGCTGGGCCTGACCTTCAAGCCCAACACCGACGACATGCGCGACAGCCCCAGCCTCGACATCGTGCCGGCCCTCCTCAAGGCGGGCGCCGCGGTGCGGGCCTATGATCCCGAGGGCATGAAGGAGGCCGCCAGGCTGCTCGACGGCATCGCCTTCTGCACGGACGCCTACGACGCCATGACCGGCGCCGACGGCGTGGTCATCGTCACCGAATGGAACCAGTTCCGCGCGCTCGACCTGAAGCGGGCGCGGGGGCTGCTGAAAACGCCGGTGATGGTGGACCTGCGCAACATCTACCGGCCCGAGGAACTGGACGGGACCGGTTTCACCTATCATTCCATCGGCCGGGGAGCCGCGAGATGACCGCTCATACCTTCCATCCCACCGTTCTGCGCGAATACGACATCCGCGGGATCGTCGGCAAGACGCTGTCCGAAGCCGACGCCCGCGCGGTCGGCCGCGGCTTCGGCACGCTGGTGCGCCGCAACGGCGGCAAGTCCGTCTGCGTCGGCTATGACGGCCGCGTCAGCTCGCCCGCGCTCGAGGCCGCGCTCGTCGAGGGGCTGAAGGCGGCGGGCCTGCGCGTGCTGCGCGTCGGCCTCGGCCCCACGCCCATGCTGTATTTCTCGGTCTATCACCACGACGCCGACGGCGGCGTGATGCTGACCGGCTCGCACAATCCGCCCGACTACAACGGCTTCAAGATGATGATCGGCAAGAAGCCGTTCTTCGGCGAGCAGATCCTCGCGCTGGGACGGCTGGCCGCCGCGGGCGATTTCGAGAGCGGCACGGGCGAGGCCGTCGAGGCGCCGGTGTTCGACGCCTATATCGAGCGCCTGCTGTGCGACTGGACCGGCGAGCCGCTCCATGCCGCCTGGGACACGGGCAACGGCGCCGCCGGCCCCGTCGTCAAGGAGCTGGCCCGCCGGCTGGGCGGACGGCAGGTGGTCATCAACGACACCGTGGACGGGACGTTCCCGAACCATCATCCCGATCCCACCGACCCGGAAACCCTGCACCAGCTCCGGGCCGCGACGCTCGACAACGGGCTGGACCTGGGACTGGGCTTCGACGGCGACGGCGACCGCATCGGCGCCATCGACGGGAAGGGGAACATCATCTGGGGCGACCAGCTGCTGGCGCTGCTCGCCCGCGACGTGCTGCGCGACCAGCCGGGCTCGACCATCGTCGCCGATGTGAAGTCCAGCCAGGTGCTGTTCGACGACGTCGCCGCCAACGGCGGCAAGCCGCTGATGTGGCGCACCGGCCATTCGCTGATCAAGCAGAAGATGGCCGAGACCGGCGCGCCGCTCGCCGGCGAGATGAGCGGCCACATCTTCTTCGCCCACAGATGGTACGGCTTCGACGACGCCATCTACGCGGCCATCCGGCTGCTCCAGGCGATCAGGAACTCGGGCCGGAGCCTCGAGGAGCTGCGCGCCAGCCTGCCGGCCATGATGAATACGCCCGAGCTTCGCTTTCCTTGCCCCGAGGAGCGCAAGTTCGCCGTGCCGGGCGAGATCAAGGCGCGCCTCGCCGGATCGGGCGACGACGTCAACGACATCGACGGCGTGCGCGTGACCAATGGCGACGGCTGGTGGCTGCTGCGCGCCTCCAACACCCAGGACGTCCTGGTCGCCCGCTGCGAGTCGGGCACGCAAGCCGGGCTGGACCGGCTGAAGGAGCAGCTCGTGGCGCAGCTCACGCAGAGCGGCATCCAGCCGCCGGATTCGCTGTAGAGCAGGAGCCGAAGCCGTTCAGCTAGGCATTCCCCGGGTTCCTATGTCCGCGGGAATGACCAGAAGGAGGGAGGGGTGAAGCTCCAACCCCTTGGCGCCCCGGTATTTTTGCGTGCGATGCAGCAATTTTTGTTGCGGTGCACAAAAAACCCTTGACCCTCCCGGAGCCGCCGCCCATACTTCCCCTTACGCTGCGCTGCAAACCGTCTCCCCCGGTGGCGCCGCGAGCGACTTGGCTACCAGTGAGGAAGCAGATGGCGACCACCCCGACCAGCAAACCGAAGTCTCCGGTCCGCAAGGCGCGGACGGCCACCCGCGGCGCCGTGGCGCCCCGGACCGTTCGCAAGGCGAGCGCGCCGAAGGCCCCGATTGCCGAGCCGGTTCCCCCCGTTGCGGCCGTGGCGGCGACCCCCGACGCCGTGGAAGCGGTCGCCGCGGTCATCGAGACGACGGCGGCCGAAACCGCTCCCCTCGCGGAGGCCGTTGCCGAGAAGGTCGTCGAAGTCGCGGTCAAGACCCCGGTCGTGGCCAGGAAGCGCGCGGTGAAGGCGGTGAAGGCTGCCGAAACCGCGGTCGAGACGGTCGAGAAGGCCGTGGAGCGGACGGCGAAAGCCGGCTCCCGGAGCGCCGCGACCGTGGTCAAGGCCGGTGCCGACACGATGAAGAAGACCTTCGAGCAAGCGTTCGCAACCAGCAAAGAGAAGTACGAGACAGTCATGCAGAACTTCAGCGACATTTCCGCCATCGGGCGGGAGAACGTGGACGCCGTCGTCAGCGCCGGCACCGTCTTCGCCAAGGGCATCGAGGCCGTGAACGCGGAACTCGCGGCCATCTCCAAGCGTAACCTGGAAGACAGCATCGCCGCCGTGAAGGCGCTCGCTGCCGCCAAGAGCGCCAAGGAGTATTTCGAACTGCAGTCCGACCTCATGAAGACCTCGTGGGACCACATGGTCGCCGACACCACCAAGCTCGGCGAGATGATGGGCGAGTATTCCAAGGACGCCATGGCCCCGATCCAGAGCCGGATAACGGCGGCGATGGAGAAGCTCTCGAAGCCCCTCGCTCTCTGAGAGCAAGGCGCAGAAGATGGAAAAAAGGCCCGGTACATACCCTGTACCGGGCCTTTTCAGTTGAAGGACCGCCCGGCGGCGGAGGGCTAAAATCGCCTTTGAAACCGACCGTAAATCCCTATTTAATAGGCCCGTCAGCCGCTGCGCTCAGCAGCCCCATCGGCGCGGCGGCCTCAAGAGCGGATACGGTCTGTATGAGCAACGAGAACGAAGGCGGGAGCGGGGGCACCGGCACGGGCGTGGTCACCAAGACCAAGCCCAAGACGAAAAAGCCGTCACTCTACAAGGTCCTGCTGCTGAACGACGACTACACCCCGATGGAATTCGTCGTCCATGTGCTGGAGCGCTTTTTCAATAAGAATCGCGAAGAGGCGACCCATATCATGTTGATGGTCCATCAGAAGGGGATTGGTGTCTGCGGCGTTTACACGTTCGAAGTTGCTGAAACCAAGGTGACCCAGGTCATCGACTACGCGCGGCGGCATGAACACCCGCTGCAGTGCACTCTCGAAAAAGAGTAGAAAGAGGAACAGACCGTGCCAGCCATTTCGCAGAATCTGGAAAAGACTCTCCACGGTGCGTTGGCCCTCGCCAACGAGCACCACCACGAATACGCGACTCTCGAGCACCTTCTGTTCAAGCTGACCGAGGACCCGGACGCGATCGCGGTGATGCGGGCGTGCAGCGTGGATATGGACAAGCTGCGCCAGACGATCCTCGACTACTTCGAGCGCGAGCTCGCGGGCATCCGCGTGTCCGACAAGGTGGACGCCAAGCCGACCGCCGGCTTCCAGCGGGCGATCCAGCGCGCCATCATCCACGTGCAGAGCTCGGGCCGCGAGGAAGTGACCGGCGCCAACGTGCTGGTCGCGATCTATTCCGAGCGCGAATCCCACGCCGCGTTCTTCCTGCAGGAGCAGGACATGACCCGGCTCGACGCGGTCAACTACATCTCGCACGGCATCGCCAAGGCGGCGAGCCGCACCGAGACCCGCACGCCGCGCGGCGCCGAGGAGGAACCCGAGGCGGCGCAGTCGGCCAAGGGCGGCGAGGCGCTGTCCACCTACTGCGTCAACCTCAACAAGAAGGCGCGCGACGGCAAGATCGACCCGTTGATCGGCCGCCATGCCGAGGTGGAGCGCGTCATCCAGATCCTGTGCCGCCGGCAGAAGAACAACCCGCTGCTGGTCGGCGACCCGGGCGTGGGCAAGACCGCCATCGCCGAGGGCCTGGCGCGCAAGATCATCCGCCACGAGGTGCCCGAAGTGCTGCGGGACGCCACCATCTTCGCGCTCGACATGGGCGCGCTGCTGGCCGGCACCCGCTATCGCGGCGACTTCGAGGAGCGGCTGAAGGCCGTGGTCAAGGAGGTCGAGGAGCACGAGAACGCGATCCTGTTCATCGACGAGATCCACACGGTGATCGGCGCCGGCGCCACCAGCG
>CAZVVC010000270.1:0-5053 GCA_964630425.1 uncultured Bifidobacterium sp. | reverse complement strand
CGCTTCTCGGCCAGCCGCGCGGCGGCGTCCAGCAGCTCCTCAGTGGAAAGGGCGCGCAGCGCGTCCAGGCTGCCGTGCCCCGCGGTGTTGGCCAGCGCCTGACCCGTTTTTTCGGCCTCACTGCGGCCGGGCAGGCGTCCGAAGGTGTTGATTTCCGTCATGTTCTTCCCCGTTCGTCTTTCCGTTTCCCGCCGCGTCCTTGATCGCGAGGACGAAGGGACGGGTCCCGCCTATTTCTCGCCTTCGACGTACCGGTCCAGCTCGTTGTGGAAGTGACGCAGGCGGTTCTCCTGTTCGCTCCACAGCGGTCCCTTGAAGGCGCGGCTGCGCAGGCCCCTCTGCACGATGGGCAGCAGCTCCGAATCCTGGTCGAGCACCAGGCCCAGCTCGGGCGGCTCGCCGATGCCCTTGTACTCGATCTCCGGCCGCTCGCGGCCCGAGCAGTCGGTGCCTTCCGGCAGGCCCATCCAGTCGGGCACCCGGAAGGTCGGGTCGTCCACGTGCCGGACCAGGGTCATGGTGTCGTAGGTGAAGCGCTGCGGATCGTCCGGATGGGGCATGAAGCGCATCAGGAACGCCCCCTCGGGATGGATGCCGAACTGGACGTTGGGGAAGATGCCGGTGGCGAAGCTGTCGGTGAGCTGCACGTCGGAAAGGTTTTCCCAGCCCAGCCCGAAGCGCCTCGACACCTCGCGCTTGGCGGCGGCGAGGGCGGGGCGCACGTCCTGCGGGCCGCCCTGGAACCGCGCGGACGACAGGCCCACGGAGTCCAGCATGTATTGCAGGCCGGGATTGATCGAGGACTGGTCCGGGAAATGCGGGCTGGGCACGCCGATGGGCACGATCATCCGGCTCATGCCGTTGGGGTAGCAGTCGATCTGGGTGGTGATGTCGCCCATGATCGGCTGGGTCTGCGGGTGAACCGAGCCCAGGTGATAGGTCTCGTAGAACGCGTCGATGCCGGTCTTCCAGTTGGCGGCCCATTCGCTGCGCACGTGGCGCACCACGTTCATCTTCTCCACCTGGAAGGCCTCCATGTGGTCCGCCACCGGCCCCAGGAAATCGCGCAGCGGCACCGGATCGTCGGCCATGCTGACGAAGATCACGCCGGCGAGGATGTCCATGGCGACGGGCACCATGTCGGGCGCGCAGTCCAGCACCTCGGGCTTGAAGGACTCCGCGTCGGTGACGTGGGCGAGGGCGCCGTCGATCGTCCATTGCCATGAATGGAAGTTGCAGGTGAAGCGGTCCTGCACATGGCCGAAATCCTGGTGCACCAGCCGGTTGCCGCGGTGGCCGCAGACATTGTACCAGGCCCTGATATCGCGCGGCCCGGCGCCCGTGCGCACGATGACGAAGGATTCGTGCAGCAGGTCGTAGGTGAGGAAGTCGCCCGCCTCGGGAATGTCCGAGACGAGGCCGGCGATGGTCCAGACCCGCGTCCACAGCCGCTCCCATTCCTGTGCCTTGTAGGCGGCCGAATAGTAGCGGGCCGGGTCCTTGATGTCGGCGCCGTTGTCCAGATAGGGCCATTTGTAGTCGGCGGCGGTGCTCGGCGCGTCGGGGTTCAGCACCGGACCGCCCTGTTCCAGATTGTAATCCATTGGTCAGCTCCTGAGCCGCGCGCACGGACAACCGGCGGTTGCCCGCGCTCCTTCCCGTCGCCCGACGTTAGCATGGGGGAAGGCGGGGATGAAGGTTCAAAAGAAACAATCTTTACGGCTTCTTAATGTCTTTCCAGAGCCTTGAAACCATTGGGGTTTCGTCGGCATGAGCGTGTCTTCACGTGCCCCGTCGCGGGTTCCGAGGGCCTTGGAATCGTTCCCTAAAAGACGGAAGTCATGCTTAAAGCAATCAGTAATGTATTTTTATCGTTGCGGGTGCGGGCAACGGGCGTACCATCGGTGCCACGGACTCCCGGACGAGCTTATCCGAGCCCCTTCGGATAATCCTGAGGGCCGGTGCGCAAGCATCGGCCCATTTTTTGTCGGTGGCCTGTGGCCGTGGGGCCGATTGGCAGCGGCCGGCCGATGCACTAGCCTCGATGCCTCGCTTTCGTTCCCCGCACCCAGGAGCCGGCGTTGGAGCTGACCGCCTATCTGCATCCGGGCTGGACACCGCTGATCCGTCCCGCGCCGTCCACGCGGCCGTGGATGGACGCGACGCCCGAATCCTTCGCTTATCGCTGCCTGCCGCTCAACATCGCCAATGCCCACGGCTGGGAGGTGCTGGCGCCGTTCGGCTTCGAGGCGGTATGGGACGGCGGCACGGGCACCGAGGCGATCGCCGTCACGCCGGACCCGGGCGCCGATCCGGCGCGGGTGGCCGTGTCGCTGTTCGGGCAGGGGGTGCTGACCTTCCACGTCGAGGCGATCATGCGCACGCCGCCCGGCTGGGACCTGTGGGTGGGCGGCTCGCCCAACCGGCAGAAGGACGGCATCGCGCCGCTGACCGGCGTGGTCGAGACCGACTGGTCGCCCTTCACCTTCACCATGAACTGGCGCTTCACCCGGCCCGACCATCCCGTGCGGTTCGAGGCGCTGGAGCCGTTCTGCTTCCTGTTCCCGGTCCAGCGCGGCGCGGTCGAGGCGTTCGCGCCGGCCTTCGCGCCGCTGGGCGCCGACCCCGACACGCAGGCGCGCTTCCGCGCCTGGAGCGAGGCGCGCGACGCCTTCCATGCCCGGATGCGCGAGAATCCGCCGGCGGCGCCGGCCGACCGCTGGCAGAAGCACTATTACCGCGGCGTCGACGTGAGCGGCGAGGTGCGGGCCGCCGATCACCGCTCGAAGCTGCGCCTCAGGCCGTTCGACCGCGCCGCCGCGCCCCAGGTGCCGCAGCCGCCGGCCGAGGACGCGCCGCCGCCCGCGCCCGTTGCCGCCGCGCCGCCTGCCGACAGGGCGTCCGACGAGGTGGCCGCGCTCAGGCTGGCGCTCGCCAAGCGCGAATGGCTGCTGGAGACCCTCGAGCGCCAGCGCGCCCTGGCGCCGTCCATCGCCGGCATCCCGCGCCGCGAGGACCTGGGCGCCGACGAGTTCCTCGAGCGCTACTATGCCGCGGGCCGGCCGGTCATCCTGGTGGGCGAGATGGCGGGATGGGGGGCGCCGGGGAAATGGACGCCCGACTATCTTCGCCGCCGCATCGGCCCCGCCGTGGTGGAATACCAGGGCGGCCGGAGCGCCAATGCCGGCTTCGAGCGGGAGAAGGAAACCCATCGCCGCACGGGGCCGTTCGACGGGTTCATCGACGCCATCACGCGCGAGGAGGGGAACGACGCCTACATCACCGCCTACAATTCGGCGGCGAACCGCCAGGCGCTCGCGCCGCTGTTCGAGGACATGGGCTATCTGGACAAGTTCCTGACGACCGACCGTCCCGCCGCCGAGGGCATGATGTGGATCGGCCCGGCGGGCACCATGACCTCGCTGCACCACGACCTGACCAACAATTTCATCGGTCAGATCGTCGGCCGCAAGCGTCTGCTGGTGCTGCCCGCCTCGGAGGTCGGCAAGCTCTACAACGACCGCCACGTGTTCAGCCGCATCGCCGACCTGGAGGACCCGTCCCTCGACGCCGCCCACTGGCCGCGCCTGCCCGGCGCGCATGTCTACGAGGTGATCCTCGAGCCGGGCGAGATTCTGTTCATGCCGCTGGCCTGGTGGCACCAGGTGCAGGCGCTCGATTTCAGCGTGACCGTGACCTGGACCAATTTCCGCTGGCCCAACGACGGCCATGCGACCTATCCGCAGGGGTAGTCCGTCATAGCCTCCCCAGCCGTCATCCCGCTGAAGAGCGGGTCCAGACTTGGCAATCCACGCCTCATTCTGTGCCGCTTGGTCTGGGTAATATAGACTGGATCCCGCTCTTCAGCGGGATGACGGTTGAGGGGAAGGGTGGGGCGCGTGGGTGGCGATGAGGCTCGGGCTCAACGCGAACAATTCTTTCGGCATCCGCCGGCGAAGGCCTCAGCCCACGATATCCTTGAAGTAATCCGGCCGACCGGCGGGCCACATCCAGCCCATCTGCGACATGCCGCCGTCGACGGTCAGCACCTCGCCGGTGATGAAGTTGCCGCTGGGGGCGGCCAGGTACACCATGGCCTCGGCCACGTCCCAGGCGGTGCCCATGCGCTTCATGGGGTTGCAGCTGGCGAAGGTGGTCAGCGCCTCGTCGGAATAGACGTGGAAGCCGGTGGTCTCGATGGAGCCGGGCGCCACGCAGTTCACCCGGATGCGGTAGGGCGCCCATTCGGTCGAGACGGTCTTCGACATGGCGATGACGCCGGCGCGCGCCGCGCAGGTGTGGCCCGACTGGGGCATGCCGCGGTTCACCGCCGCCACGTTGTTGATGATGTTGCCGCCGGTGAAGCCGGTGTCGCGCCAGCGGATGGCGGCTTCCTGCATCATGTACCAGGTGCCGTTGAGGTTGAGGTCGATGACCGCGCGCCAGCCCTTCTTGGTGAAGTCGATGGCGTTCTGCACGAACTGGCCGCCGGCGTTGTTGACCAGGCAGTTCACCTGGCCGAACCGCGCCCAGGCGGCATCCATCAGCGCGCTCACCTGGTCCTCGTCGCGGATGCTCATGGCGTGGGTGGCGATGGTCTTGCCCAGCCGATCCCTGATGCCGTCGGCGGTCTCGTCCAGCATCTCCTGGCGGCGGCCGCAGATCATCACCTCGGCGCCCAGCCGCGCGGCCAGATAGGCCAGCGTCCGGCCCATGCCGGTGCCGCCGCCCGAGATCAGGAATACCTGGCCGTCCAGAAGGTCGTCACGGTAGACGGTGGGATGGACGGCGAGGGTGTCGTCGTCGAGGCCCCACTGCCTGAGGGCGATCTTCTCCTCGATGCTCAGGTCGCGGTTCAAGAGGCGTCCTACTGGTGCAGGCGGCCGAGGATGGAGACGCTGCACACGTTCCGGTTCGGGATGCCGCCCAAATTGTGCGTCAGGCCCATCACCGGGTCCTTGAGCTGGCGGGCGCCCGCGCGGCCGTTGATCTGGTTGTAGACCTCGTAGGCCATGCGCAGGCCCGAGGCGCCGATGGGGTGGCCGAAGCACTT
>CAZVVC010000269.1:0-5099 GCA_964630425.1 uncultured Bifidobacterium sp. | reverse complement strand
TGGTGGTGATCTGCCCGACTGCGGCATAGACCTGATAGAGCGCGCCTTCCGACCAGGGATAGATCTGGATCGCATTGTAGTAGCCTTCGCGGCGCGGCTCGACACGGGCGGCTGCATTGGCATTGCCGACGCGGGCTTCCGGAGTGCTGGCGGCCGTGCCACCGCGCGCCACGGTCCAGGCCGGAGGCGTATGCAGCGGCCGCGGGGTGTTGCTGGTGGCCGCTGCCCGGATGACGGGCAGATCCGGCACGTTGGCGTCATAGCTGAACTGCGGCGTCCGGCTGGTTGCGCAGCCGGCCAGTATGGAAGCTGACAGCATCATGGCGGCGAGAGCCGTCATGCGGCTCCGACCGGTAAGATTGGCGGCGGTCATTGGCTCATCTCCCGCGACCAGTTGATCGCATTGACGTAGATTCCAAGGGGATTTGCGCGCAAGCGCTCTGCGTCGCGGGGCTGCTGCAGGGCGACGGTCAGGATGGCGGTCCAGCGTTCGGTGCGCGAGAGCTGACCGTTCTCATAGTGCTGCTCGGTCCAGGCAATGCGGAAACTGTCTGGCGAAGCGCGGATGACGGACGAGACCTCGATCGAGACCTGCTCGCGGCCGACGCGCGTGAACGGGTCATTGGCGCGGGCATAGTCGTTGAGCGCTACGGCGCCGCGATCGGTGGTAAAATCGTAGGCGCGAAGCCAGTTCTGGCGCACGACGATTGCGTCGGAAGGAAGGCTGCGCACTTGTTCGATGAAACGCGACAGATGGAAAGCAACCTGAGGATCGGACGGCTGGTAGCCGGCGACGGCCGGTTCGATTGCACGGGCCTCGCCATGTTTATCGACCTCGACCACCCAGGGGACGATGGTGCCGCGCGCCGATTGCCAGACCAGGGCCGAGGCAAAGCCGGCGGAAAGGATCAGGCAGCCGAAGGCCATGTATCGCCAGTTGCGAGCCTGGACGCGGGCCGAGCCGATACGCTCGTCCCAGACCTGCGCGGCTTTTTGATAAGGCGTCTCAGGCGCCGGTGTCTTGCCGTAATGGATTGCGGGGCGTTTGAAGATGTTCATGGGCGGTCACTTTCGGAAAGGCTGATGGAAGAGCCGCCGCCGAGGCTGTCACCGGAGCGGATAGCGTGGGCGGCCATGGTCGTGCCGTGGTTGAGAGCCTGGGACCGCTGCATGCGCTGTGCCCAGGCCGGAGGCGTGCTGGTCGGTGCGGATGGCGCGGCAGCCGCGGGAGCCCCCGCACTTGGGATCGTGCCCATGGAAGAGGATCCTCCGCTTGCCGCGAAGGTGCTTCGGGCTCCAGACTGGGCTGAGGATTGAAGGCTCTGGGACGCGCGTGCGGCGGCGCGCTTGAGGGGGGAAATGGCCGCGCCGCCTGCGGCACGGGCAACGCCTGCTGCGCCGGACGCAACTCCGGCAGCGCCTGACTTGCCGAGGGAGCCGAGATTGTAAGCGGTGGAAGCACCACCTGCGAGTGCGGCGCCGCCGCGTGTAGCAGCCGCGCCGCCAGAGAGCGCCGCAGCCCCTCCCTTCGCGGCGAGCATGGCTGCACCGCCTGCCGCGACGGCTGCTCCTCCGACTGCGAGGCCGGTGCCGATGGCAGCGCCGGCACCGAGCTGGGGACCACCGGAAACAAGGCCGGTGGCGATACCCGGCCCGAAGATGCCGAGGCCGAGAAGGGAAAGAGCCGCAAGCACAATCGCCATGGCGTCATCGATGCTCGGGGTCTGATCGCCGAAGCCCTGCGTGAACTGGTCGAACAGTGTCGAGCCGATGCCGATGATAATGGCCAGGACCAGGACCTTGATGCCGGAGGAGACGACATTGCCCAGCACACGCTCGGCCATGAAGGCGGTCTTGCCGAAGAGGCCGAAGGGAATGAGAACAAAACCCGCCAACACCGTCAGCTTGAATTCGATGAGGGTGACGAAGAGCTGAATCGCCAGGATGAAGAAGGCGAGCAGCACCAGCGCCCAGGCAAAAAGCAGGCAGGCGATCTGGATGAAATTCTCGAAAAAGGACCAATAGCCCATCAGGTCGGAGATGGAATCGAGTAGCGGTCCGCCGGCATCGAGCCCGGTCTGGGCCACCTTGCCGGGCCGCATCAGATCCTGTGCCGTGAAGCTCGTCCCCGAGCCTTTGAGGCCAAGCCCGGCGAAGCTGTCGAAGACGATCTGGGCCAGGTTGTTCCAGTTGGAAATCAGATAGGCGAAGACTCCGACGAACAGGGTCTTCTTGACGAGGCGCGCAATGATGTCGTCATCGGCGCCCCAGGCCCAGAACAGGGCCGCGAGCGTCACATCGATAACGATCAGCGTGGTGGCGATGAAGGCGACTTCACCGCCGAGCAAGCCGAAGCCCGAGTCGATATAGGAGGAGAAGACTCCCAGGAAATTGTCGATGACGCCTGTGCCTTCCATGTGCCTAGCGCCCTTCGTTGGATTGCGGGGCGTGGGGCGCGGGAGTGCGGCCCAGGAAGCGGTCGCGGGATTCAGCCCAGGTAGCGAGGCAGTCTGGATTGCTTATGGCTGCCTCGCCCATTTGCTGGCACCGGCGCAGGCTTTGGCGGAGAGGGTCGGCAGGCGTCTGCAGCACCGGTGTCGACCGAACCGGTTCGGGATCCTCCTTGCGGGCCAGTTCGATCACCGTGGCGGTGATCGCGAAGGCCACGAATATGATCGCGCCCAGCCGGGCGAGCATCTTGCCGTCCATGCCGGCCCCCTCCGTCTGGTTGTCAGTTGTTGAACATCCGTGCATCGCCGGGCTGATAGCCGGTGCCAGGCGTGAGGAAACGTTCGCGCTGAATGCGGCCCTGTTCGGCGGCCGTTGCGCGTTCGGCCTCAGTCAGCGCACCGGCGCGGCCATCGGCGGCGAGCAATGCGATCAGGTCGGACAGTTGCTGGGACTGGAGCGCCAGGAGCTGATTGCCGGCCTGCGTCGCTTGCAGCGCGCCGGTCGCGCCCTGGCTCTGGCCGACCAGTGCCGACATCTCGGCGCGGTTGGTGTCGATATTGCCGACGACGCCGGCCTGCACGCGCATGGCGTCCTGCAATCCGCCGACCGTGTTCTCCCAGCGCGAGCGCGCATCGGCGATGAGCTGCTGATCGGTGGCGGAGATATCGAGTTTGGCGTAGTCCTGATCAAACATCCGGTCGATGGCCTGCACGTCGAATGCGATGTTCTGGGCCTGGCCGAGAAGCTGCTGGGTACGCTGGACATTCTGCTGAAGCTGCTGGAGCGAGGAATGCGGCAGGCTGGCGAGGTTGCGGGCTTGGTTGATCAGCATCTGCGCCTCGTTCTGGAGGCTCTGGATCTGGTTGTTGATCTGCTCCAGCGTGCGGGCCGCTGTCAGCAGGTTTTCGGCATGGTTGGTGGGGTCATAGACGATGCGGCCGAAGCCGAAGAGCGCATGGGCCGGGGTGATGAAGATCGACGCCAGTGCCATCGGCATGGACAGGGCCAGCGCCAGCGTGGATGCGCTGGCCAGTCGGGTGATGCGGGAAACAGTCATGGTTCGATCTCCTGTTCTGTGAGGTCCAGTTCAAAAGCGAAGTCGTGTGGGAAATCGGCGACGGGCGCCGCCGTAGCCGCGGGTACAATCTCGCTATCCGGCAGATGCCTCCGCTCGAGATTGGTGAGGTTCGGGATAAGGTCTGCGGCCCAATCGACGCGGCGCGCCCTGAGCCAGGCATCGAGGAAGCCGTCACGCCCATGCTCGGCGAGAATGTCGCTGATCAGCCTCTGGTCCGATTTGGAGGACGCGGCACAGAGCGCGAGCCCAACCTCGGAGAGGCCGAGATCGAACAGGCGATTGCCGCGGCGGGACTGGCAGTAGTAGTCCTGCTTGGGCGCTGCCCGCGCGAGGATCTCGATCTGCCGGTCGTTGAGTCCGAAGCGCCGATAGATGGCGGTGATCTGCGGCTCGATGGCGCGTTCGTTGGGCAGCAGAAGCCGCGTCGGGCAGCTTTCGATGATGGCCGGCGCGATCGCCGAATTGTCGATATCGCTGAGGGACTGCGTGGCGAAGATGACGCTGGCATTCTTCTTGCGCAGCGTTTTGAGCCATTCACGGAGCTGGCCTGCGAAGCCGTCGTCGTCGAGTGCCAGCCAGCCTTCGTCGATGATGAGCAGCGTCGGGCGGCCGTCGAGCCGGTCGCCGATGCGGTGAAAGAGATAGGAGAGAACCGCCGGGGCAGCACCGGTTCCGACCAGGCCCTCGATCTCGAACGCCTGCACGTCCGCCGAGCCCAGATGCTCCGACTCCGCGTCGAGCAGCCGGCCATGCGCGCCACCGTAACAATAGGGCCGCAGCGCCTGCTTGAGATCGTTGGACTGAAGCAGCACCGCGAGACCGGTGATCGTGCGCTCTGCGACCGGCGCGGAGGCAAGCGAAGTGAGCGCTGTCCAGATGTGCTCCTTCACCTCGGGCGTGATCGCGATGCCTTCGCGCATGAGGATGGCAATGATCCAGTCGGCGGCCCAGGCCCGTTCATGGACGTCCTCGATCCGGGCCAGCGGTTGCAGGGACACGGAGACATCCGAGCCTTCGGTCAGTTCACCGCCGAGATCATGCCAGTCGCCGCCCATGGCGAGTGCCGCGGCGCGGATCGAGCCGCCGAAATCGAAGGCGAAGATCTGGCTGCGCGGATAGCGCCTGAACTGGAGCGCCTGGAGCGCCAGCAGCACCGACTTACCCGCGCCGGTCGGGCCGACGACGAGGGTGTGGCCGACATCCCCGACATGAAGAGAAAACCGGAACGGGGTGGAGCCTTCGGTCCTGCCATAGAGCAGCGGGGGCGCGCCGAAGTGCTCGTCCCGTTCCGGTCCCGCCCACACGGCGGACGATGGAACCATGTGGGCAAGGTTGAGCGTCGAGACCGGCGGTTGCCGGACATTGGCATAGGCATGTCCGGGCAAGCTGCCGAGCCAGGCGTCGACGGCGTTGACCGTCTCGACCATGACGCTGAAATCGCGGGACTGGATGACCTTCTCGACCAGCCGCAGCTTTTCGTCGGCGCGGCGGGGGTCCTCGTCCCAGACGGTGACCGTCGCGGTGATATAGGCAAGGCCGGCGACATCGGCGCCGAGTTCCTGCAAGGCCA
>CAZVVC010000268.1:0-5109 GCA_964630425.1 uncultured Bifidobacterium sp. | reverse complement strand
GCTGAGCGACAAGCCGTGGGTCGCCGAGCGGGACACCGCCGTCGTCGCCCTGCTCTATGGCTGCGGCCTGCGCATCTCGGAAGCACTGGGCCTGAAACGGCGCGAGGCGCCGCTCGGCCAGTCCATCGTCGTCAGGGGCAAGGGCGGCAAGCAGCGGATGGTGCCCGTGCTGCCCGTGGTGCGGGACGCCGTCGCCGCCTATCTGGCCGCCTGCCCCCATGCGCTGGACGCGGACGGCCCGCTGTTCGTCGGGGTGCGCGGCAAGCAGCTCAATCCCGGCATCGTCCAGGCGCGCATCCGCCTGCTGCGCGGCGCGCTGGGCCTGCCCGATTCGGCGACGCCCCATGCCCTGCGCCATTCCTTCGCCACCCATCTGCTGGCCTCGGGCGGCGATTTGCGCATGATCCAGGAGCTGCTGGGCCACGCCTCGCTGTCCACCACCCAGCACTACACCGAGGTGGACACGGCGCGGCTGCTCTCCATCTATGAGTCAGCGCATCCCCGCGCCGGCTGAGGGCTTCATGACACACAGGATGGCACGGACCGAAGGCCTTCGCGTGGCGCCGTCGCGGCTCGGCGGGCGCGGCCTGTTCGCCGGCGCGAACATCGCGGCCGGCGCGCTCGTCACCTCGGCCAGCGTGCTGGTGCTGCCGCCCGGCGAGACCGCCCATGTGGATGGCGGCCTGCTGCGCCACTACGTGTTCGACTGGACGCCCGAGGCCCCGAGCACGCAATACGCCGTGGCGTTCGGCGAAATCTCGTTCTGCAACCACAGCGCCGCGCCCAACTGCCGCTTCGAGCTGGACCGGGACCGGCTGTGCATCAGCCTCTACGCCGCCCGCGACATCGGCGAAGGCGAGGAACTGACCATCGACTACGCCTATGACGACTTCCCGTTCGAGGTGGTCGAGGGGTAGACGCGCCGCGGCGGCATGACGGCTGGCTTCAGACGCCGGCGCCTTCCCTCGCCTCGGCCCGCAGGCGGGCCATCAGGTCGCGCATGTTCGGGCCGGAGACGATCTCCACCCAGTAGCCGTCGGGGTCCTGGATGAAGGCGAGGCCCTTCATGGAGCCGTCCTGCGGCCGCTTCACGAAGGTCACGCCCAGCGTCTCGAAGCGGGCGCAGGCGGCGTCGACGTCGGGCACCGAGACGGCGATGTGGCCGAAGCCGCGCGGCTCGGTGTTGCCGTTGTGATAGGCGAAGGCCGGCTCGATCTCGGTGCCCCAATTGTGGGTCAGCTCCAGCAGCGCGCGCTGCTCGAACAGCCACTGCACGCGCGCGTCCGGGTCCTCCGGGACGGGCCCGTCCGGATAGCCGAGGAAATAGAGCGAGAATTTGCCCGCCTCGAAGTCGAAGCGGTCGATCACGGTCATGCCGAGGATGTCGCGGTAGAAGCCGAGCGAGGCCTCGGGATCGCGCACGCGCAGCATGGAGTGGTTCAGGCGGAAACCGGCGGCAGGCTGCATGAGGCTATTCCGCCGCCTCGGCGGGCGACGCGGCGGCCGACCGGCGCAGCCTCTCCATCTCCTCCCAGCTCTTGTAGGAGGTGAAGTGCTCGTCGTCGTAGAACAGGATCGGCCCGTTGCAGATGAACAGGTATTCCGTATCCTCCAGCGCCTCGGTCGCGCCGTGCAGCACGCCGTTGGGCTCGTAGACATAGTCGCCCGCGTTCAGCACGCCGTCGCGCACCTTCAGCTTGCCCTTCAGGATGAAGGTGTGGGACGCGCTCAGATGCTTGTGCGGCGGGGCGACGTAGCCCTTCTTCCAGTTGAACAGCACCGCCCAGCTCCCGGTCTCGGCGCCGGTATAGAGCACCTTGGTGGCGGACAGCGGCGTCTGCTCGATCCAGGGTATCTTGGACGCCTCCACCAGAGTGTCCTGCAAATTCCCGTTGATGGGCTGAATGTCCTGCATGATCGATCTCCCCGTTTCGGCTCAGGCTAGAGCGCCATCCGGGCACCGTCAATGCGGCAGGCCGCGCCGCCCGGAAAACGAAAGGGCACCGCGATGGCGGTGCCCTTCGGGCATGGCCGGGTGACGGCGATGCCTAGAAGTGGATGGCCCGGCCGGCGACGGCGAGGGCGGCTTCCTTGATGGCTTCCGACAGGGTCGGGTGCGCGTGGCAGGTGAGCGCGATGTCCTCGGCCGAGGCGTCGAACTCCATCGCCAGCACGGCTTCGGCGATCAGGTTGCCCGCGTCGGCGCCGATGATGTGCACGCCGAGGACCCGGTCGGTCTTGCCGTCGGCCAGGATCTTCACGAAGCCTTCCGGGTGCTGGCCGACCTTCGCCTTGGCGTTGGCCAGGAACGGGAACTTGCCCACCTTGTAGTCGGCGCCCGCCTTCTTCAGGTCCTCCTCGGTCTTGCCGACCCAGGCGATCTCGGGCGAGGTGTAGATGACGCTGGGGATGGCGTCGTAGTTCACGTGGCCCACCTTGCCGGCGATGCTGTCGGCGACGGCGACGCCCTCCTCCTCGGCCTTGTGGGCGAGCATGGGGCCGGCGATCACGTCGCCGATGGCGTAGATGCCCTTCACGTTGGTCTGCCAGTGATCGTCGGTCTGCACCAGGCCGCGGTCGGTGGCCTTGACGCCCGCCTTGTCGAGGCCGAGGCCCTGCGTGTAGGCCTTGCGGCCCACCGACACCAGCACGTAGTCGGCCTCCAGCACCTCGGCGTCGCCGCCCTTGGCGGGCTCGGTGGTGATCTTCAGGCCGCCCTTGGCCTCCTCGACCTTGGTGACCTTGGTGCCGGTCTTGATGGCGAAGCCCTGCTTGCGCAGGATCTTGTCGAATTCCTTGGCGACCTCGTCGTCGACGCCGGGCACGATGCGGTCGAGGAACTCGATCACGGTGATCTTGGCGCCCAGGCGGCCCCAGACCGAGCCCAGTTCGAGACCGATCACGCCGCCGCCGATCACCACCAGGTGCTTGGGCACCTCGGGCAGCGCGAGCGCGCCGGTGGAGGAGACGACGCGCTTCTCGTCGATGGTCACGCCGGGGATCGAGGCCGGCTCGGAGCCCGTGGCGATGATGACGTTCTTGGCGGTGACCGTGGAGGTGGCGCCGTCCTCGGCCTTCACCTCGATGGTGTTCTTGTCCTTGAAGCTGCCCCAGCCCTTCAGGTAGTCGACCTTGTTCTTCTTGAACAGGCCCTCGATGCCGCGGGTCAGGCCTTTCACGGTCTCGTCCTTGTAGGCCATCATGGCCGGCAGATCGAGTTCGACCGAGCCGACCTTGACGCCGATCTTGGCGTGGGTGTGGCTGGTGGCCTCGAACTGCTCGGAGGCGTGCAGCAGCGCCTTCGAGGGAATGCAGCCGACATTGAGGCAGGTGCCGCCCAGCGTGCCGCGTCCCTCGATGCAGGCCGTCTTCAGGCCGTTCTGCGCCGCACGGATCGCCGCCACGTAACCGCCGGGGCCGCCGCCGATCACCACAACATCATATTCGCTCATCATTTCCCTCGTTCGTTGGTGCCGCGTCCGGTCTGCTACAGGTCGAGCAGCATCCGGTGCGGATCTTCGAGACATTCCTTGACGCGGACCAGGAACGTGACCGCCTCGCGTCCGTCGACAATACGGTGATCGTAGGACAGGGCAAGGTACATCATCGGCCGGACCACGATCTGGCCGTCCACCACCACCGGCCGGTCCTGGATCTTGTGCATGCCGAGGATGCCGGACTGCGGCGGGTTGAGGATCGGCGTCGACATCAGCGATCCGAACACGCCGCCATTGGAGATGGTGAAGGTGCCGCCCTGCAGGTCGGACAGGGCGAGCTTGCCGTCCCGCGCCTTCCCGGCCGCCTCGCCGATCGCCTTCTCGATCCCGGCGAGGCCGAGCGCGTCGACGTCGCGGATCACCGGCACCACCAGCCCGTTGGGCGCCGACACGGCCACGCCGATGTCGTAGTGGTCCTTGTAGATGATGTCGTCGCCGTCCACTTCGGCATTGACCGAGGGGATTTCCCTGAGCGCGGTGACGCAGGCCCTGGCGAAGAACGACATGAAGCCCAGCCGCACGCCGTGCTTCTTCTCGAACAGGTCGCGGTATTCGTTGCGCATGGCGATCAGCGCCGTCATGTCGACCTCGTTGAACGTGGTCAGCATGGCGGCGGTGTTCTGCGCCTCCTTCAGCCGCGTGGCGATGGTCCGGCGCAGCCGGGTCATCGGCACCCGCTCCTCGCGCGCGCCGGGCTCGCGCGGCGGCGCGGCGGGACGGGCCTGCTGCGGCGCCGCCTGCGGGACGGCGGGCGCGGCCGGCCGGGGCGCTTCCATGGCCTTCAGCACGTCGGCCTTGGTGATCCGGCCGCCGCGGCCGGTGCCCTCGATGGTGCTGGGGTCGAGCCGGGCTTCCTTCACCAGCCGTTCGGCGGCCGGGGCCATGGACAGGGCCTCGCGGGCCATCTCCTCGGGATCGTGCTCCTCGGCGGGCGGCTCGGGCAGGTCGGGCGCCTTCGCGGCGGGCCTGGCCTCGGACCTGGGCTGCCTGGCGTCGGCCTTGGCCTCGGCTTTCGGCGCGGGCTTCGCGTCGGCCTTGGGCGCGGACCTGCCGTCGCCGGCGCCGATGGAGCCGATCACCGCGCCGACCTGGACGGTGTCGCCCTCATTCACCTGCAACTCGCCCAGCACGCCGGCGGTGGGCGCGTTGACCTCGACGGCCACCTTGTCGGTTTCCAGCTCGACGAGCGGCTCGTCCTGCGCCACGGCGTCGCCGGGCTTCTTGTACCACTTCGCGACGGTGGCCTCGGTGATCGATTCGCCCAGTGCGGGGACGACGATATCGGTCGGCATCCAGCCAGTCCTTTCCTGTCTAACCCATCAATGCGCCGTGAACGAGCCGCGCCTGCTGTTCCTGGTGGCGGGACAGCAGGCCGGTCGCCGGAGACGCGGCCGCCGGTCTCCCCACGTAGACGGGCCGCTTCACGAAATGGTCGAGATCCTCGAGCGTCTTCTCGAGATAGGGCTCGACGAAGGTCCAGGCGCCCATGTTCTGGGGCTCTTCCTGACACCAGATAATTTCGGCGAGATTCTTGTATGGCGCGATCACTTCACCCAACAGCTCTTCAGGGAAGGGATAAAGCTGCTCAAGACGCACGATGGCGATATGATCA
>CAZVVC010000267.1:0-5111 GCA_964630425.1 uncultured Bifidobacterium sp. | reverse complement strand
CGCCGGTGCGCTTGACGGTGTCGCCTTCCTTGATGTCGCGGTCGGAGCCGAAGATCACGACGCCGACGTTGTCGACTTCCAGGTTCAGGGCCATGCCCTTGATGCCGCCCGGGAATTCCACCAGCTCGCCGGCCTGCACGTTGTCGAGGCCGTAGACGCGGGCGATGCCGTCACCGACGGAGAGCACGCGGCCGATCTCGGACACCTCGGCGCCGGCGCCGAAATTGTTGATCTGTTCCTTGAGGATCTCGGAGATTTCTGCGGCGCGGATGTCCATCAGCCAATCCCTTTCATGGCAAGCTGCATGTTGGAAAGCTTCGTGCGAAGCGAGTTATCGATCATCCGCGACCCGACACGGACGACCAGGCCGCCGAGCAGGCTGGGGTCGACGGTCGCGTTGATCTGGATCTTGCGGCTGAGCTGGGCCGAGAGCGTGTCGCGCAGCTCCTCGGTCTGGCCCGCGGTGAGCGGCTGGGCCGAGATCACCTCGGCGGTCATCTCGCCCCGGTCGGCGGCCAGCAGGGCCGCGTAGGCGTCGATCATGCCGCGCAGGGCGAACAGGCGGCGATTCTTCGCCACGACCGTCAGGAAACGCCTGGTCAGGTCCTGGGCGCCCGCCTTGTCGAGCACGGCGCCGATGGCGCGGGTCTGCTCGTCGCGGGAGAACAGCGGGCTGCGGACCAGCTCGGCCAGATCGGCGCTCTCGCCGATGAGCCGCTTCAGGTCGGCGAGATCCTGCTGCACTGCGTCAAGCTGCCCGGCTTCCTTGGCCAGGTCGAACAGCGCGGCGGCGTAACGTCCCGCCACACCCGATGTCATGGAACTTTCTGCTGCCACGTTGGCGACTCTTCTTTGAGGCGTTCTTTCGGGGCGGAACCTCGCCGGAGTCGGCGGATTCCCTCAAATTCTGGCATCCCCGCGAACCGTCAGGGTCCGCGAGACGGCGCGAGTGTTAACACAGCGGTATCCCGCTTGCAACCGAGTCGGATCGGCGTTTTCGGTGGGCTGACCAGCGTTCACAGAAAGCTGTAGGGGTCGATGTCGACGGCGACGCGAACGCTACTTTTTTCAGGCACTTGGCCAAGCCAGGCGCGGACGAGGCCCTGGATGTCGACCGTGCGGCGGGCCTTGACGAGGAAGCGGTGGCGGAAGCGGCCGCGCAGCCGCGCATAGGGCGCCGGCGCCGGTCCGAGGACGGTGAAATCCGGCCCGCGCGGCGCCCGCGCGGACAGCGCCCGCGCCTGCGCGGCGACATCGGCCTCGTTGACACCGGACAGAATCAGCGCCGCGAGCCGGCCGTAGGGCGGCCAGCCCGCCGCCTCGCGCTCGGCGGCCTCGTTGCGGTAGAAGCCGGGGCCGTCGCCGCCGATGAGCGCCTGCATCACCGGATGCTCGGGCATGTAGGTCTGCACCAGCACCCGGCCCGGCCGCTCGGCCCGCCCCGCGCGGCCGGCCACCTGCCAGAGCTGCTGGTAGGTGCGCTCGCCGGCGCGCAGGTCGCCGCCCGACAGGCCCAGATCCGCGTCGACGATCCCCACCAGGGTGAGCATGGGGAAATGATGGCCCTTGGTGACGAGCTGGGTGCCGATGACGATGTCCAGCTGGTGCTTCTCGATCCGCTCGATGAAGGACTGCGCCTCGCGCGCGGTGCGCACCGTGTCGCTGGCCATGATGGCGACGCGGATGTCGGGGAACAGCGCCTCGACCTCCTCGGCCAGCCGTTCCACGCCCGGCCCGTAGGCCACGATCATGCCTTCGGCCCCGCATTTGGGGCACTGGCGCGGCATGGGCATGGAGAAGTCGCAGTGATGGCATTGCAGCCGGTTGCCGAAGCGGTGCACCACCAGCGGCGCCGAGCAGTTCTCGCGCATCACCCGGTTGCCGCAGGCGCGGCAGATCGCGGCCGGCGCATAGCCGCGGCGGTTGAGGAACAGCAGCGACTGTTCGCCCGCCGCCACATTGGCGCGCAGGGCCGCCTCCAGCCGGGGCGATATCCAGCGGCCGCGCGGCATGTCCTCGCGCCGCATGTCGACCGATTCGATGGCCGGCAGCACCGCGCCGCCGTGACGGGTGGGCAGCAGCACGTGCCGGTACTTGCCCGACCAGCAATTGACCATGGTCTCCAGCGACGGGGTCGCGGACACCAGCACCACCGGGCACTTGACCAGCGAGGCGCGCACCACCGCCATGTCGCGGGCATGGTAGACGACCTGCTCCTCCTGCTTGTAGGCGGGGTCGTGCTCCTCGTCGACGACGACCAGCGACAGCGCCCGGAACGGCAGGAACAGCGCCGAGCGCGCGCCGACCACCACCCGTGCCGCGCCGATCGCCACGCCCAGCCAGGTGGCGCGGCGCGCCCGCCCGGTCAGGTCCGAATGCCAGGACATCGGCCGCGCGCCGAACCGCGTCTCGAAGCGGTCGAGGAGCTGGTTGGTCAGCGCGATCTCGGGCACCAGCACCAGCACCTGCGCCTGCGGGTCGCGGCGCAGCGCCTCGGCGATGGCCTCGAAATAGACCTCGGTCTTGCCCGAGCCGGTGACGCCCTCGAGCGCCAGCGCCGCGTAGCCGCCGCCGATCCGCTCGCACAGCGCCGACGCGGCGGCATGCTGGGCGGGCGACAGGACAGGCCCCGGCGTGTCCGGGTCGGGCGGCGGCTCGAGGAAGCCGGCGTCCGGGTCGTTCTCGATCGCCGCCAGCACGCCCTGGGCCGCCAGGGTGCGCACCACGCCGTCGCTGACGGCGGCGGCCTCGGCGATGTCGGCGGCGGTGCGCGGCGGCCCGTCCTGCAGCAGCTCGATCACCCGCGCCCGCGCGCCGGTCATCCGCTCGGGCTCGGCGCCGCCGAACGCATAGGTGACGACCGGCTTGCCGGGCTGGAACAGCGACGGCGTGGCGATGGCCATGCGCAGCACCGAGCCCAGCGGCGCCATGGTGTAGCGCGAGACCCATTCGATGAACCGCCGGGTGGACTCGGGCAGCGGCGGCAGGTCGAGGCGCCGGTGCACCGCGCGCAGCTTCGCCGGATCGGGCGGCGGCGCGGCGGCCGGCCCGTCCCAGACCACGCCGATGCGGCGCCGGGTGCCCAGCGGCACCTCGACGAAATCGCCGGGACGCAAGCCCGCCTCTGGCGCCGCGGCATAGTCGTATGCTAGGTCAAGCCCGAGCGGCAGCAGCACGCGCACGGTCGCCTGTCCGCCGGGAGGCGGGGCCGGCGCATCGCGGGTCATGGCATGTGGTCTTGGCAGGGTGCGGCGCCTCTCTTAGAATCGGCCCGGCAGGGCCTCCTGAAACCGGACACGAGGAATACCCTTCATGAAGTTTTTCGTCGACACCGCCGACATCGCCGAGATTCGTGACCTGGCCGAAAGCGGCCTGCTGGACGGCGTGACGACGAATCCGTCGCTGGTGGCCAAGGCCGGCCGCGACTTTACCGATATCCTGAAGGACATCTGCGCCGTGGTCGACGGCCCGGTGAGCGCCGAGGTCACCGCCACCGACGCGAAAGGCATGATCGCCGAGGGCGAGAAGCTGGCGCGGGTCGCCGACAACATCGCCGTCAAGGTGCCGCTGACCATCGACGGCCTGAAGGCCTGCCGCCACCTGACCGGCAACGGCACGATGGTCAACGTCACCCTGTGCTTCTCGGCCGTGCAGGCGCTGATGGCCGCCAAGGCGGGCGCCACCTTCATCTCGCCCTTCGTCGGGCGCCTCGACGACATCTCGCAGGACGGGATGCAGCTCATCCAGGACATCCGCCAGATCTACGACAACTACGATTCGTTCAGCACCGAGATCCTGGTGGCCAGCGTGCGCAATCCGACCCACGTGCTGCGCGCGGCGCTGATCGGCGCGGACGTGTGCACCATCCCGCCGTCGACCCTGCGCCAACTCGTCAAGCACCCGCTGACCGACAATGGCCTCCAGGCGTTCCTGGCCGACTGGGCCAGGACCGGCCAGACGATCGGCTGAGCGA
Source organism: uncultured Bifidobacterium sp. (assembly GCA_964630425.1). Lineage (GTDB taxonomy): Bacteria > Pseudomonadota > Alphaproteobacteria > SMXS01 > SMXS01 > RI-34. The sequence goes on along the minus strand of CAZVVC010000267.1, from coordinate 1,138 downwards.
TGCCCGGCAGCAAGCTGACCAAGGACGCCGTTCTCGCCTGGCTGGACCAGCATCCCGACGTGCTGGCCGGCCTGCTGCCGCCCGCCGAGGCGGCCGACGGCCGCGTCGTCGATTTCCAGCGCCACCTGATCGACCGCCTGCGCGGCACGCTCAGCCAGCGCACCGCCGACCGCGACGCGCTGGTCGAGACCTCGCGCGGGAACCTCGCCAGCCAGCACCAGGTGCACGAGGCGACGCTGGCCATGATCGCCGCCAACGGCTTCGACGAGCTGGTGTGGTTCATCAGCCGCGAGCTGCACGACCACCTGCATGTGGACGTGGCGGTGCTGTGCCTCGATCACCGCGTGATGTGGCCCGAGCGCAAGGTCGAATCGGTGCTGCTGCTGCCGGCCATGCTGCTGGAATCCCAGTTCGCGCCCGGCCAGACCGTCAGCCTGTCGCCGCTGACCGAGGAATCCGCCGAGTTCTTCGGCCCCGCGGCCAGCCTGATCAAGTCGCAGGCGATGGTGAAGCTGGCGCTGGGCGGCGGCATGTCCGGCCTGCTGGCGCTGGGCGACCGCGATCCGGCCACCTTCGAGCCGGGCCAGGCGACCCATCTGGTGCGCTACATGGCCGACGTGCTGGCGCTGCGCCTTCAGCAGCTCCTGCCCCAGGCCCTGGCGCCGGAGGCCACGCGGTGGTCGCAGCCGGAGAACTGACGGAACGGCTTCTCGCCTCCCTCGCCGCCGATGACACGGCCGCGCCGCTGGCCCGCGACTGGGCGCGGCACCTGGCCAGCGAACGGCGCCTCGCCGCCAACACCTTCATCGCCTATCTGCGCGACCTGCAGGATTTCTTCCTGTTCCTGCAAAGGCATCATGGATTGCCGGTAAGCCGATCGCTGCTGGAAGATGCAAGCGTGCCCGATATCCGCGCGTGGCTGACGGCTCGGCGACTTGCTGGCCAGTCAACGCGCTCTGTCGCGCGAGCTCTCTCAGCGGTGCGCAATTTCTACCGCTTCCTGGATCGGTCGGGCACCTTGATGAATAACGCCGCACAGATGCTGACTATGCCCACAGTTTCGCATTCGGTGCCCCGGCCGCTGTCGGTCGACGGCGCGCTCGCGGTGGTGGACGAGGTGGGCGCGCTGAGCGACAAG
>CAZVVC010000266.1:0-5173 GCA_964630425.1 uncultured Bifidobacterium sp. | reverse complement strand
TCGCGCTCGATCCCGAGGATTTCCCCGAGGGCGATCCCTGCGGCAAGCTGACCCTCCAGGAGGTGAAGACCGAGGTCTTCGCCGGTTTCGTCTGGATCAACATGGACCCGGAAGCCGTCACGCTGAAGGAATATCTCGGCCCGATCTGGGACGACTGGTCGGCCTACGGCTTCGATACCTGGAAGCGCTACCAGGCCATGCGCGCCCGCTCGCCGATCAACTGGAAGGTGATCATCGACAATTTCAACGAGTCGTACCACCTGCCGGCGGTGCATCCGGAATCGGACACCTCGATCGAAGAGAACTACAAGTGGACCCAGTTCGACCTGTCGGAAGAGGGCCACAACCGCATGATCATGAAGGCGGGCCTGCCGTCCAATTCGCTCAAGGGCAAGAACGTGCCGCTGCTGCGCGAGCCGCTGCTCTCGACGCTGAAGTCCTGGGGCCTCGATCCGGCGGATTTCGAGGGCCGCGAGTACGAGACCCGCGAGGCCATCCAGCAGGCCAAGCGCGCCCGCGGCAAGGAGAAGGGCTACGCGCATTACGACAATTTGCGTGACGACCAGCTCACCGATGCCTACCACTACACCATCTTCCCGAACTTCGCGGTGACCGCCTGGGCGGACGGGTTCCACTTCCTGCGCGCTCTGCCGCACCCGACCGACCCGACCAAATGCGTGTTCGACAACTGGTGGTACGCCAGCCAGCCCGAAGGCGAGACCGCGCCGGTGTTCACCGCCGCCGGCCCCGTCGACCGCGACGCCGAGGTCGAGCTGGACGTGTTCGACTATGGCGAGAAGAGCCTGGGCTTCGCCATCGACCAGGACATGGGCGTCACCGCCGGCCAGCAGCTGGGCTTCCGCAGCCGCGGCTTCAAGGGCGTGTACCTGTCGGGCCAGGAACGCCGCATCCGCCGCTATCACGAAGTGGTCGACGACTATATCGAGGGCCGTCGCCCGCTGAAGAAGGCGGACTGACCGGCTTACAGGTTAACGGAAGGGCGGCGCGAGCAATCGCGCCGCCCTTTTCCTTTGAGGCCGTGGCTTGCAAAGCAACCCGTTTGCGGGAGTCTGCTGTCAACCCATTGCTGTTACGGTGACGGTTTACGAAATGACCGTCTTGCCCAACGCTAGGCGCGTTGGGTTTCGGACCCCGTTTGCGCGGGGCGAGCGGTCTGTCGGTTTCGGCCTCGATGCAGGCGATCCAGTCGGCGTGCCCACCGGTCGGCCGGTCGCGTACGACTTGCGCAGCGCGTTTCGTAAACTGTCACCGTAACTCGTTTCGTAAACTGTCACCGTAACTCGTTTCGTAAACTGTCACCGTAACTCCACCGTAACTTATAGCCTCCCGGAACGAACGCCGGTCGTTTGTGGTATCCTCGCGCCATTGAACGGGGGGAAGACGATGGCGTGCCACATTGATTTGGTTCGGCCAGCTGCGCGAGAGGACTTGGTCGCGCTGTTGAACCTATACGTCCACCTTCATCGTGATGAAGATCCGTTAACTCCAGATGTCGCCGCGGCTACATGGGACGCCATTCTCGCATCGCCTGTACAGAGGGTCTTTGTCCTAGCGTTACCGAACGGGGAGATAGTGGCGTCTTGTGTCTTGGCTATAGCTCTTAACCTAACGCGTGGCGGCCGTCCCTTCGGGGTGATCGAGAACGTGGTCACCCATGCAGACCATCGAAAGCAGGGTTATGGCACTGCTGTCTTGCAGGCCGCGAAACAGGCCGCTATCGAGGCGGGGTGCTACAGGCTCTCTCTGGATACAGGATCGAAGCGGGAGACGACCCTCCGCTTCTATGAAGCTGCTGGGTTCGACCGAGGAACAAAGACCCACTTCGAGATTAAGTTCCCCTAGCCTAGTGTGGGTCCAGGGGATAAAGGCGGTCTTTTTGGCCAAAACCTCTGTCGATCCATTGCATACATTGAATTGCGGCTCGACCTATTTCGAGCAATTTTGGCGAGCTTCTAAATTCGTGAGGGCTTTGTGGTGACCGACAATCAGAGGCAGATCGAGTTGGCCAAGGCGACACTCGAAGTGATTTCCGGCCGCGGCGAGAACATGGCCGATATTCGCCATGGGATCCACTATTTCTATGGTGGCAACTTCGTCGCGCTGGGAGCGAGCCTCGCGGAGTTGGGGTATTCGGTGCGTCCTACCGTGAATAATGACGGCATCGTCGCCGAGCGTCATGAAGCCATTGGAGAAGAGTGGCGAACGACGTCGCTGTCCAATCTCTGCGAATTGGCTGATACCTATGGCGTGGAATATGACGGGTGGGAGGCTTCGATGAATAAGCAGCCATCTAAGGCCGCCAACGCTTATGGAAGCCAGCGGGCCGGTTTGCTTTCCAAAATCTTTGGCAAGAAGACCTAAGCTTCGACCAGCCGAACCGACAATCTAGGCAATCAGCCCCGCGATGGCCGCCGTCATGCAGGTCGCGATCGTCCCTGCCACGATGGACTTGAGGCCAAGTGAAACGATGTCGCTGCGCCGCTCGGGCGCCATCGCGCCCATACCGCCGATCATGATGCCCAGGCTGCCGAAATTGGCGAAGCCGCACAGCGCATAGGTCATGATCAGCCGCGAATGCGCCGAGAGCGTGCCGTCCGGCAGGGCGGTCATCTCCGCATAGGCCAGCAGCTCGTTGAGGATGACCTTGGTGCCCAGCAGGCCGCCGGCGGCCTGTGCCTCGCTCCAGGGGACGCCGATCAGCCAGGCGAGGGGCGACAGCAGCCAGCCGGTGACACGCTGGAGGCTGAGGGGCTTGCCGCCCACCTCGGGCAGCAGGCCGACCAGGCCGTTGATCAGCGTCACCAGCGCCACCAGCACGATCAGCATGGCGACGATGTTGAGCAGCAGGGTGATGCCGTTGGTGGTGCCGCGGGTGATGGCGTCCATGCTATTCTCGGCCTCGGAGCGCGGCACCGACAGGGTCTGGTCCTGCGGCCGGGCGGACGGCGGCACCATCAGCGCCGCCACCATGATGGCGGCCGGCGCGGTGATCACCGAGGAGGTGATCAGGTGGCCCGCCGCGCCCGGCACGATGGGGGCCAGCATGGTGGCGTAGAGCACCAGCATGGTGCCGGCGATGCCCGCCATGCCGCCCACCATGACCAGGAACAGGTCGCCCCGGTCCATGCGCGACAGATAGGGCCGGATCAGCAGCGGCGCCTCGACCATGCCGACGAACACGTTGGCGGCGGTGCTCAGGCCCACCGGGCCGCTGACGCCCAGCGTGCGGTTCAGCGCCCAGGCGAAGCCCTTCACGATCCAGGGCAGCACCCGCCAGTAATAGAGCAGGGCGCTGAGCGCGCTGACCACCAGCACCAGCGGCAGGGCGTTGAACGCCAGGATGAAGGTGCTGCCCGCGCCGCTGGCGGCGAAGGGCGAGGGTCCGCCGCCCAGATAGCCGAAGACGAAGCCCGTGCCCGCCGCGGTCGCGCGCTCCAGCGCCTCGACCAGATGGTTGGTGGCCGAAAACGCCTCCTTCGATCCGGGCAGGCGCAGGAACACCAGCGCCAGCCCGATCTGCAGCGCCAGCGCGCCCAGCACCATCTTGGCGCGGAACGCTCTGCGGTCCTCGCTGATCAGCCAGGCGAACGCCGTCAGCGCCACGATGCCGAATATCGCCTGCACGATGTCCCCCTCCATTGCCGGCCGGCGCCCATTGGGGGCGAAGCGCCCGGCGCAGGCAAAGGTTTTCTGCCCTGCCGCACTTACTTTGTCATGCGGCTGCGCTATAAACCGTCACGGACGGATGCAGGGAAGAGAATCATGAGCACGAACCAGACAGCCTATCAGCGCCGCATGGAACTGGAGGGCGCGAGCAATTTCCGCGACCTGGGCGGCTATGAGGGCGCCGATGGCCGCAAGGTGAAATGGCGGCATCTGTACCGCTCCAATTCGCTGGCGGCGCTGACCGATCCCGATCTCGAGCAGGTCGGCCGGCTGGGCATCAGGCTGGTCTGCGACCTGCGCCGCGAGGAGGAGAGCGTCGAGGCGCCGAGCCGCCTGCCCGGCGACAACGCGCCGGTGGTCCTCCAGCTTCCCATCGGGCCGCAGCGCAAGGACTCCAAGCTCTATGAATATCTGTGGAGCGGCGAGGCGACCGAGGAACAGCTCCGCGACGTGATGAAGCACATCTACCGCGAGTTCGCCATCAGGTACGCGCCGCAATATGCCGAGTTCATGGCCCGCGTCGCCCGCGCCGACCAGTTGCCGCTGCTGTTCCACTGCGCCGCCGGCAAGGACCGCACCGGCCTCGCCGCCGCGATCGTCCTCGAGGCGCTGGGCGTGTCGCGGGAGACGATCCTCGAGGACTATGCCCTCACCAACCAGTATACCAGGCGCAACCTGATCGAGAAATATCCCGAGCTGAAATCGCCCGAGCTGTTCCACACCATGATGGCGGCCAATCCGGATTACCTGCTGGCCTCCTATGCCGCGATCGAGGAAGGCTATGGCAGCGTCGAGCGGTATCTGGGCGAGGCGCTCGGCGTCACGCCGGCGATGCGCGAGGAGCTGCGCGTCCTGCTGCTGGACTGAGGCAAAGGCCCCCGCGGTCGGCGCGGGGGCCTTTGCTGTCTGTCAGGCGTCGTAGCCGGTGTCGACCAGCACCAGTTCGGCATCCTCCAGCGCGGTGACCCGCAGGACGTCCACGTCCCTGATCGCCGCGCCGTCGCGGGCGCGGACCGTGACGCCGTTCACCTCGACCGAGCCGGCGGCGGGCACCAGATAGCCGTAGCGTCCGCTGCCCAGCCTGTATTCGGCCGTCTCGCCCGCCTTCAGCGTCGCGCCCGCCACGCGGGCGTCGGTGCGGATCGGCAGGGCGTCGGTGTCGCCGTCCATGCCGCTCGCCAGGGTCACGAAGCGGCCCGATCGGTCGCCCCTGGGGAAGGGCCTGGCGCCCCAGGACGGCGCCTTGCTGTCTGGCTCGCTGGGGATGATCCAGATCTGGAACAGCGTCGTCTCCTCGTCCTCCATGTTGTATTCGGAGTGCGAGATGCCGGTGCCGGCGGACATCACCTGCACGTCGCCGGCTTCGGTGCGGCCCTGGTTGCCCAGGCTGTCCTTGTGGGTGATCGCGCCCTTGCGGACATAGGTGACGATCTCCATGTCGGCGTGCGGATGGGGCGGGAAACCCGTATGCGGCGCGATGGTGTCG
>CAZVVC010000265.1:0-5197 GCA_964630425.1 uncultured Bifidobacterium sp. | reverse complement strand
ACCAGCCGGAAGGCAAAGGCGGCGGTGAAGGCGAGGCCGATGAGGTGCGACACGAACAGGCCCAGCGACACGAAGCCGATCACCCAGAACAGCACGCCGAACAGCAGGCGGAAGCCCTGTTCGTAGAACACGCGCACCTTCACCTCGGGGCCGAAGATGCTGCGCGCGCGGATCGCGCCGGTCGCCACCTCGATCATGGACCACAGCGGCACGGCGAGGGCATAGAGCTGGATGATGGTGACGAGGTGGCGCGAATCCTCCTCGTTGGCGTTGATCACGCCGGCGAGCGCGGGCGCCGCGAGGATCATGGCCACGGCGATGACGCAGGAGATGCCGAGCGTGGTGTTGACCGCGTATTTGAGCACGCGGCCGGCGGCGACCTCGTTCTCGGCGCCGGGGATGAAGCGTTGCAGCGCCATGGTCATGCCGAAATCGGCGACGATGGACAGCCCCTGCACCAGGCCCCACATGGTCATGAACAGGCCGAAGATCTGCGACCCGTACATCTGGGTGAACAGGAAGAAGCTGACCAGCTCGATCAGCGCGCCGCTGCGCCCCAGCAAGGCGAGGCCGGCGCCTCGCGCCATCACTGCCTTGGTCGACGGGCCGGGCGGCGCGGAGGACATGGAGGGCTAGGCCTCGGTGTAGAACAGGACGGACGCACCCAGGAAAAAGAACAGGAACAGGGGCGTCCAGGCCGCCAGCACGGGCGGGATGGTGCCGAACTGGCCCACGGCCAGCAGCAGGTTGTCGACCACGAAATAGCTGAAGCCGAAGGCCATGCCGCCGATCACCCGCAGGAAGGTGGTGCCCGAGCGCTGCACCCCGAACGCGGCGATGGCGCCCAGCAGCGGCATCAGGATGGTGCCCAGCGGGCCGGAGATCTTGTGGTGCAGCCAGGCGGTCAGCTTGTTGGCGCTCATGCCTTCGCCCTTGAGCTGGTTGACCGCGTTGGCCAGCCGCCCGATCGGCACCGTCTCGGGGTCGACCGACAGCGCCTTGAAGCGCGCGGGCGGGATCTTCGTGTCCCACGTCATGCGCGGGATCGATGTCACCTTCATGTCGCCGACGTTGAACTTGGTGACGTCGAACATGGTCCACTGGCCGTTGGAATAGGCCGCGAAGTTCGCCGAGGTGATGTCGCGGATCTTGCCTTCCTCGTCGAGGGTGTAGAGCGTCACCTTATCCAGGATCGTGCCTTCGCGGGTGACCGACTGGGCGCGCACGCGGGTGTCGCCCTCGATCGCCCAGGCGTCCGACTTGGACGGCGGCAGCGGTACGTCGCCGACCGCGAAGCCGCTGGCGCGCCAGCGTTCGTACTCGTCGTTCGACTGGGCGACGATGGTCTCGTTCATGGCGAAGTGGAACACCGCCGCCACGGCGCACACGCCCATCATCGGGAAGATGATGCGGAACGAGGACAGGCCGCTCGACTGCATCACCGCCACCTCGCTGCTCTGCGCCAGCGTGGTGCAGGTGATGAGCGTGGCCAGCAGCGCCGAGAATCCCACCACGTTGGACACCATCTGCGGAAACCGCAGCAGGGTGAAGCGCCAGATGGAGTCGACGCCCGCGCCCGCCGGGGCGAGCACGTCGCCGCTCTGCGACAGCACGTCCAGCGCCTGCATGATGATGGCGATGCCGAACAGCAGGACCAGGAAGCGCACCAGGAACATCCGGGCGATGTATTCCAGCAGGACGGGGATCGACATGCGGGACTGCTGCGGCCGTGTCATGCGGGCCGGGCCTCCGGTTGGTCCTTCCGGGGCCGGAAGAAGCTGATTTTCTGGATCGAACCGATCAGGGTCTCCCAGCCGTTCTCCAGCCAGGCCAGCGGCCGGGCGCCCACGCGGAACGCCGTGGTGTGGAAGAAGAACGCCGTCAGCCCGAGGAACACGGCGAAGGGCAGGAACAGGTTCAGCAGCTTGGAGCCTTCGCCCAGCCCGGCCGCGGCGGTGCCGAACTCCAGCATCTTGTGCAGCGTCAGCAGCAGGATCACGCCGACGACCAGCCCGAGCTGCTTCTGGCTGCGCTTGGCGCTGACGCCGAGGCCGACGGCCATGAAGGGCAGGACCAGGATGGTCAGCGAGCGCAGCAGCCGGTCGAAGAAGGCCGAGCTGTAGACCCGCCTGAGGCGCGGCTCGGGCGCGGTCTGCGACTGGGACCACAGCTCGTTCATGGTCAGCTCGCGTTCCTTGTCGCCGCGGGCGCGGAAGGCGGCGATCTGCGGCATCTCGAACGGATAGTCGTGCTGCTTGAAGGTGAAGACGCGCGGCGCGGGCTTGCGCGGCTCGACGTCGACGATGACGCCGTCGCGCAGCCGCATCAGCACCGTGCGGCCGTCGGGCGTGGCTAGGAACGATCCCTCGTTGGCGGTGATGGTCGAGATGTGGCCGTCCGGCCGCTCCTTCTGGGCGAAGATGCCCTCGAGCCGCTGGCCGCCGTCGAATGCCTTCTCGATGCGCAGGGTGAAGCCGTTGCCCAGATTGCTGTATTCCCCCGGCCTGATGCTGGTGCCGAAGGCGCCCGAAGTCAGGTCGAACAGCAGGCTCTGATAGGTGTAGAAGGCGCGCGGCTGGACCCAGCCCAGCAGCGCCAGGTTGATGGCCATCAGCACCAGCGACAGCGCCATCGGGCCGCGCATCAGCCGCAGCAGGCCCATGCCGCCGGCCTGCAACGCCTCCAGCTCGCTGTTGTTGGACAGCTTGCGGAACGCCAGCAGCACGCCCAGCAGGAAGCCCAGCGGCAGCGCGAGGCCGATATATTGCGGGATCAGGTTGCCCAGCATCCGGAAGACGACGCCGACCGGCCCGCCCTGGTTCGCCACCAGATCGAACAGGCGCAGCATCTTTTCCAGCAGCAGCAGCATGGCCGAGACGCCGACGGTCATCAGCAGCGGCGTCATGACCTGGCGCAGGATGTAGATGTCGACCTTCTTGAACACGGCCGGAAGTCCTTTCGGCGGATGCGCATGGATGTATTACGGGCGGGGCGCCATGCGATCACGCGGCAGCAGTTTCAAGTAAAGAGTGCGGCCCGATGATTGCAACGGAATTTTTGCGATCGAACTTTTCGACGGATCATCCGTTCGGCCTAGGTTCATGCTCGTGCACTAAGATCACATGCCTTATCTACGTGGAGAATGGTGAAGGAGACGCTGTTGAGACTGAACGCACGGCCCGGCCGCTGGTTCGCGGCGCTGACCGTCGTGGCGGCCTCGCTCGCGGCCCCCGCCGCGAAGGCCGGACAGGAAAAGGAGCCCGTGCCCGCCAGACTGGCGGGATTGGAGCTGTCTGGCAAGGCGCTGGACCGGGTGGCGGACCGGATCGATCCGTCGAAGCCGCTGGGCTGGTGCGATCCGGCCGACAGGGGGCCACGCCTGCGCGTGGTGCTGCCCAACGTGCGCAGCTCCCAGGGCAACATCCGGCTCAGCCTGCATGGCCCCGATCCCGACCAGTGGGTGGGCAGGAAGGGCGGCAAGCTGATCCGCTTCGACGTGCCGGCGGCGCAGGGCCGCATGGAGGTGTGCATGCCGCTGCCCTATGGCGCGGGCGTCTATGCCGTGGGCATGTATCACGACGAGGACGCCAACGGGAAATACGGCATCTCCAGCGAAGGCTACGGCTTTTCCAACAACGCCAGGGCCGGACTGTTCGGCCCCGCCTCGCACAAGGCGGCCAGGTTCGATGCCGGCGGCGGCACCACCGACATCGAGATCAGCATCCGCTATTGAGCCGTGACAGCTTGTCATTTGACCCGGCGGCAATAGCCCCCTAAGTTCTGCGCCTTTCCAGCGGCTTGGACCCCCTTAGGTGACTCTCGAAGAGATCGGCGTCATCAGCAATCCGGGAAGTACCCGGATGAACAAGGTGTTGAGCGAGTTCCGGCAGGTGGTTGGGGAATACCCCGGCATCGCGTACCGCGAGCTTTCCAGCATCGATGACATGGAGCACATCCTGCGCGACTTCGCTGCGGCGGGCGTGACGCTGCTGGTGCTCAGCGGCGGCGACGGCACGTTGCAGCTCGGCGTCACCGCGATCATGAACCACGACATCTTCCCGCGTCCGCCCGTGATCGTGATCCTGCCCGGCGGCAGGACCAACATGGTGGCCGAGGCGCTGGGGATGCATGACGGGCCGGGCGAATGCCTGCGGCAGGTGGTCGATGCGGCGCTGGCGGACCGGCTGAAGACCGTCGACCTGCCGTTTATCCGCTTGCAGGCCCATCCGGACGAGCGCGCGGTCTATGGCGCGTTCTTCGGCGCGGCCACGGTGGTCCGCGGCATCGAGTTCACGCGCAACTCCATCTATCCGATGGGCCTGCCCAATTTCCTGTCGCACGCCATCGCCATCGTCTCGCTGGTGGGCATGGCCGCCTGGCCGTTCAAGAGCGCGCGCTCGCCCATGCGGCACGAGCCGCTGACGGTCGACTTCGGCGATTCGGCGCCCGAGGCGAAGTCCTATATGATCGTGCTGGTGACGACCCTGAACCGGCTGATCCTGGGTCTGTCGGGAGAGTCGGCGGTCGGGAGAGGCGCGCTGAGCTACACCAGCCTCGAATACACCTTCATGGCGGGCGTGCGCGCCGCCTGGACCTTCCTGTTCGGCCCGCCCTCCAGCCGCGAGGTGCCCGGGCTGGTGCGCCGCCGGATGGAGGCGGTCGCGTTCCACACGACAAGCCCGGTGACGCTCGACGGCGAGTTCTTCGAGCCCCGGCCGGGCCATCCGATCACCCTGGCGGCGACCGCGCCGTTCACCTTCGTCAGGCTGGGCGAGGCATGAGCGGGGAGGGCGAGGATTTCCAGGCCGTGATGGACCGGGTCCAGCTCGAGCTGAACCAGCCGTTGTTTCCGGCCGCCGAGGCCGCCGCGCGCGACCTGCTGGCGGCCCATCCCGGCGTCGCCGCCGTCCTGTTCTACGGCTCGTGCCTGCGCGCCGGAAGCGATGACGAGAAAATCCTCGATTTCTACCTGCTCGCCGACGATCTCGCCGCCGCCAATGGCGGCAAGGTGCTGGGATTCTTCAACCGGATCCTGCCGCCCAACGTCTTCTACCGCGAGACGCCGTTCGAGGGGCGCGCCGTTCGCAGCAAATACGCGCTCATGGGACTGGAGGATTTCGGCGAGGCCATGCGCCTCGACTGTCTCAACCCCAGCTTCTGGGCGCGCTTCGCCCAGCCTTGCGCGCTGGCCTGGGCG
>CAZVVC010000264.1:0-5209 GCA_964630425.1 uncultured Bifidobacterium sp. | reverse complement strand
CTCGTCGCGGACGATGAGGGAGGAGTGCAGCAGGGTGCGTTCCATCTCGTCCGCTTCCATCCACATGCCGCGCTCGTCCACGTTGCGCGGCTCGTAGACGGGAACGTAGGGCGGAAGGATCAGGCTGGCGTCCGGTCCGCCCATCGCCGGGCCGGGAACGAGCAGCGCCAGCAGGGTGAACAGGAGAGCAAGGCGTTTGGGTCGCATGTCATGGCTCCCGGGACTGCGGCGGTGCGGGCTCATCGGCGGGCGGGCGTCCGGGAAAGTCCTCGAGAAGCTGTCTCACCCGTTTCCGGGTGCCCTCCGGCGTGCGCACGTCGCCGCCCATGGACAGGTCGGCATTGAACCAGACCAGTTCCCCGGTCCGCAGGTCGACGAGGCCCGCGTATCCCCGGTGCTCGCCGGAGCCGATGGGGATGAAGGCGGCCACCATCGCCGCCGCTTGCAGCAGCTTGCGCCCGGTCGAGCCATAGGCGTCGTAGGTCCAGATGAACAGCGCGTAATCGGCGTTCTGGAGCGAAGCAAGGCCGGCAAGCCCCGGCCCCATTCCCCAGTTGAGCGCCTTCTTGTCGCGCTTCTTGGTCGGCAGCCGGTTGCCGGCGAAGAACTGGTATTCGATCACGGCCTGGGCGACGGCGCCGAACAGCCTGGAATACTGGCCGATGATCGGATCCGCGCCAAGGGGGCCATCCTCGACGCGGATGACTTCGTTGCCGAGGCTTTGCTGAACGGCGGCTAGTTCCCGCTCGATGTTCTCGCGGGCCTGCGCGGTCCAGTCCGCGTTGGGCTCGAATAGACCGCCCGTGGACTCGGCGCCCACGCGGATGTTGGGACGCATGAGGACGATCCGCGCCGTGCCGGGCTGGAGGGAGAAGCCTTCCTTGACACCTGTCTTTTCCCGAGCCCAGGCGCCGATGGGACACGCCAGACAGACGGCCAATAACAGACAGCCGGCAAAATGGACCTTCGCCATCAGGATCATCTCCCCCAAACGGGGCGAGAATATCACACGGTTTCGGACTCGAAACGGGAATCCGTCAGCGCTGGCGGTTGTTTTTGGTGGCTCTGGTCAGCCCAGGGATTCGTCCCGCGTCTCGCGCATCAGCAGGATGGCGACGAAGCTCAGCGCCGCCGTCGCCGTGAGGTAGAAGCCCACATAGTGGAGGCCGCCGATCTCGGCCAGTTGCAGGGCGATCAGCGGCGCGAACGACGCGCCCAGGATGCCGCCCATATTATAGGTGACCGACGCGCCCGTATAGCGGACCTGGGTCGGGAACAGCTCGGACAGCACCGCGCCCATGGGGCCGAAGATCAGGCCCATGCACAGCAGCGCGATCGACAGGAACGCCGTGACCTCGAAGGGCTGGCCGACGGCCAGCATGGGCGCCAGCAGGAAGCCCATCAGGCCGGTCAGCACCAGGCCGGCCAGCAGGACGGGCTTGCGGCCCAGCCTGTCGCTCAGCCAGGACGAGATCAGGATGCCCAGCGCCATGAAGCTGATCGCCACCAGCAGCATGGTCAGGAATTCCTCGCGGGTGTAGCCCAGCTTCGTGGTGCCGTAGCCCAGCGAGAACACGGTGGACAGGTAGAACACCGCGTAGCAGGCCACCATGGCCAGCGTGCCCAGGATGGTGTCCTTCCAGTGCAGGCGCAGCAGGGTGCCCAGCGGCACGCGCTGCTTTCTGTCGCTTTCCATCGCCTGCCGGAAGTAGGGGCTTTCCACCAGCTTCAGCCGCACATAGAGGCCGACGGCGAGCAGCGCGGCGCTGGCGAGGAAGGGAACGCGCCAGCCCCAGCTCCGGAACTGATCGTCGTCGAGGGTGGCGGCGAGCACCAGGAACAGCCCGTTGGCCGCGATGAAGCCGACCGGCGCGCCGAGCTGCGGGAACATGCCGAACCAGGCGCGCTTGCCCGGCGGCGCGTTCTCGACCGCCAGCAGCGCGGCGCCGCCCCATTCCCCGCCCAGGCCGATGCCCTGGCCGAAGCGCAGGACGCACAGCACCAGCGGCGCGACGATGCCGATGGTCTCGTAGGTCGGCAGCAGGCCCACCAGCGTGGTCGAGACGCCCATGATCATCAGCGACGCGACCAGCGTGGACTTGCGCCCGATGCGGTCGCCGAAATGGCCGAACAGGACCGATCCCACCGGCCGGGCGATGAAGGCGATGGCGAAGGTGGCGAACGACAGCAATTGCCCGGCGCTCGGGGATTCCGAGGGGAAGAACAGATGCGCGAACACCAGCGCCGTGGCCGTCGCGTAGACGTAGAAGTCGTAGAACTCGATGGCCGTGCCCACGAAGCTGGCGACGACGATGCGGCCGGTCGAATTGGCCGGCGCGGCTGCGGTGACGGCTGTGGACATGGTTCTGTTCCCCCTAAGGCGCAGAAACATGGCATTTGCCGGCGCGCCGCGCAACCGGACGGGCATGACGGCCCGTTCCGGTCAGCCAAACGAAAGGCTCCCCGGACGCGGGTCCGGGGAGCCTCGGGTTCGCTGGCGACGCCGCTACTTGCGGGCGTAGCTCTCGATGGTCACCGAGCGGTCGCCTACCGGACGGCAGGCGAGCTGGAGCTGGACCACGTTGCGCTCGCCGCCGGGCAGGTCGAGCCGCCTGAACTCGCCCTGGCGCAGCACGCCGCGGTTGCCGACGTCGAGCTCGCGGGTCTTGCCGTTGCGGAAGGTGACGTAGACACGGCGGCACTGGGCGTCGCCGCTCAGCGCGCGCAGGGCGATCTGGTCGACCTTGCGGCCGGCCCAGCCCGTCGTCGTGGTTTCGCGGTCACCGCGGCCCTCGAAGCGTTCGGCGCCCAGCCGCACCCAGCCGGCCGGCACCGGCGCATAGGACGGCGGCGGCACCGGCGAGCCGACGCCGGGAGGCAGCGGGCCGGGATTGCCCGGCCTGAAGATCCAGCCCCAGGACGGATCGCGGCGCCAGACGTCGCTGTAGCGGCCCAGGTCGGCGCCGATCTCGATGCGCGCGACGCGGCGGCCGTCGGCACGGCAGCGGAAGTCCAGCCGGCGCACCTCGCGCTCGCGGCCGGGCAGGTCGACCACGGCCGTCGATCCCTCGCGGATGCCGCCGCTAAAGATCTCGCGGGTCTTGCCGTTGCTGAACGTCGCCGTGACCTTGCGGCACTGCACGTCGTTCCCCAGCGCCGTCAGGCGCACGCGCTCCAGCGGGCCGCCGAAGCGCGTGTACTGGCGCTCGTGGTCGCCGCCGCGGTCGAATTCGACCGAGCCGATATTGAACCATGCGGCATTCGCGGGCGCGGCCATCGCCACGAAGGCCACCGCGGCCAGGGCACCTAGTCTGATCATGGATGATCTCCCTCTGGTTGACGCTCGTCTTGTAACGGGACGAACCTGTAACGATGATGAACGGATCGGCCGGCCGGCATGGCCACGGCGATTTTCCGGAAAGTGTCCTGATACCTGCGAACGATATCACGGAGATGCGCCGTCCCGGTGGATTATGGCACACCCGGCGCGATCACATTGGGCGGAGGGCGCTTCTGCTCTAAGGTGTGCACCATGCAGAGACGGCCGATTCGATGAACCTTCCCGCCAGAACCCTCGAGCCCAAATACCAGGTCCTCAAGGAGGTCTTCGGCTTCGACGACTTCCGCCCCGGGCAGGAGCAGGCGGTCGACGCCATCCTGGCCGGCCGGCACGTGCTCAACGTCATGCCGACGGGCGCGGGCAAGTCGCTGTGCTTCCAGGTGCCGGCGCTGGTGCTGGGCGGTCTCACCGTCGTCGTCTCGCCGCTGGTCGCGCTGATGCAGGACCAGGTGGCGGCGCTCCGGCTGGCGGGCGTGGCCGCCGACAGCATCAACTCCTCGCGGCACCGGGACGACAACGTCCTCGCCTGGCGGCGCGTGGCGGCGGGCGAGGTCCGGCTTCTCTACATGGCGCCCGAGCGGCTGATGACCGAGCGGATGCTCGCCGCGCTCTCCAGGCTGCCCGTGAGGCTGATCGCCGTCGACGAGGCGCATTGCATCTCGCAATGGGGGCCTGCGTTCCGGCCCGAATACGAGGCTCTGTCGCGGCTGCGCGAGGTGTTCCCCGGCGTGCCGGTCGCCGCGCTGACCGCGACCGCCGACGAGGTGACCCGCGCCGACATCGCCCGCAAGCTCTATGGCGGCCAGGTCGAGACGCTGGTGCTGGGCTTCGACCGCCCCAACATCAGGCTGACCGTCGAGCCCAAGCACGACTGGAAGCGCCAGCTCCTGTCCTTCGTGAAGGCCCATGCCGGCAAGAGCGGGATCGTCTATTGCCTGTCGCGGCGCAAGACCGAGGAGGTGGCCGAGTTCCTCGCCGGCAACGGCGTGCGCGCCCGCGCCTATCACGCCGGCATGGACCGGGAAGAGCGCGAGATCAGCCAGAACGCCTTCATGACCGAGCCGGGCCTCGTGATCGTCGCCACCATCGCTTTCGGCATGGGCATCGACAAGTCGGACGTGCGCTTCGTCTTCCATGCCGACCTGCCGGGAAGCCTCGAGGCCTATTACCAGGAGATCGGGCGCGCCGGCCGCGACGGCGAGGCGGCCGAGGCGCACATGCTGTTCGGCCTCGCCGACATCCGCATGCGGCGCATGTTCATCGACGACGAGAACGCGGGCGAGGACCGCAAGCGCCGCGAGCATCAGCGGCTCGACGCGCTGCTGGGCTATTGCGAGGCGCCGACCTGCCGCCGCCAGGTGCTGCTGGCTTATTTCGGCGAGACGTCCGAGCCGTGCGGCAATTGCGACGTCTGCCTGTCGCCCGTGGTCATGGAGGACCGCACCGGCGACGCGCGCAACGCGCTGGCCGCCGTGCAGGCGACGGGCGAACGCTACGGCGTCGCCCACATCGTCGACGTGCTGCGCGGCGCCGAGACGGAGAAGGTGAAGGCGGCCGGCCATCACCGGCTGGACGGTTTCGGCGGCGGCGCCGGCCTGCGCAAGGAGGAATGGCGCTCCATGATCCGCCAGCTCGTCGCCGGCGGCTATCTGAGGATCGACATCGGCGGCTATGGCGGCCTGATGCTGACGCCCAAGGGCCGGGACCTGCTGGCGGGCGAAGGCGCGTTCCGTTTCCGGCCCGAGATCCTGAAGCCCGCGTCGCGCAAGAAGGCGCGCGAGGCCGTGGAGATCGCCGAGATGAGCGGCGAGGATCACTCCCTGCTCACCGCGTTGAAGGAGGTGCGGCTGCGCCTCGCCCGCGAGCGGC
>CAZVVC010000263.1:0-5218 GCA_964630425.1 uncultured Bifidobacterium sp. | reverse complement strand
CGAACAGGCGATCCAGCGGATCATCGCCCTGCTGCGGGATCGGCTCACCAGGCAATCCGCGTCACGGTGGCATTTCCCGGCCGATCTGCTCGTCCATATCCTGATCAAGGAGAAGATGTTCGATACCGCATGGTCGGTCGTCGGCGAACACGGGGCATCGGGAAACATCAAGCGGGCGCTCGCCTCGGACACCGAGAAGACCCATGTCCGCCAGGCGCTCGCCGTCTACGAGGAGCGGGTGGAAGAGCTCGCCCGCACCGGCGGCAACACGCACTATGCGGCCGCCGCGGCGCTGATCGCCCGCATGGGCGGCCTGCGCGCCGACACCGAACACGCCGCCTACGTCGCGGGCGTCAAGGAGCGCCACGGACGCAAACGCAACTTCATGAAGCTCCTCCGATGACGGCCCTGGAGAACGCTGGATGCTCGGGCGACGCTGCGCACACCATCAGGTCGATGCCGCATCGCCCGAAGGGTAGACGACAGTCCCATCCGCCCGGACGACGGCGCCCGGCGTCAGCCTGGCCAGCTCCAGGCGGCCGTGCTCCATGATGTGAAGCACGGTCTCGCCCCGCGCGATCAGATTGTCGGCGATCAGGCGGCGATGGCAGCGCCACCACACGGCCTCGGAACACATGATCGCGCAGCGCCGCTCGCGGCCTTCCTCGATCAGGCGGGCGAGGCCGTCCCGGAAAGGCCGCGACAGCGCGTAATCGGCATAGTTGTGGAAGCTCCGGTTCTCCCAGAAGCCGTTGGTATCCGCCGGCACGCCCGGAACCTTGCCGCGCAGGCCGCCCAGCGCGGCCATGTGCTCGTAGGACATCTGCAAGGCCGCCAGCGCGCCGCCGAGCGCGTCCTCGTTGAACTGGGGATTGGCCCGCGACATGGGCATTTTCCTGACGTCGACGACGCGCTCGACCCGCGCCTCCCGCAGCAGTTCGGCGAACGCCTCGAAGTCCCGGTTGGAGTGGCCGACGGTGAAGAAGGGCAGCGTCATGGCGCGCCGTCACGCATGGCGGAGCGCGCCGCCCTTGTGGGCCGCGACATGGTCGGTCTTGTCGCTCCTGATCTCGTATTGGGGATCGTCCTGCGACGCATGGTGCGTGTGCCCCTTGTAGTCGAAATCGCGGGTGTGGACCTTGATGATCGTCCCCGAGACCCGGCCGGCCTCGGAATTCCAGCTCACATGATCGCCGACCTTGAATGTCTTCGCCATCTGCCGCTCCTTGCTTGCGCGTCACCCTCGATGTAGGTCGCTCCCGCCCGCTGAACACACGGGTCACGCGGCGCGCCGGCGCGCTGATGCTTCGGCCTCGTGCAGATAGGTCGCGAAGCCATCCTTCGCCGCCGGGACGGCATTGAGCAGCATGACCGCGCTGACCTGGCCGCGATGGCCGATGCCGTGGGTGATCACGTGCATGAGCATTTCCTCGCGGGACATGCGGCCCGGCGCGCCGTCGGTGAACGCGAAGTCGATCCGTTCCGCCAACTGGCCGCCGTCGAGCGCCGAGACATAATCGACATACTCCCGGTCGCTTGCCCTGATGGCCGCGGACAGGTCCGCCAGCGCCGGCATCCCGTCCGGATTGGCCGATGTATAGGGATGCGCCTTCCGCCTCAGATGCGCGGCGAAGATCCGGTCGACGACGTAACTGTGGCTCAGGGCCTTGATCGCCAATCCTGTGACCGGGGAATCGCCGCCCAGCCCGGCGAGCGCGGACAGCAGTTCGTCATCCGCCCAGGCCTTGTAACGGAACAAGCGCTGCAATGTGTCGTGCATCTCGTGGTCTCCCGGGGAAATACGGTGCCGCGCACGCCGCGCGGCCATTGCCTGCCGTTTCCACACCCGTTAGAATATGAGTGGTAGCTCGCTTTTTATACTCGCATTGGCGGTACGAAAAATGACACGCGGACCGGCCACGGAACCCAGGAAAACCGCCTCTCAGGAGCGGTCGCGCGCGACCGTCGACGCGCTGGTCGAGGCGACCGCTCGCATTCTCGTCAGCGAAGGTTTCGACAAGGCCAGCACCAACCGCATCGCGGAGGTGGCGGGCGTGAGCGTCGGCTCGCTCTACCAGTATTTCCCCGGCAAGGAGGCGCTCGTCGCCGCCGTCATCGAACGGCATCAGGAGGAGATCATGGAAACGGTCCGCGGCGAGCTGGCGGAGGTCCTGGAGCAGCCGGTGGAGACGGCGGTACGCACGCTCGTCGCCATCGCGGTCAATGCGCACCGCGTGGATCCCGAGCTGCACCGCGTCCTCGCGGAGCAGATCCCGCGCGTCGGCACGCTCGAGAAGCTCGCGACCTTCAATCGCGAGAACTATACCCTGTTCAGGACGTATCTCGAAGGCCATCGGGACGAACTCCGTGTCGACGATCTGGAACTTGCCTCCTTCGTCTGCGTGACCGCGATCGAGGCGCTGACGCACAACGCGGTGCTACACCATGCCGACCTGTTCTCGGACGAAAGGATGGGCGCGCTCATCGACGAGGGCGCGCGGTTGGTGACTGGATATCTGAAAGGCTGACGGTCCGGCGCGTTTTCTTCCCCTACGCGCCCAGTACCTTGCGCAGCGAGGCCTCGATCCGGCCGCCGCACCAGGCGTCGCCGTAATCCTGCTTCGCCTGTTCCGCCAGCCTCGCCAGCGGCGGCAGGGCGGCGACGCGGCGGGTGAGGGCGGCGGTCATGGGCGCGGCGTCCTCGAGGATCGCGCCGATCGCCGGGAAGCGGTCGGTCATGGTCGACCAGAGGGTGGCGGTCACGACATCGGCGATGCCGGGCTGCTCGCCGCCCAGCAGATACCCGCTGTCCGGCTTCAGGCCGTGGCGGCGGCCGGTTTCCTCCCAGAACGACATCCACTTCCTCAGGCGCGGCACGAAATCGCGCCAGCGCTCCCGCGTCCACATCTGGCGGCCGCCATCCAGGGTCATCTCGTCGATCACGTCGTTGGCGTCGCCCACGATCTTCATGGTCAGGGCGCGCGGGGCAGGGGCGGCGGGCAGCAGGTCCAGCGTCTCGCCCAGATAGAGCACGATGGCCGGCATCTGGGCGATGGCGACGTCCGCCTTCCTGTCGACCAGCAGGGGCGGGCCCATGAACGGCACCGGCATCTTCTCCACCGGGCCTTCCATCGAGCCGGAGATCGCGGCGTCGCCGGCCTCGGTCCAGTCCTTGCCGGCAAAGGCCAGCACCGCGCGCACGAACTGGCCCCGGAACGGCACGGACCAGTAGTAGAGCTCGTAGTCGGACATCGCAGGCTCCCGTGGCGGGGCGGTATGGATAGACGAACCGACGGGCGTCCCTTTCGTTCCTCCACGCCATGCGCCGCAAGGGACGCCCGTTCTGGCGGGGATTGCGCCAGCGGCCCGTCGCCCCTAAAAGGTGGCGAGAATGGTTCGCAACAACCGGTCGCACCCGTGTCATCGTCCAAGCCGTCCGTATCCTCGCTTGCGCTTTATGCCGCGCATCGCCGCGCGCTGGTGGATTATGCCAACGGCATCGTGCGCGACCGTGGCCGCGCCGAGGACGTGGTGCAGGAAGCCTGGCTGCGGATCGCCGCGGTGGAGCGCGAGCGCTCGCTGACCGAGCCGCTGCGCTATTTCTACCGCGTGGTCCGCAACCTGGCCGTCGACCGCTACCGGAGCCAGCGCCGCGAGGCGGCACGTACGGGCGACGACCTGTCGGCGGTCGCCGGCGCCGTCTCCGACGCGGCGCCGTCGGCCGAGGCGGCGCTGCAGGCCCGCCAGGAACTGCGGCTGGTGCTGGAGAGCCTGGACGAGCTGCCCGAGCGCATGCGCCTCGCGGTGATGCTCTACAAGTTCGAGGGTCTGAAGCTCCGCGAGGTCGCCGAACGGCTGAACATCTCGGTGACGCTGGCCAACAGGCTGGTGCTGGAGGGCGTGGAGCACTGCGCCATGCGGCTGGCGCGCGGCTCGTGAGACCGCCGCTTGGGGCAGTTTCGGTAATATGGCGCGGCAGGATCGTCGAGTCCGTAGGGCCGGCGACGCGCGCCGTCCTCGTGGAGCCCGAATGACCGATCCGTCCGACATCGCGCCTTCCGGCAGCCCCGATCCGGCATTGCGCGCGGCGATCCAGTGGCATATCGACCTGGACGAGAATCCGGACGACGCGGCGATGCGCGCCGCCTTCGAGCGCTGGCTCGCGACCGATCCGAGCCATGCCGATGCCTGGTCGCGGGCCGGCCACACCTTCGACCTGCTCGGCTCGGCGAAATCGGTCGCCTTCCTGCCGCAGCCGTCCGGCCGCAAGACCACACCAGCCCGCCGGTGGAGGATGGCCGCGTTCGCGGCCGCCGCCGCGGTGCTCGTCGCCGTCGCGGCGCCGCAGGCCGTGCTGCGCTGGCAGGCGGACTATGCGACGGGCGCGGGTCAGCAGCGGCTCGTCTCGCTGGAGGACGGCAGCACCGTGCGCCTCGCGCCCGGCAGCGCGCTGAAGGTGGATTACGCCGGCGCGCGCCGCGAGGTGAGGCTGCTGTCGGGCGAGGCCTATTTCGAGGTGGCGCGCGATGCCGCGCGGCCCTTCGTCGTCGGCGCCAAGGAGGCGACCGTGACCGTGCTCGGCACCGGCTTCAACATCCGCCTGGGCGAGGAGGCCGCCGACGTGGCGGTGAAGCACGGCCGCGTGCGTGTGGACCACGGCAAAGACGCGGCCCCGTCCATCCTCGGCGACGGACAGTGGATGCGGGTGGCCTGGAACGGCGCCTCGTCCGGCGGCGATACGGCGCCGGACATCGTCGGCGGCTGGAGCGCGGACCGCATCGTCGCGGTCGACCAGCCGCTGTCGGAGGTCATCGCCGACATGCGCCGCTATCACGACGGCGCGATCGTGCTGACCGACGGGCGCCTGGGCGCGCGCATCGTCACCGGCGCCTACGACATCCACGACCCGGCCAAGGCCATGTCCCTGATCGTCGCGCCGCTGGGTGGCAAGGTCATCCGGATCACGCCGTGGCTGCTGATCGTGTCGTCCTCGTAAACCCATGTGCCGGCCGGCGAAACCCCATCTGGCCAGCCCACGGAAGTTTTTCGGTAAAAATCCCGCACCCCGTCGTTGAGATTATGTCTCCGCTATTGCGATGCATTTGCGATAGCGGCGGACCTGTATCTGACGAATTGGAGGCAACAGGTGACTCAAGGGATCGGGGGCTTGCGGGCCGCACGCGGACGCTCGCTGGCAAGGGCCATCCTCCTGGCGACG
>CAZVVC010000262.1:0-5244 GCA_964630425.1 uncultured Bifidobacterium sp. | reverse complement strand
CCTTTCGAGCGCACCTTGCCGGTGATTTCGCTGAACGAGGGGTTCACCATCGACCGTGTTGGCACGTTGGTCTTGGTCAGGTTGAAATATGTCAGCGAGGTGCGCAGCCGGCCATCGAACCAGTCGGCCTTGGCGCCCACCTCGAACTGCTCGGCGTCCGACGGCGGGGCATACGCGCCGGGGCCGGTGAAGACGCCCACGTTCGGCATCGACGAGTTGGAATAGGAGCCGTAGACGCTGATCCACGGCGTCGGCTTCAGGATGATGCCCAGGGTGGGATTGAAGTTGTCGTCCTTCTGGGTGATGACGCCGGCGCCCTGTCCGCCGCTCCAGTCGGTGGGCTTGTCCTTGAACGAGCTGAACCGCGCCCCGAGCAGCAGCGCCAGGTGATCGCCGATGGACACGTGGTCCTGCACGGCGATCCCCATGTCCCGGCTGCTTCCCTTGGCAAGGATGTCGTAGGGCAGGAGCAGGTTGGGTCCGCCGGTGAACTCGGGATCGAAGAGATCGACCGGCGGCAGCGACGTCGAGCCCGACGGGTAGCCGCCGCGCTCGCGGTAACCTGTCGTGTCGGCCGTGACGGTCACACGGTGCCGGGTGGTGCCGATGGTCAGGTCGCCCTTGAGCTCGACCTGGACGGCCTGCATGTTGAAGTGCTGATTGCCGGTGTAGGCCCATCGCTCGACCATGTCGCCGTCGAGGCCGGCGAAGTACACGTTCCTCGGATCGCGGTTGGATCTGTTGTTCGAGTAGGCGACGCCGAGGCTCCACCGGTCGCTGAGCGTCTGGGTCAGGCGGGCGCTGAACAGGCGCTGGAAACCCCTGAAGGTGCCTTCGCGCTCGCCGTAGAAATTGTGGATCAGCGGATCAGCGCTCGAGAGATTGCCAGGGTCGGGCACCGGCACGAACGAGTGCGTGAGCTGCCTGCGATGGGTGTACTCGGCCTCGACTTCCAGCAGCGTCCGCGGCGTGAGCTGGATGGCCACGGCCCCGGCGATGTCGTGCTGGTGCGGGTCCGCCTTGTCGGTGATGAAGAACGGGCGGGTCGTGCCGCCATTGAGCCGGAACAGGATCTTCTCCGAGCCGTCGAGCGCGCCGGCAAGGTCGAACGCCGCCTCGTAATATCCGCGCTCGCCCGCGCCGAGCCTGATTTCCCGCAGAGGTTCGGCCTGCGGCTTCTTCGTCACGATGTTGAACAGGCCGCCGGGCTCGACCCGCCCGTAGTCCATGGACATGGGACCCTTGATGACCTCGTACCGTTCCACATTGTGCTGGGCCGGCTGCATCAGGTGCACGAAGCGGAAGCCGTTGCGGAAATTGTTGGCGATCGTGTTGACCCAGAAGCTGCGCGAGAAGATGCCGTCATAGGTGCCCACATAGCTGGAGGTCCGTACGCCGGCGACGTTCCGCAGGACATCGCCGACGGTCTGCGCCGCCTGGTCGGTGGCGGTCTTGGCGGGAATGGCGGTGACGGTCATCGGCGTGTCGAGGATGGACGCGCCCGAGCGGGTCACCTCGACGATGTCGGCCTTGACCCTGGCGAGCCGCCGGTCGGCGCGCTCCTCGGGCGTGGCGCCTATGATGCGGTCATAGGCCGATTGCGGCCCGGAATCCGCCTCGACCCGCACCGGACCGAGCTGGATCGCGCCTTCGGACACCTGCGGCGCGGGCTCGATGCGGACCGCGTTCGTGCCCATGAAGCGGAAGGTGAGGCCGGTGCCTGCCAGCAGCTGGCTCAGGGCCTGCGCTGGCCGCAGCGCGCCGCGCACCGCCGCGCCGCGGCGCGAGGCGGTCAGTCCGCTGTCCGACGAGACCTGATAGCCCGACTGCCGCGCGAACAGCAGCAGGGCGTCGTCCAGGTTTTGGGCAGGGATGTCGAAATCCCGCGTCGCGGCGACGGCGCTTTCCTGCGCATGCGCGATCGCCGCCGGCAGCACGCCGCCGGCCAGCACTGCCGCTCCCATGAGTACGCCCAAAGCCGCGCGGCCTGCCTTGCCTTGCCCCCGAATGCTCATCGATTCACTGCCTGTTGTTCACCAGTCCAAAGGCAGCCCCATGCCATCGACCGCTAATGCGAAGCTCTTGCATGTTCTGCCCGATCGGTTAGACGGTGGCGGACGTGAAATTTCCTGCGCCGCGCGAAAAAATCCGGCCGGCGCAGGCGAGGGGCGCGGTCAGGCGCTGGATTTCGTGACCAGCAACATCCAGGGCGTGATCTGGCGAACGCTGCCGCCATGAGCGCCGAGCAGCAGGTCGAGGGCCTTCGCGGGGTCGCGGGGATCGTAGGCGCCCGTCACGCGCTGGCGGCCCAGCCCAGCGTCGGTCACGACGATGGCGCCGGCGTACCAGGGCCGCAGTCGGTCGATCACCTCCGTGACCGGACGGTCCTTCACCACGATCATGGCGCGGTCCGGCGGAGCCTCCGACGCGGTCCCGGCGCCGTGTTCCACATGGAATGCATCATCGACCCGCAGCCATTCCCCATCGGCCAGATCGCGCCGCATCGGCAAACCGTCGCGCGTGCCGTCCACCCGTACACGGCCGTGCGACACCGCGACCCAGGTGCCGCCGCGTTCCCTGCGCACCTCGAAGGCGGTGCCGAGGACGGTGGTGCGCACCGCGCCGGCCTCCACGCGGAACGGCCGGGCCGGGTTCGCCGTCACGTCGAACGAGGCTTCGCCGGCCAGCAGCGCCACGCGCCGCTCGTCCGCGTCATAGGCGATCCTGACCGCGCTGTCCGGGCCGAGCCGGATGATGCTGCCGTCGTCCAGCGTCATGCTGGCCAGCTCGGCCGTGCCGGTCACCCTGTCGGCGGACATGCGCAGCCAGAGGGAAGGCGCCGCCGCGATGACCATGCATGCGGCGAGGGCCGCCGCCAGCGTCAGCCCGGGCCGGACCCGGCGCCCGCGGCGCATGTCGAGCACCGCGTCCTGCCGCTGGCGGGCATGGCCCATCAGGTCATAGGTTTCGGTCGCGGCCCGCCACGCCTTCCCGTTGGCCGGGCTGGCCGCGAGCCAGGCCTCGAAATCCGCGCGCACGTCCTCGGCCACCGGCTCCTCGGCCAGGACGACGAGCCAGTTGGCCGCCTCGAAGGCGGGGCCCTTGCCGTCTGGAGAATGGGCGTTCATGGGCAACCACATCGTGCTTGAGCCGCGCCCTTGACTGACGAAACTCGCTGTCCTTTTTCCTTCGCCTGCGGCATGGAGGACATCACAATTCCGGGTTCCGGCGCTGCATGCAGTAGTGCAGGCCCTCGGCGATGAGCGCCTGGGCACGCGACACCGAGATGCCGAGATGCGCGGCGATCTCGGTCAGCCGCTTGCCCTCCAGGCGGTGCATCTCGATCGCGGTGCGTGTGCGCTCGGGTAACTCGTCCAGCGCGTCGAGCACGGTGCGCAACTCGCGCCGCGCCATCAGCGCCGCTTCGGGATTCGGCCGGTCGTCGGCCAGCGCGTCCAGCCCGTCGCTGCCCGACGCGTCCTGACGCCTGCCGGTGCGCTGGAGGCTGCGCCGGCCGTCGATCGCGAGGTTACGCACGATCCGGTAGAGATAGCGGATCGGCTCGCGCACCGATTGTGAACGCTCGGCCTGATCGAGCCGCAGCCAGGCTTCCTGCACCACGTCTTCCGCGTGGCTCCGGTTGCCGACGATGCCGCTGGCATAGTCGACGAGCACGCCGTTGTAGGACCGGAACAGCCGGGGTATCGGGGGATCGGCGCTCAAGACGGTCGTCACCTCCGGGGCGGTACGACGCTCTCCGCGCCGCCCGTCAGCCCAGAGAATGGAATGCCGCCCCGCGTTGTTGCGAAGAATTATCAACAGTCACCGTAGCCAATCCGGTTCCGCCTGGCAATGGGCGCCGTCCGGATCAGAAAAGGTGGCTGATATGAGGCCACACTTCCACCGAGCCGCGATAGATCATGTCCAGGGCTACGTAGAGGATGACCATCAGACCGATATAGGCGATCCAGCGGTATTTCTGCAGCAGCCGGGCGATGAACGAGGCGGCCAGGCCCATCAGCGCGATGGACAGGACGAGACCGAACACCAGCACCCAGGGATGCTCGCGGGCCGCGCCGGCCACGGCCAGCACGTTGTCGAGCGACATGGAGACGTCGGCGATGACGATCTGCCAGGCGGCCTGGGCGAAGGTCTTGCGGGGCGCGCCGCCGGCGATGACACCGTCCTTGTTCAGGTCCTCGTTGGCGAGGGCCTCGGCGGCGCCTTCTTCCTCGTGGGCCGGCGTGCGCAGCTCGCGCCACATCTTCCACGACACCCACAGCAGCAGCACGCCGCCCGCCAGCAGCAGGCCGATGATGGCCAGCAGCTTGGTGGTGAGGACGGCGAAGACGATGCGCAGGACGGTGGCGGCCACCACGCCGATCAGGATCGCCTTGGCGCGCTGTTCCCTGGGAAGGCCGGCGGCCGCGAGGCCGATGACGATGGCGTTGTCGCCCGCCAGCACCAGGTCGATCATGACGACCTGCAGGAAGGCGGTAAGCACTTCGGGGGCGAAAAGATGCGAAAGATCAGGCATTGCAGCCCTCGCTGGACTGACGGACTGCAACGGCACGTGAATGGCGTGATATCATGCTCGGACCACTGGTTGATTTCCAGTCCGACATCACAGCGACACGCTGCCAGAGGGGCCCGGCCTGGTGCCGCGAAATTAGCCAAGCCGGCGGGCTGTTGCAAGCCCTGCCGGCGAGAGTCATAGACCATGCCCACGCCAACGACGTGACGCTGACGTGGGCAATAATATTCGCCTGCGTCTCAGAACTTGTATTTCAGGCGGATGCTCGCATTGCGCGGTGAACCGTAATAAGACCAGGAGTCGCTTTGGGAGTAGTAACTCTTGTCGAAGATGTTGTTGACGTTGACCTGCGCGGAAAGATGTTCATTCAGTTTATAGCTGACAAAAAGGTCAAGCGTCATGTATCCGCCGTACATGGGTATTTCTCCGGTAGGACTGCGGTACGACCAAAATCCCTTGCTCATCCAGGAAAAATTTCCGCCAATGTTCAGTCCGCTGAGCGCGCCGCTGAAACGGTAGTTGCTGCCCAAGCGCACTGTGTGCTTCGGTATGTAGTGATCGAGAGTGTCGATGTCGTCGTTGATCTTGGTGTAGGTAAAACTGCCCGAGACGCTCCAGCCGGATACGATCTCTCCCGAAACTTCCAGCTCGACGCCGCGTCCGGTGACCCCCTCCATGGCCCCGCCGGCGGGACTGTTGTTCGGCTTGCC
>CAZVVC010000261.1:0-5259 GCA_964630425.1 uncultured Bifidobacterium sp. | reverse complement strand
CCTCCAAGCTGGGCCGCTGAACGCAGCCGAGGTGGTGTAAAAGCCTCGCCTCTATGGCCGGGGCTGCGAGGCTATCCGTTCCAGCATGGCGGCCGGCGACAGGATCACGATCTCCTTCAATCCCTGCATTTCCAGAAGGTCTCTGTCGCCGCTGACCAGCCAACGTGCCGAGCCCGCTATAGCGGCCTGGATGAACATATCGTCATCGGGGTCGCGGCTCCGGGCCGGCGCCGGACTGTCGCCGATGTCGACCCAGTCGGCGATCGCACTGAAGTCGTGAAGTATCCGGTTGCGGCGCTCGATGGTGAGATATCTGTCGAACTTTGGCCGCCACAGGCGGGAGCGGAATTCCTCGAAGGTCGGTTCGCTGAAGACCAACCGCGCATTGGCGATCACCCACATCGTCACTTTCGCAGGGGGTGATCCCTGCAACAGGGCGGCGCTGATGAGGACATTCGTATCGAGAACGAAGGCGTCATCCTTCATCGGAAAGCAGGCGCTCCAGCTCGCTTTCGGTAAGGCCTTTTTCCGCGGCCTCTCCCGCTGTCTCGCCTAGAGTTCGCGCCAGCCTGTCGGCATAGAACTCCCGCATGGCGGCATAGTCCTCGGCCGAAACCATGACGCCGACCACCCGATTGCGGCGCGTGACCTGTACCGGCTCACGCTGCACGCGATCGATCAACTCCCCGAACCGGGTCTTTGCTTCATTGGCCGTGAAGGTCCGCATCGTCGCCTCCATTCGATCGAATCGATCGGATCGTTCGATTTGAACTTAGGGACGAATGATCCGCCTTTCAATACGACCGCCCTTCGCGGAAGGGGAAAGCGGCGGTGGACGCACCGAGGCCTTCGACATGAAAGCCGCGCATGCCTTCATGTCCCGAACGGCGCGGAAACGCCAGGCGATGATGTGTGATAAGCCGAGGCGGCGAAGGTGGCAAATCCACCTTGCGGCCCGTTAAGCCATTGACTGGAAGTGGCGATCCCTACGGGACTCGAACCCGTGTTTACGCCGTGAAACCATGAAAGCCTTTAATTTCATGGCCTTAAGGCGAAAAGTGGGAATACCCGCAACCCAAGGATTCCAAAGCTTTATCAGCCCATGTGGTAAGCCCTCAGGCACCGCCGTTCTCCCATTTTCTGATCGCCGAAAGGGCCAGCTTTTTCCGGTTCACTTCGCGAGCGTAGTACTCGACCAGTTCCGGTGATTGACCGGTGATCGCAGAGACCTCCCAGGTCGTGCACCCCACCTCCAATAGAGAGCAGACAGCGTTCTTCCGCAGACCGTGGAACTTGTAGTCGTACCCGATTTCGCGCATCAGGGTCCGCAGCCTGTCTCGGAGAGCGTCGTCCTCGAACCGCTGGCCATACCTTCCATAGAGCAGGGCCGGCTGACGTAGGCGAGTCGGGATGCGCTCGATCCATGACCAGAAGTCGCGGTGGATCGGTATCCAGACCGGAGTGCCTGTCTTCTCCTGAACGACGGGAATCAAATCGGTCGGCTTCAATGGCCGGTCCATCGCCACCACGTCGCCGATCCGCTGGCCGGTGAAGTAGTGGGAGATGATCGCGAGCGCGAGCATGGGTGCGGCCCGCTCCAGAGCCAGATCCAGAACATCCTGCGGCCACGGCTTCCATTCGCCGTCCGCAAGGCGCTCAATCTTATGGCACGGGTTTTTGTCCATCAGCTCGCGGCTGACGGCCCAGCCCATCATAGCGGAAAGGGTGCTCACCAGGTTGTCGGCCTTACCTGGGGTGTCGAAAAACTCATCCCGGTATTCTAACACTTTCGGCCGCGTGAGCGTAGTGAAGTCGTAGGGACCCCACTTTTCTGCGATCATATCCAAGTAACGATCTTTGTTCGATTTGGTGTTCGGCGCGTTTTTCTTGTACTCTGCTGATTGCCGATATTTAGATATCAGCTCGTTCATAGAGTTCTTTTTCATTGTGGTTTTGCGTGTGCCGCCGGTCAGCCTCTGGTATTCATCCCAGAATTCAGGCGAATCCATGCGGGGCAGTCGCGTGTTCTTTTCGACGCGCTTGCCGTTGACCGTCGTGACCCGGCGCACATACAGGCAGCCGTTCACCTCGTGCACGTACTTCAGGCGGACCATACCGGCCTCACGGGATAGGGGGTGCAATATCCTCTCCCTGCAATCCTGCCCAGCGATCGGACCAGGCATCAAGCGCCTTTATGTCCCACAACATGTTTCCGCCGTCCGACTTGCCGGGCGGGTAGACCCCGGAATTGACGCCGCGGTGAAATTTAGACGGACTAACCCCCAGGTAGGCGGCGGCAAAGGCCGCCGTCATCCTGCGAGGCCAGTGCGGCAATGTCGCCCTCTCGCCCATCACCTCGCCTCCCCGCGCCGGGCCGTATTCCAGCGGTCATAGCAGTACGCGCTGACTGCCACGAGGCACACCCCTGAAAGCCACCACGCTAGGCCAGCAAAGAGGTAAAGAATGAGTGAGGCGGCGCATATTCCAAGAATCGTGAACAGAATGTCCAGAAGCGCGCCGACTATGGCAAAAAGCCTGAATACGATCCTCATCAGCACGACAATGGTTTCCATCACCGCCGCTCCATGAACGCCGCGAGCGCGGCGCGGGCAACGAAGGCCTGACACAGCCGGCTCCACTCGGCCGTCGCCGCCTCGGGGTTGTCGGACCGGAACACGGCCGCCCCTGTGCGCTCATCACGCACAACGTAGGGAGGCGCGTCACCAGGATAGGCGGAATAATCGTACGACCCGTAGGCGTCGATATCCTGCGCTTCGCTGATCGCCCTCGCCACCGCCTCCACGTCCTCGTCGCTGACCGGCCGGCGGGCGGCGTCCAGTTCGCCGCGCAGCCGGGTGATTTCGCCACGCATCAGGTCGCGGCATCGGTATTCGGCGTGGGCGACATAGGTGCCGAAATAGCGCTGGGTCTCGGCTGGGTGGATCGGGAATCCGCAGTGGCCGCATTTCCGCGCGTCCTCCAGAATCTTCGGTGCGTCGGCGGTCAGGTGGGCGGCGAGAGGGGCGTCCAGCATGGCCCCAGCCGCCTCCAGCGCCGCCGCTGCGGCTTTCGGGTCGTAGGTCATGGCTATGCCCTCGCCAGATCATGATCGCGCGGCACGCGGAACCCGGACGCCGCACGGTGACCGCCGCCGCCATAGAGCATGGCGATCTCCGACACATCCAGTCCGTCATCTGAGCTGCGCAGGCTGAAGACCCGGCCATCGGCGGTGTCCCAGTAGCAAGCCGCGAACGGCTGGCCCTGCGCCATCAGGTGACCAGCATCGCTGGTCAGGGTGTAAGGCAAGCTCGCGGCCCACACATCGTGGCCGCCGATCCTCATCCGTCGCCGGCAGACCCCCACCAGCTCGGCCACATCCTTGTGATGCTTCTTCTCGATGGCGGCGCCGCCGGCCCGAACCTCGGTCAGCCGACAACCCACCATGTTGTCGAGATAGTCCCAGTTCTCGAAAGTATAGGCGTGGGCGAAGATGAAGGCGCTGACCTCGCGTGAGCCCGGAAGGTCGAACTTCCACAGATCGCGGTCCTGCACGTAGTTCACCAGCTTCGGCGCTGGCGTCCGGTGCAGAAAATCCCATGTGATCATCGCCCCGGACCGTTCCACATCGAACAAGGCCGCGATGGGCTCGGGGTCGTGCTCCACCAGCGGAAAGCCTGGATTGTCCCAGTCCTCGAACGGCGCGGGCGAACGGAAGCCGGCCAGATCCTCGGCGGCAGTCTTGTGGTGGTCGAGGATCAAGATGCTGTGCGCTGACTTCGCCATTTCAAGGAGCACGGGGCGCTTGTAGGAGAAGTCTACGAGCAGAACGTCGCGCCCAGTCACATCGGGAGGCGGCTCTTGATAGACGCCGGGATGATAGTCAAAGGAGCCTCGGAACTTCCTCCAGACGGCCCACGCAGCAGTGAACCCGTCTGCGCAGTTGCCGTGATAAATGCAGATTGGTTTTGGCATCGCCCTATCTCCCGTGCTCATCGCCGCCCCGCCGCCTTGATGCGCGCCTCGTGCCTGGCGATGACCTTCCGCGCGTCGGCCAGGTCCAGCCCGTCGAGCGTGTCGATCCACGGCTGGTGCTTCGCCACGATGGCCTTGAGCGCGCCCATGTTCGCGATCCCGCCCAGCGCACGGTCGAGCATTTGCAGGCCGCTCGGCTGGTCGTCCAGCAGATCGGACTGCCGCTGATCTCCTTCGGCCGCAGGACCAGCGTCGGGCTGGGGGGCCTCTTGAGGCGCCGTCTGCTGGTCCTGCGGCTCATCATGCGCCTGGTCCGGCTCGGGGTCGGACGAGTGCGCTGTGGAACGGGCGTCGTCTTCGGCTGATGCGGTGCCCGTGAACGGATCTTCTTCATCTTCGGCGGAGGCCGCGTCTGCCTGCTCGGCGATGCGCTGTAGCCGGGCCAGGTCGTGCTTCACGGCGGTGCGGGCGCTCTTGCCTTCATCGCTGTTCCACCAGGCGCGAAACGCCTCCGTTCCCTGGCCTGCCGCAGCTTCGGCGGCGTCCATCTCGGTCGGAGCGCTGGCCCGGTGCTGCACCGGCTTGCCGCCATGCGCCCAGGTCGCCAGCAGCGCGCCCGACTGCTGACTGATGGGCCTGCCTTCGGGGAAGGCGAAGCGGTGCTGGTCCTGTAGCTTGATTGGCATCGGGACGCCGGGCTGGTCAGCCAGCATCAGAAAGCTGGTGGTCATCTCGTACATGAACCGCTTCTCGCACAGTGGTTGCCAGCGGTCCGAAACAGGCCGGTCGGCAGCGGGCACGATCACCATCTTGGTGGCCTGCTTGCCCTTCCACATGCGCGGAGAGCCGTCGTCGTTGAACTGCGGCTCGGCGGTGACCAGCATCTTTTCCTCGGCGCGCAGGCAGAAGATCAGGTGCGCGCGGCACTGGAGCAGCCGGTTGACCATCCGCTTGTGTTCCTGCTTCGGCTCCTTCCAGTTGGCCGGCGACTTCATCCCGCCAGCCTCCAGCTCGGCGGCCCAATCCTGGATGCCGCCCTCGCCCTCGTATTCGTGCGACATGGAGTCGATGACGATCACGTCGTAGCCGGCCTTGTCGGCGGCGATGATGGCCTCACGATAGGTGGCCGGCCGGAACGGCGGCTTGAGGTCGCAGTGGTCGAACTTGAACTTGTCGGCGTAGTGCAGCGCGCGGCCGGCTTCCGTATCGATGAGTGCGATTTTGCCGCCCTCGCCGGCCAAGCCGGTCGCGAGTTGCAGCGCGGAAAAGGTCTTGCCGGATCCGGTG
>CAZVVC010000260.1:0-5284 GCA_964630425.1 uncultured Bifidobacterium sp. | reverse complement strand
CCGCAAACGTGGTGGAAATACGCGTCGAGCCCGGAGGCCAGCAGGATCGAGCGGGCGAATGTAACAACTTTGCTTGTGCAGATGGCCAGCACGTAGCCACGCGCCCGCAGCTGCGAAAGCGCATCGACGATACCCGGGTAGGGCAGAAGCTCGTGCGTGTGGGTCCGCGTATAATGGGTGCGATATGCCGCGATGACCGATGTGACCTGCTCCGCGCCTAGCCGCTCGGCGAGAAAGTCATGCAGCGGCGGGCCGAGGATGGCCCGCTCGTCCTCCTCGCTGAGCCTGCTTAAGCCGATATCGTCGAATGCCAAGCGCATCGCACGCAGGATGCCCGGCGCGGAATCCACGAGCGTCCCGTCGAGATCGAACAGAATGGCGTTCGGCATTTCGGCTGTACCCATGTCTTTCCTTTCTGTAGCGCGAGGAGAGGGCCGCGTCACTCGAATTTCACTGCGCTGCCATCTGGCGGGGTCGCAAATGTGCTTTCGCGGATCACGATGGTGCCGTGGATGCGGCGCACGAGCGGGTGGGGCGCATTTTCGGCCTGCACGGTTTCGAAAGCGCGCTCGCCGATCAGTTGCAGCGGCAGGCTGATGGTGGTCAGCGAAGGGTTGAAGTCGCGCAGGCCCGGGATGTCGCCAAATCCGCAGACGCCGACCTGCCCGGGGACGGCTATACCGCCGTCGCGCAGGACCGCTAGCGCGCCGACCGCCATCTCGTCGCTCACCGCGGCGATGCAATCCACGTTGAGCCCTTGCTCGATCAGCTTCATCGCGCCGCGGCGGCCGCCGTCGCGCGAAAAATCGGAATGAACGACGTTACGGGGATCCAGGGTGAGACCCGCCTTGACGATCCCCCTGCGCATGCCCTCCAGCCGGTCCCGCGAGACCAGAAGGTCTGGCGGCCCCGCCAGCACGGCGAAGCGGCGGTGGCCTTGCGCGATCAGCGCCTTCGCCAGATCGGACGAAGCCCTGCGATTCTCGATCACGAGCGTGTTGACCGGCAGCTTCCTCTGGCTGACGGCCACCACCCTTCCGCCGTCGGCCTGGAAGGCGAGGATCTCATCGCGCAGCCTCTCCAGGTTCTCGTCGCGGCCCTCGCGGCTGCCTAACAGAATGACGCCGCGCGCGCGCTGGCTGCGGAAGGCGCGGAGGTGCTCGGCCTCGCGATCGGCTTTGCGGCCGGTGCTGGCGAGCATGACGAGCTGGCCGCTGGCCTCCGCCGCCTTGACGACGCCTTCGGCGATGCCGGAGAAATACGGATCGCTGATGTCGTGGATGATGAGGCCCACGATGTTCGTGCGGCCCTGCACCATGGCTCTCGCCGGCAGGCTGGCGCTGTAGTTGAGCGCCTTGGCGGCTTCGTGCACCCGCGCTTGCAGTTCGGGACTGACGCGCCGGCTGCCGTGCAGCGCGCGGGAAGCGGTCGCTATGGAGACTCCGGCGCGCTGCGCCACCTCTTCAAGCCGCGCAGAACGATATCTCGATTCTGCCACCATCCGATCGCCTCCAAAAGCACCCGCCCGTTAATCGGCTGAAATGCGCGCTCTAGTCAACCCGACCCCGTTGCGGACGGCATGCGCCCAGCGTTCCAGCCACGGACCGGCCATGTCGTCACCGCCGAGTTCGGCCTCGGTGACGTAGACCGCCGGGGCAAGGCAGATCGCGCCCACCTCCACCAGAACCGGCTTCAAGAACACCTCGGGAGCCATCTGGTGACCGGAAGAGCCGCCGACCATGAAAGGAATGGCCACGACGCCTTTGAGGCCCGTGCCCGTGGCGAATTGGTCCAGGAACAGCTTCAGCAGACCAGTATAGCTGCCCTTGTAGGTCGGCGACGCGAAAATCGCAACATCGCAGCCGGCGACAATGGCCTTCGCCGCTTCGACCTCCGCGTTGTTCCATTCCAGCAGCCGCGCTCCGAATTCCGCCAGGTCCACGACCTCGATCTGCGCCGAGGGTTCGATTGAGCCCGCCAGGGCGATGGCGGCGTCCCGTGTGCGGGATTTCGGTTTGGGGTTGCCGACGACGACGGCGATCTTCATGGGTTTTCTCTGGTTATTCTGTACTGGCGGGGACGATTTCGCGCGCTTGCTTCAAAAGCCTCTCATAATTTGCTTCCAGGATCGCGGTCTCGGTTCCGAACAGGAGCGCCTGGACGCCGAGCTCGCGCGCTGTTGCGGCGAAGGCCGCGTCGGAACGGGCGAAATCCATCAGTATGGCTCCGGGCGTGGACCTGCCGGCTTCGAGGATCGCGTCCACCTGACGATCGACGGATTGCGGGGGTTGGTTCATCAGGGCTGCGGCGAATCTGAGGTCGCCCCTGCCGGGCAGCAAGCCGGTGACGCCTTCGAGCCCGGCGATCGCGCGCGCGTTCACGACTCCCTCCTCGTCCTCGATGATGGCGAAGACGAAGGTGTGGCGGTTGTGGGCGGCCGCGGCGGAGGCCGGGTCGCCGGTGCGGAACGCCCGTGCCATCGTGCCGTTGAGGCCGCGATGCCCGAGCGGCGCGTAATAGGCCTCCCGCACGGCGGCTCTCGCTTCCTCGACCGTCCTGACATGGGCGATCACGACGCCGTTCGCGCCCTCGTCGAGCAGGCGGCCGACGAGGGCGAGGTCCGCCGGCCCGATCCGGACGAGGGCGTCCACGCCGCTGAGGCGCGCCATGCGCAGGGCGTCGCGAACAGCGTCGAGATCCCGCAGCCCGTGCTCGTAGTCCAGCATGACGAAATCGAAGCCCGCGCGCGCGGCGATTTCCACCAGCCGCGGCTCCGCGATCTCGTGAAAGCTGCCGAGCGCCATTTCGCCGCGATCAATCCTGGATCTCATGCGCGATGATGGTTCCATCTTCATCCCCGTTTTGCTGCTTTCGTTGCGGCTGCCTGCCGGACGACGCCCGCCCGGCGGGAGGCCCGGGGGCCCCGCGCGCGGCTGCGGCCGTAGAGCAGGAGAACGGCTACCCCAACGAGGTTGCTGGCGGCCAGCACCCCCCACGAATTGGCGAACCCCACGATCTTCATGATTTCCAGCATGAAGACCGGTTGGGCGGCGAACCCGCCATACATGCCCACGCCGATCAGCGCGGAGGCGCGGCCTATGCGCGACAGGTCCACCGCCTCGATCACGATGACCTGCACGAGGGGCGCCATGCCCAGCGCCGTGAGCCCCATCGCGGTCAGCGAGAACCAGAACACCAGTTCATGGACGAAGGGCGCGACCATCAGCCCGATCGAGCTCACCGAGGCCAGCAGGCTGGCGACGATCAGCAGCCGGATCGCGAGAAACCGCCGGCATGCCCCCACCCAGATGGCGCGGCCGACGATGGTCGCCACAGCCGCGACAACCGCGGCCATCGCCGCCGCGTCGGGGCTGAACCCGAGGATCTCGTGCGCATATACTGGCACATAGGCGCCCACCGTGTCGATCGCCCCGCTGGAGAAGAACGAGAACAGCACCAGCCAGTAGACCACGGAGCTTTCCGGCAGGCCGATCGTGGCGTCGCCTGTCGCCGCCGCCGCGGGGGCGGTCGCGTCGCCGGTCAGGAGCCGTCCGAGGAACGCGCCGAACACGGCTGCCATGGCGAAGAATATGAGCGCGCTGCCATAGCTCGCTTCCCGCCAGGCGCTGCCGCTGAATGCGTAGACGAGACCGGCGACAAGAGCGCCGAGCTGTGGGCCGATAGACTTCCACCCGACCACCCACGGCCGGTTCTGGAACGGCACGTTGGCGCGGATGATGCGGTTCGTCAGCGGGTTGGAGAGCGCCAGGAAGCCCCCGGCGACGATGCTGAACAGGATGAAGTGGGTTCCGGTGCTCAGCGCCGGGAGGCCGATCATGACGCAGCCGACCGCCAGGAACAGGAACACGTTGAGCGGTATCACCGGGTAGCGGTCCACCAGATTGCCTGTGATCACGGAGATGGTCCCGGCCGGCAGGAACATGACGGAGGTATAGATGCCGACTGTCCGCGCGTTCAGCGGGCCGTCCCGCTCCACGAAGGGCACGACGGTTCCAAGCGCGTATTCCGGAAAGGTCGCCACCAGCATCGTCAAGGTCACCGCCAGCGCTATCAGAAGCGTGGGGGACGATATGCCTTGCGATGGTGTTGCGTTCTGCATGAAAAGGTCCGTCAGATGGTTCGGCTCGCCGCAATGGCGATGAGGCTTTCGTGCGCTGGTCTGCGGGAAGCTGGCGGCTGGTTTGGCGTTCACCGTCCGGCCAATCCGCTGCCCGGAGACAGCCGGCGCGGGATGGGGGTTAGTCGACCGCGGGCGAGAGGCGTCTCGCCGCGGCCTGCCGGCGTTCCTCGAGCACATTGTCGAGATCCACGGCGGAGCTCAGCAGCTTGCGGGTATATTCGGCGGCGGGGCTCCTGAATATCTGCTCGGTCGGCCCTTCCTCGACGACCTTGCCGGCATGCATGACGTAGACATATCGGGCGACCTTGCGCACCACCGGCAGGTCATGGCTGATAAGCAGGTAGCCGACGCCCTTCTCCCGGCGCAGATCCTCCATCAGGCGCAGGACCCCCGCCTTCACCGAGACGTCCAGCGCGGACACCGCCTCGTCGGCCACGATAACCTTCGGACCGGGGATCATCGCGCGCGCGATGAGTACGCGCTGCCGCTGCCCACCGCTCAACTCGTGCGAAAACCGGTCCATGAACATCTCGGGTGGGTTCAGCCCGACAAGTGAAAGCATGTGGCGGGCCTGCTCGTCGACGGCCGCCCGCTTGTCCGCGATGCCGTAATAGCTGATGACCTCGCCCAGTATCGTCCTGATCCGCTTGCGCGGGTTCATCGAGCCCGACGGGTCCTGAAACACTGCCTGCACCTGCGAGCGGAATTGCTTCTTCTCCGCGCGGCTCATCGCGGCGACATCCTCGCCCTGCCACGTCACGGCGCCCGAATCGGGCCGGATCAGGTCGAGCATCATCCGCGCGGCGGTGCTTTTGCCGCTGCCGCTTTCCCCGACGACGGCGACGAAGTCGCCCGCGCCCACCTTGATGCACACATTGTCTGCGGCTACCTTCTCGACCCGCTCGACGCCGCGCCCGCTCGTGAAGGTCTTGTGAAGGCTGGTCGCTATGAGTGACACGATCGGGCTCCTCACGCTTCTATCGACGATCTGAAGCCGGAAAGCTCCGCATTGACGTCGGTCAGGTTGCGCACGCCGGCGAGCAGGTGCCGGGTGTATTCGTGGCGGGGTTCGGTGAAGAGTTCGAGAGTCGGGCCAGATTCCACCACCTGCCCGCGGTGCATGACGTAGATGCGGTCGCACAG
>CAZVVC010000259.1:0-5291 GCA_964630425.1 uncultured Bifidobacterium sp. | reverse complement strand
AGGAGAACCACGGCCTCCAGTGCGGCTTCTGCACGCCGGGCATGATCATGGCCGGCATCGGCATCGCCGAGCGCAACAGGGGCGCGGCGCTGACCGAGGAGACGATCCGCGCCGAGCTGGAGGGCAACATCTGCCGCTGCACCGGCTATCACAACATCGTCAAGTCGATCGCCGCCGGCGCGCGCGACATGTAACCGGAGGACGGCATGTACAATTTCAGCTATCACCGTGCCGGAAGCGTCGACGCCGCGGCCGCGCGGCTCGCCGAGGACGGCGAGGCCAAGCTGCTGGCCGGCGGCATGACCCTGCTGCCCACCATGAAGCAGCGGCTGGCGCAGCCCTCCGAGATCATCGACCTCAACGAGATCGACGGGCTGAAGGGCATCACCGTCTCGGGCGGCATCGTCACCATCGGCGCCATGACCCGGCACGCGGACGTGGCCGCCTCGGCCGAGGTGCAGCAGGCGATCCCGGCGCTGGCGAAACTGGCCGGCGGCATCGGCGACCCGGCGGTGCGCAACCGCGGCACCATCGGCGGCTCCATCTCCAACAGCGACCCGGCGGCCGACTATCCGGCGGCGGTGGTGGGCCTCGCCGCGACGGTGGTGACCGACAGGCGCGAGATCGCCGGCGACGACTTTTTCACCGGCCTGTTCGAGACCGCGCTGGACGCGGGCGAGATCGTCACCGCCGTGCGCTTCCCGGTGCCGCGCAAGGCCGCCTATGTCAAGTTCCCCAACCCGGCCTCGCGCTATGCGGTCGTCGGCGTGTTCGTGGCGCAGGCTGAAGGCGGCGTGCGCGTCGCGGTGACCGGCGCCGGCCCCTGCGTGTTCCGCCAGACCGACATGGAAGCGGCCTTGTCGGCCGACTTCAGCGCCGGCGCGCTGGCCGGCATCGCGCAGGACCCGGACGGCCTCAACGAAGACATCCACGCCTCGGCCGAATACCGCGCCAACCTGGTCGCGGTCGGCGCGAAAAGGGCGGTGGCGGAGATCGCTTAGGCCGCCCCACTCCAGCCGTCATACCGCCGAAGGGCGGTATCCAGACCCTCGCGAACAAACCGGCGCGAAGCGCGCTGGATTGCCTAGTCTGGGTCCCGGCCTTCGCCGGGATGGGACGGTCATAGAGAGGCCTCGAACGCCTCGGGCGTGTCGAAATCCCGCAATATGCCGGTGTCCTGCATGGGCACCTCGCACAGCTTCTCGGCATAGGTATGGAGCAGCTCGCGGGCGCCCTTGTCGCCGGTGATCTGCATCATCTCGGGGAAGTAGCGGCGCGACCACAGCACCGGGTTGCCCCATTTGCCGTCATGGGTGGGGACGCAGATGGTGCGGCCCTCGTCCTCGTCATAGGCGGCGATCAGCCGGTC
Source organism: uncultured Bifidobacterium sp. (assembly GCA_964630425.1). GTDB lineage: Bacteria > Pseudomonadota > Alphaproteobacteria > SMXS01 > SMXS01 > RI-34. Next base: position 3,922 of record CAZVVC010000259.1, on the reverse strand, counting down.
GACGTGATGGGCGGTCACCAGCGGCATGTCGCCCAGCGCCACCACCGCGCCGTCCGCGTCCGCCGGCACGGCGGCGACGCCGGCCTTCAGGCTGCCCGCCATGCCGGCGGCGAAGTCCGGGTTGTGGACGAAGGCCACGTCCAGCCCTATCAGCGCCCCGCGGATCTCGGTCTCGTCCCGGCCGGTCACCACGATCACCGGGCGGGCGGCGCTGGCCAGCACCGCCTCGACGCTGGGGCGGATCATGGGCGCGCCGCCGATCTCGTGCAGCAGCTTGTTCCGGCCGCCCATGCGGCTCGACGTGCCGGCGGCCAGCACCACGGCGGCGATGCGCGGCGCGCGGGCCGGGGCCGGGGCGTCGGCGGTCGCCTGGGCGCGGGGCAGGGGCCGGGCGCCGATCTCCTTCAGCAGGCCGCCCGCGCCCAGGCGCATGATGTCCTGCGCCGTCACCGTCAGGCCGGCGGCCAGCCGGTGCAGCACGAAGTCGAAGCCGTTCACTTTCGGAGACCTCGCGCAGCCGGGCAGGCCGATCACCGGCACCGGCCCCACATGCGCGAGCAGCAGCAGGTTGCCCGGATCGACCGGCATGCCGAAATGATCGATCGTGCCGCCGGCCTCGACGATGCCGGCCGGCACCACGTCGCGCCGGTCCGTGGTGGCGCTGGCGCCCGCCACCAGCACGATGCCGCAGCCGGCCTCGAGCTGGGCGGTGACATAGGCGGCCACGTCGCGGGCGTCGTGGGAGCACTGGCTGGTATGGGCCAGCGTGCCGCCGACGCCCTGCATCCGCTCGGACGTGACCCGGATCAGCTTGTCCGACGGCTTGTTCCTGCCGCCGGAGACGATGGTCTCGACCAGCCCGGCCTTCAGGCCCACATAGGGCGCGACCGACAGCAGGGCGCCGCCCGCGAGTAGCGCGGCGCAGCGGGAAAGCTGCGCCTCGGTCACCGAGAAGGGGATGATCTTCACCGTAGCCAGCATCTGGCCCTTGCGCACCGCGTCGAAGGGCGGCAGGGCGGCGCATGTCACCGCCTCGTCGATCAGGTTGAGCGCGTCCAGCCGCTCCCGGTCATAGACCAGCACGCCGTCCTCGGCGGCGAACAGGTTGCAGCGGCCGGTGAAGGCGGCGCTGAGGGTGATGTGCGCCCCGGCCGCGGCCTGCGCAACCTGGGCGGCGGCGGCATCCTCGCCCACGTCGCCCGGCTCCAGCCGGAAGCCCGAGACGCTGGCGACGCCCGCCGCCTTCAGCGCGGCGATGTCGGCGGCGGACAGGCGGTGGCCCTTCTGCAGCTTGCGGGCGCCCGCATACTGGCCATGCGCGAGGATCGCGCCCTCGGCCTCGTCCACGGGCATGTCGGCGTAGATCATGGGCGCCGCTCGCACCCCTCACCCCGACCCTCTCCCACAAGGGGAGAGGGGGCGCCGGCATCGAGGGCGGTTCCTTGTTTGTGCCGTGCATCCGAAGGCCGCCGCTGTCGCGGCGCCCCCTCACCCTGGCCCTCTCCCCGGAGGGGCGAGGGGACGGCTTCATCGAGGGTGGCCCCTTTTCTTCCCCTCTCCCCTCCGGGGAGAGGGCAGGGTGAGGGGGGAGCCGCGTGCGCCCGACCCCTCATTGCATCGCGCCGCGCTGGACGGCGATGATCTGGGCGAGGATCGAGACGGCGATCTCGGCGGGGGACTGAGCGCGGATGTCGAGGCCGACGGGGCCGTGGATGCGGCCGATCTGCGCGTCGGAGAAACCGGCTTCCTTCAGCCGCGCGATGCGCTTGGCCTGGGTGCGCGTCGATCCCAGCGCGCCGATGTAGAACGCCTCCGAGCCCAGCGCCACGTCGAGCGCGGGGTCGTCCAGCTTGGGGTCGTGGGTCAGGGTGACGATGGCGGTGCGCGGGTCGATGTCCAGCGCGTGCATGGCCTTGTCCGGCCAGTCGGTGGACAGGGTCACGCCGGGGAAGCGCTCCGGGCTGGCGAAGGCCGCGCGCGGGTCGATCACCGTGACGTCGAAGCCGGCGCGGGTCGCCATGGGCACCAGCTCCTGGGCGATGTGCACCGCGCCGACGATGGCGATGCGGCGCGGCGTGTTGAACACCCGGACGAAATCGTGCTCGTCCAGCGGCTGGCTCTTGTCGTCGCGCATGGCGCCGCGCACCGGCTCGGGCGCGGTGGCGGCATCGAACAGCCGGTGCGCGCCGGTGTCGAGATCGGTGGTCAGCGCCACCGATTGCTTGCGGCCCGCCGCATCGAGCACCGCGTCTATCTCGGCGGGCGCGGGCTCGACGAACACGTGGATGGTGCCGCCGCAGGCAAGGCCCACTTCCCACGCCTGGTCGTCGGAGACCGAGAATTCCAGGTTGCGGATCTGCCCGTCCGCGATGGACTTGCGCGCCTCGCCGATCACCGCGCCCTCGATGCAGCCGCCCGAGACCGAGCCGACGAAGTTGCCCCTGTCGTCGGCGGCGAGCTGGCTGCCGACGGGAAAGGGCGCCGAGCCCCAGGTGCGCGAGACGGTGGCGATGGCGACGCCGCGCCCCTCCCTGCGCCAGTCCCGCGCGGTCTTGAGGACCTCGATGGACATGGCGGGCCGCCTTACTCCGCCGCCTGGCGCGAGGCGTCGCGGACGGCGTTCCAGATCCGCAGCGGCGTGGCGGGCATGTCCATGGCGGTGATGCCGTAAGGCGCCAGCGCGTCGACGATGGCGTTCATCAGCGACGGGCAGGCGCCGATGGTGCCGGCCTCGCCGCAGCCCTTGATGCCGTAGGGGTTCGTCTTGCACAGGATCTCGTTGTACGAGAAGTCGATGTGGCACATGTCGTCGGCGCGCGGCATGCCGTAGTCCATGAACGAGCCGGTGATGAGCTGGCCGGTCTCGCTGTCATAGAGCACGTCCTCGGTCAGCGCCTGGCCGATCCCCTGCACCACGCCGCCATGCACCTGGCCGGCGACCAGCAGCGGGTTCACCAGTCGGCCGAAATCGTCGACCACCGTATAGGCCTGGATGTCCACCTTGCCGGTGTCGGGGTCGATCTCGACCTCGCAGATGTGGCAGCCATTGGGGAAGGTGGAGTTGTTGTACTTGTATCTGGCGGCGCTGTTCAGGCCGTCGACGAACATCTCCTTGGTCTCGGCGGACAGGTCCAGCTCGTCGGCATGGCGCGCCTTGGCGGCCACCTCCATGATGCCCACGGCCTTGTTGGTGCCGGGCACGCGGAACAGCCCCTCGTTGAACTCGATGTTCTGCGGCTGGTCCTCGTCGAGCATCAGGGCGGCGATGATCTTGCCCTTCCGGATGACCACGTTGGACGTCTCCTGGAACGCGCCCGCCGCCATGTAGAGCGAGTGCGAGCCGCCGGTGCCCTGGCCGGTCTTCACCCGGTCCGTGTCGCCCTGCACCAGCCGGATGTTCTCGAACGGCACGCCGAGCTGCTCGGACACCACCTGCGCCCAGGCGGTCTCGTGGCCCTGGCCGTTGGACATGGTGCCGGTGACGATCTCCACCGTGCCGTCCTCGAGGAACAGGATCTCGGCCGCCTCGGTGGGCATGCCCAGCGTGGTCTCGATGTAATAGGCCATGCCGATGCCGCGGGCCTTGCCGTTGGCGCGCGAGGCGGCCTTGCGCTCCCCGATGGTCGCCCACCGCGCGTTGCGCTTGGCGTCCTCCATGTTGCGCTCGAACTCGCCGCTGTCGAAGGTGAAGCCGAACGGATGGGCATAGGGCATCTGCTCGGGCGTGATGAAGTTGATGCGGCGGAACTCGTCGGGGTCGATGCCCAGCTCGCGCGCGGCCTGGTCCATGGCGCGTTCGATGACATAGGCGGCCTCGGGGCGCCCGGCGCCGCGATAGGCGTCGACCGGCACCGAGTTGGACATGTAGCCCTTCACGTTCACATAGACGTTCGGGATGTTGTAGACGCCGCCCAGGATGCGG
>CAZVVC010000258.1:0-5324 GCA_964630425.1 uncultured Bifidobacterium sp. | reverse complement strand
GCGGCATCTTCACCAAGGGCGCCGACGTGGGCGCCGATCTGGTGGGCAAGGTCGAAGCCGGCATTCCCGAGGACGATCCCCGCAACCCGGCCGTGATCGCCGACAATGTGGGCGACAACGTCGGCGACTGCGCCGGCATGGCCGCCGACCTGTTCGAGACCTATGCGGTGACCATCGTCGCCACCATGGTGCTCGCCAGCATCTTCTTCATCGGCGAGCAGCAGCAGCAGCTGATGCTCTACCCGCTGGCCATCGGCGGCGTCTGCATCATCACCTCGATCATCGGCACCTTCTTCGTGAAGCTGGGCAGCTCCAACAACATCATGGGCGCGCTCTACAAGGGCTTCATCGTCACGGCGGTCCTGTCGCTCATCGCGCTCTATCCGGTCACCCAGTACGTCCTTGGCAGCATGGATACGCTGTACTCGGTCGGCGGCGAGGAATTCACCGCCCAGTCGCTGTTCATCTGCGGCGTCATCGGCCTGGTGATCACCGGCCTGCTGATCTGGATCACCGAGTACTACACCGGCACGAATTTCCGCCCGGTGAAGAGCATTGCCCAGGCCTCGACCACCGGCCACGGCACCAATGTCATCCAGGGCCTCGCGGTTTCCATGGAAGCGACCGCGCCGATGGCGCTGGTGATCGTCGTCGGCATCGTCGCCACCTACAGCCTGGCCGGCCTGTTCGGCATCGCCATCGCCGTCAGCACCATGCTGGCGCTGGCGGGCATGGTGGTCGCGCTCGACGCCTATGGTCCCGTGACCGACAACGCCGGCGGCATCGCCGAGATGGCGGAGCTGGATCCCGAGGTGCGCAAGGTGACCGATGCGCTCGACGCCGTCGGCAACACCACCAAGGCGGTCACCAAGGGCTATGCCATCGGCTCGGCTGGTCTCGGCGCCCTCGTGCTGTTCGCCGCCTACACCGAGGACCTGGCGCATTACTTCGGCGACCTCGCCGTCGATTTCAGCCTGTCCAACCCCTATGTGGTCGTCGGCCTGCTCATCGGCGGCCTGCTGCCCTATCTGTTCGGCGGCATGGGCATGATGGCCGTGGGCCGCGCCGGCGGCGCGGTGGTCGAGGAGGTCCGGGCCCAGTTCCGTGACAATCCCGGCATCATGGCCGGCACCTCGAAACCCGATTATGCCCGGTCGGTCGACCTGCTGACCAAGGCGGCGATCCGCGAAATGATCGTGCCGTCGCTGCTGCCGGTGCTGTCGCCGATCGTGGTCTACTTCGTGTTCAACGTCATCGCCGGCCAGGAGAACGCCTTCGCGGCGCTGGGCGCCATGCTGCTCGGCGTGATCGTCACCGGTATCTTCGTCGCCATCTCCATGACCGCGGGCGGCGGCGCATGGGACAACGCGAAGAAGTACATCGAGGACGGCCATCACGGCGGCAAGGGCTCGGAAGCCCACAAGGCCGCCGTGACGGGCGATACCGTCGGCGATCCCTACAAGGACACCGCCGGTCCGGCCGTCAACCCGATGATCAAGATCACCAACATCGTGGCGCTGCTGCTGCTCGCCATCCTGGCGCATCACGCCGGCTGATCGTCGAGACCGAAAAGGGAAGGGCCCGGCGATCGCTCGCCGGGCCCTTTCTCTTTTGCATACCTCGCGGCGGATCAGTTGCCGGGCGAGGCCGGGCCGGGGCCGCTGAAGCGACCGATATTGCTGAAGATCTGCTCGAAGAAGCCCAGCTCCTTGCCGCGCGTCGGCGTCCTGTCGCCCACCGGGCTGATCTCGCGCGCCGCTTCCATGCCCGCGCGGGCGATTTCCTTCACGTTGCCCGACTGGTCGAACGAAACCTGCAGCACCTGGTTGTCGACCACGTCGGGACGGAAGAACGCCCAGCTCTCCTGGGTGCGGGTCACGTAGTACCAGTTCTCGTCGTCGAACGTGCCGGGGACCGTGGGCGTGCCGAGGGCGGCCAGCACCGAGGCGCGGTTGTCCACGCCGGGGCGGATCTCCGAGACGAGGCTCTCGTCCATCAGGTAGCCGCGGGTCTCGACCGACTTGGCGCAACCGGGCAGTCCTGCCGCCGCGGTCACTGCCAGACCCAATGCAACGAATAGCGTCTGTCTGTTCAACCTGATTACTCTATCTGGAATGCCGTGCGCCGTTGACGCCGCGCGGCCAAGGGCCTATTTCGCTGGGCTAGAAAATGGCACCGCACCCCGGCACTGTCAACGCGCCGGACGCCAACGGGACGGACATGCTGCAGTTCATCAGAAACCTTCGCCGGTCGTTCATGCCCACGTCCGAGCAACTCACGGCCAACGCGCTCTATAATGTGCTGGTCGCGCAGTCGCGGCAGCCGGGATTCTATCTGGCGGGCGGCGTGCCGGATACGCTCGACGGCCGCTTCGACATGATCGTGGTGCACGCCTTCCTGGTCATGCGCCGGCTGCGCGACGGCGGCGCCGCGGGCGAAAGCCTGTCCCAGACCCTGTTCGACGAGATGTTCTCCGACATGGACCGCTCGCTGCGCGAGATGGGCGTGGGCGACATGGGCATCGGCCGGCGGGTGAGGGCGATGGGCAAGGCGTTCCTGGGCCGGGTCAAGGCCTATGAGGACGCGGTGGACCAGGGCGGCGAGGCGCTCGAGGAGGCCCTGGCGCGCAACCTCTACCGCGCCGAGCCACCATCGCCGGAAGCGGTCGGCATCATCGCCGCCTATATGCGCCGCGAGACCGAGGCGCTGAAAGCGCAGCCCGTCGAGGCGCTGATGGCCGGGCGGCTCGCCTTCGGCCCGCCGCCGGACGGAGGGACGTGATGGAAACCCCGGAACTGCATCGTCCGTTCGATATCGTCGCGCTGCCGGAAAGCGGCCGCGCCATCGACATTGCCCCCAACGCCGAGGAGAGGGAGGCGATCGCCGCCCGCCTCGGGCTGGTCGCATTGCACGACATGCGGCTTCACGGGCAGCTCAGGCCGCTGCGGCGCGGCTTTTCCGCCATGCTCCAGGGCCGGCTCACCGCATCGGTGACCCAGTCGTGCATCGTCACCCTCGATCCGGTCGACGCCGCCGTCGACGAGGAGATCGAGGTGCGGCTGCTGACCGAGGCCGAGGCGGACGCACGCAGCGAGGTCGAGATCGAGGCCGACGAGGACGACGTTGAGATCGCCGAGGGCGGCGTCGTCGACGTGGGCGATGTGGCGGTCCAGTATCTGGCCCTGTCGCTCGATCCCTATCCGCGCAGTCCCGGCGCGGCCGAAATGCCGCTGCCTGAAACGGCCGATGAAGAAGAGAGTTCTTCGCCGAATCCGTTCGCGGTGTTAAAGAAACTGAAAGACAACGCTTGAAGCGTGTAGAATTCTGAGTATGTTCTGGCGCCTAAACGCGGCCCCGGTGGTCGGGGCGCCTACCAGCAAGAGATCGACAGATGGCGGTACCAAAGAGAAAAACCTCGCCCTCGCGGCGGAACATGCGCCGCTCGCATCACGCGCTCGTGCGCATCCAGTCGGTTGAGTGCCCGAATTGCGGCGAGGTCAAGTTGCCGCATCACGTTTGCGGGTCGTGCGGCCAGTATGACGGCCGTGAGGTGACCGAGGCGACCGAAACCTTCTAAGCGACGGGTGCGGGGGATGTCACATTGGCTGGCGCCCTGACGATCGCCCTTGACGCCATGGGCGGCGACCATGCCCCTGGCGTCATTCTCGACGGCACGGAACTGGCCCGGGAGAGGTATCCCGGGCTGCGTTACCTGTTGTTCGGCGACAGCGCCAGGCTCGAGGCTGCCCTCGCCGGGCGCGACAAGCTGAAAGACTGCTGTGCCGTCGTCCACGCCGACTCCGTGGTCGACGGCGCCATGAAACCCAGCCAGGCGCTGCGCAAGGGCCGCACGTCGAGCATGGGCCTCGCCATCCAGGCCGTCGCCGACGGTACCGCCGATGTGGCGCTGTCGGCAGGCAATACGGGCGCGCTGATGGCGCTCGCGAAATTCACCCTGCGCACCATGCCGGGCATCGACCGGCCCGCCCTGATCACGCTGCTGCCGACGAAGCGCGGCGAAAGCGCCATGCTCGACCTTGGCGCCAATGTGGAATGCTCGGCCGAGAACCTGGTGCAGTTCGCCGTCATGGGCGCGGCCTATGCCCGCGTGGTCCTCGGCGTCTCGCGCCCCAAGGTGGCGCTGCTGAACATCGGCACCGAGGAGCTGAAGGGCAACGAAGGGGTCAAGCAGGCCGCCGAGGAACTGCGCGCCGCCGACCTGCGCTTCGAGTTCCTGGGCTTCGCGGAAGGCAACGACCTGGGGCAGGGGCACGCGGACGTCTATGTCACCGACGGGTTCACCGGCAACGTGGCCCTGAAGACCATGGAAGGCACCGCCATGCTCATCTCGGACCTGTTCCGGCGGGCGTTCCGGAATTCGCCCATGTCCATGCTCGGCTATCTTCTGGCGCGCGGCGGCCTCAGGACGCTTCGCGCCCATCTCGATCCCAATACGCATAACGGGGGCATGTTCGTGGGGCTGAACGGTTTGGTGGTGAAAAGCCACGGCGGCGCCAACGCCGCGGGCATCGCCAGCGCGATCGGCGTGGCCAAGGACCTGGCGGAAGGCGACCTCAACGGCAAGATCGCCGAGGACATGACCCAATATGGCAACCAGCGCCCCGCGGCGCCCGCGGAGGTGTTGATACCGTGAGTGAGATCAGGACAATCGTCGCCGGCGTGGGCTCCTATCTGCCCGAGCGCATCGTCACCAATGCCGAGATGGCGAAGATGGTCGACACCAGCGACGAGTGGATCGTCGAGCGGACCGGCATCCGCCAGCGCCACATCGCCGCCGACGGCGAGTACACATCGGACCTGGCGATCGCCGCCGGCCGCCGCGCCATCGAGGACGCGGGTCTCCAGCCGGCCGACATCGACATGGTCATCGTCGCGACGGCGACGCCGGACGAGACGTTTCCCGCGACGGCGGTGAAGGTCCAGTCCCAGCTCGGCATTCCCGCCGGCGCCGCCTTCGACCTGCAGGCCGTGTGCTCGGGCTTCGTCTACGGCTTCTCGGTGGCGGACAACCTCATCCGCGGCGGCATGTCGAAGACCCTCCTGCTGATCGGCGCCGAGACCTTCTCGCGCATCCTGGACTGGGAGGACCGGACCACCTGCGTGCTGTTCGGCGACGGCGCCGGCGCGGTGGTGCTGCGCGGCGAGACGGGACCGGGAGACCGCGGCATCATCGCCAGCAAGCTGCGCAGCGACGGCAGCAAGCACGACCTGCTCTATGTGGACGGCGGGCCGTCGACCACCCAGACGACCGGCAAGCTGCGGATGCGCGGCGGCTACCTCTACTGGCGGCGGCTGCCGGGCTG
>CAZVVC010000257.1:0-5374 GCA_964630425.1 uncultured Bifidobacterium sp. | reverse complement strand
AACATGCCCAAGATCCGAGTGGATATTCTCCTGGTCGACCGGGGGCTCGTCGAGAGCCGCAGCCGGGCGCAGGCGCTCATCATGGCGGGGGCGGTGTATTCGGGCACGGAACGGATCGCCAAGCCGGGCCAGACGCTGGCCGGGGACGCGCCGCTCGAGGTGAAGGGGCGCGACCATCCCTGGGTCAGCCGCGGGGGGCTCAAGCTGGATCATGCGCTGAAGCATTTCGGGATCGACCTGGCGGGAAAGGCGGTGCTCGACGTGGGCGCGAGCACCGGCGGCTTCACCGACGTGGCGCTCCATCACGGCGCCTCGAAGGTCTATGCGGTGGATGTGGGCCACGGCCAGCTCGCCTGGTCGCTGCGCCAGGACCCGCGCGTCGTCGTGCTGGAGAAGACCAATGCCCGCCACCTCACCGCGACCCAGGTGCCCGAGCTGGTCGGCGCGGTGGTGTGCGACGCCAGCTTCATCGGCCTGCAGACCGTGCTGCCCGCGCCGATGGCGCTCGCCGCGCCCGGCGCCGTGCTGATCGCCCTCGTCAAGCCGCAGTTCGAGGTGGGTAAGGGGCAGGTGGGCAAGGGCGGCGTGGTCCGCGACCAGGCGCTGCACGAGGAGGTCTGCGCGCGCATCCGCGCCTGGCTCGACGGCGAACCGGGCTGGAGCGTGCTCGGCCTCACCGAAAGCCCGATCACCGGACCGGAGGGTAACAAGGAGTTCCTCGTCGCGGCCCGCCGCGCGCCCTGATAGAGTGTGCGCCGACTTCCAGCCCGGACCTCCTCGATGATCGTCGCCAACGCCGTCTCCTACGAATATCCCAACCTGCGCGCCCTTTCCGATGTCAGCTTCACCATCGGCCAGGGCGCGATCGCGGCGCTGATCGGCCCGAACGGCGCGGGCAAGACGACGCTGATGCGCTGCCTCGCGGCGCTGGAGCTGCCCTATTCCGGGACCATCGAGATCGACGGCATCGACACCGCCGAGCACCCGCGCGAGGTGCACAAGCGGATCGGCTACCTGTCGGACTTCTTCGGCCTCTACCGCGACCTGACGGTCGAGCGCTGCCTGCGCCACGCCGCCATGGCGAACGGCGTGCCGCCCGAGAACGTGGGCGCGGCCGTCGCGCGCGCGGCCGCCCGCGTGGAGCTGTCCGACCGCATGGGCGCGCTGGCGGGCACCCTGTCCCGCGGCCTCAGCCAGCGCCTCGGCATCGCCCAGGCCATGATCCACGATCCCACGGTGCTGATCCTGGACGAGCCGGCCTCGGGCCTCGACCCGGAGGCGCGGCACGATCTGTCCGAGCTGCTGAAGATGCTGCGCGGCCAGGGCATGACCCTGCTGGTCTCGTCGCACATCCTGTCCGAGCTGGAGGACTACGCCACCGAGGTGCTGTTCATCCGCGAGGGGCGGCTGGTGCAGCATGCGCCGCTCGGCGTGTCCTCGTCCTCGCCCACGCTGCGCATCCGGGTGGAGATGGCCCGGCCGGTGCCGAACCTCGCCGAGGCGCTTTCGGCGGTGGCGGGCGTCACGGTCGAGAGCGCCGACGACAGCGCCGCCATCCTGGTCTGCGGCGCCGAGGCGGAGGCCCGCCACGCGGCGCTCGCGGCGCTGGTGGCGGCCGGTCTGCCGCTCAGCGCCTTCGCCCCGCACAGGGAGCGGCTGCAGGAATCGTACCTGTCGTTCGTCGACGGCCTGGAGGCGCGCAAATGAACCCCGAACTGCTGCGCAACATCTGGCTGGAACTGACGGTCCGCCGCCTCGTCGCCATGCCCCTGGTGCTCGGGGCGCTGCTCCTGCTCTGGAGCTCGGATTCGTTCGTCGCCGAACTGGCCGGCGGCTTCTTCGGCATCATCACCGTCCTGTGGGGCACGCGGCAGGCGGCCGACGCGGTCGCCTCCGAGGTGACCGAGTCCACCTGGGACTGGCAGCGGCTGTCCACCCTGTCCGCCTGGCAGCTCACCTGGGGCAAGCTCATCGGCGCCACCCTGTTCACCTGGTACGGCGCGCTGATCTGCCTCGGCGTGCGTTTCGCCGCCATGCTGAAGGACCATGACGCCGTCACCTTGATCTACGGCACGCTCTACCTGATCGGCGCGGCGCTGATGGCGCAGACGGTGTCCTTCCTGCTGGGGCTGCAATCGGTGCGGCTGCGCGGCCACCGCACCCGCGTCGGCACGCTGGTCAGCCAGATCATCGGCATCGTCGTCGGCTATACCGCGCTCAAATATGCCGGCATGGTGCCCGGCGCCGACATCGGCTGGATCAGCTCGGCGCATGGCGGCGTCCGCATCGACTGGTACGGCATCCCGGTCAGCACCAGCGTCATGGCCAGCATCGGCATCGCCTCGTTCCTCGCCTGGACGCTGCTGGGCGCGCACCGCCTGATGATGCGCGAGCTCGCCTATCGCACCCGGCCGTGGGCGTGGCCCGCCTTCGTGTTGTTCACCTGCGCCTTCGCGGCGGGCTTCCCGCCCTCGGTCGCGCAGGCGTCGGGCAGCTTCGTCAGCTTCGAGATCGCCGAGCGGCTGGCGGTCGCGGCGGTCACCGCGGCCGGCCTCACCTATGCGGCGCTGTTCTGGGACGACAAGGACCCGGTCATGTTCCGCCGCCTGATCCGGCTCTACGAGGCGCAGCGCTGGCGTGAATTCGCCTCCTACACGCCCACATGGCTGGTCTCGCTCGCCATCACCGCCGTGATGGCGGTGCTGCTGCTCGCGGTCGGCGGCGGCGGCAAGGTGGGCGGGGTGACGCTGTGGGCGGCGATCGTCGGCGGCCTGCTGTTCATGGCCCGCGACATCGCCATCAACCTCTATTTCTGGCTGTCGCCCAATCCCGTCCGCGCCAACCTCATCACGCTGATCGTGCTGGGCCTGCTCTATCTGGTGCTGCCGGGGCTGACCGGCTTCGACGACGACGCGACGTTCCTGTTCTATCCGTTCGCGCCGGCGGCGCCGGTCTTCACCCTGTGCGCGGCGCTCGCCCAGTTCGGCGTCGTCGTGCTGCTGCTGGTGCGGCGCTGGCGCAAGCGCTTCGTGCTGGCGACCGCCTGAGACCATGAGCGGCCCCATCGAGGTCAGGATCGCGGCGCTCGGCGCCCAGGGCGACGGCATCGCCGAGGCGGGAGGCCGGCGGCTCTACGTGCCGTTCACCGTCCCTGGCGATCTGGCCCGCGTGCTCCCCGGCGAGAAGAAGGGCGAGGGCGTCGCCGCCGCGCTGGTCGAGCTGGTCGAGCCGGGTCCCGGTCGCGGCCCGGCCGCCTGCGCCCATTTCGGCGTCTGCGGCGGCTGCGCGCTCCAGCATCTCGACGACGCGGCCTATGCCTCGTTCAAGCGCGAGCAGGTCGTGCGGGCGCTGGCGCAGCACGGGTTGGACGGGGTGGAGGTGGCCGAGCCGCTGGTCGTGCCGCCCCGCGCGCGCCGGCGGACGCGGCTGACCGCGCGGCGGGCGGGCCAGCGGGTGCTGCTGGGATATGTGCGGCGCGCCAGCCACCGGATGGTGGACCTCGCCGAATGCCCCGTCGTGCTGCCGCGGATCGAGGCGATGCTGGAGCCGCTGCGCGGCCTGCTCGGCGGTTTCCTGGGCGGCCGGGACGTGCTGCACCTGACGGTCACGGCGACCGATACGGGAATCGACCTGCTGATCGCGGGCGATCGCCGGCCGGGCCTGGACGCGCTCCAGGATCTCGCGGCCTTCGCCGAGGCGCACGATCTGGCGCGCATCGTCTGGGAAGCGAAGGACGGGGCCGAGCCCGTCGCCGTGCGGCGCACGCCCGCCGTCCGGTTCGGCGCGGCCTCGGTGCCGATGCCGCCGGGCGCTTTCCTGCAGGCCGCCCGCGAAAGCGAGACGTGGATGATGGACATGGCGCGCGAGGCCGCCGCGGGCGCGCGCGCCGTCGCCGACCTGTTCGCAGGCTGCGGCACCTTCACGGCGGTGCTCGCCGAGACGGCCGCCGTGTCCGCCTTCGAATCGTCGGCCGAGATGGTCGAGGCGGCGCGCCGCGGCCTCAACCACGCTTCGGGCCTCCATCCGGTGACGCTGGTCCGCCGGGACCTGTTCCGTGAGCCGCTGACGGTGAAGGAGCTGGCGCCGTTCGACGCGGTGGTGATCGATCCGCCGCGCGCCGGCGCGAAGGCGCAGACCGAATCGCTGGCGGCCTCGGCGGTGCCGGTGGTCGCGGCCTTCTCGTGCAACCCGGCCACATTCGCCCGCGACGCGCGCGTCATGGTCGACGGCGGCTACCGGCTGGAGCGGGTCGTGCCCATCGACCAGTTCCGCTGGTCGGCCCATGTGGAACTGGCGGCGGTGTTCAGGAAGGGCGCGTCATCGGCGGCGTAGCGACGCGGCGGCAGGGCGAGGTCAGCGCCGGCGGCCGTAATTGGTCGCCAGATAGTCGACGATGATCTCCTTCTCGTCGGCCTCCAGCGGCTCCTGGTTGCAGTCCTTGAGCATCTGGTCGACGGCCATGTCCCATTCGGTGCGGGTCAGCTTCTGCCGCTTGATCCAGCCGATCTTGAAGCAGTTGCGGAACGCATAGAAGGTTTCCTCGCGGCCCGGCGCGGGCACGAGGCCCTCGAACTGGTCGTTGTTGCGCAGGAAGGTGCGTTCTTCCGGGATCGGGCTCTGGTACTGGGTTTCGGGCTGCGCCAAGGCGGCGCCGGTCAGAAGCCCCAACAGCGCGACGCCGGTCAACAGAGTTTTCATCGGACCATCCCCTTGATGGACAACATCTTACCGGAAAATCTCCGGTGCCGCCACGAGGTTCAGGGCACCTGCGGGCCGTATTGCTTGGCCAGGTAGTCGAGGATGATCTCGCGCTCCTCCGGCTCCATCTTCTCGTACGGATACTGGGTCATGATCCGGTCGATGGTCGCCGCCCAGTCCTCGCGGGTCTTGCGCGCGGTCCTGATGCGCGCCTCGGAATGGCAGGGGCTGCAGAAATAGTAGGTTTCCTCGCGGCCGTAATCCGGCCGCAGCCCGCCCCAGTCCCGCACGGTCGGCAGCACCTGCTCATCGGGGATCGGGTTCCGGAAGGTCTCGTCGATGGGCTTGGTCGCCGGATTGTGCGTGCCTGGCGCCGCCGGATTGATGGCGTCCGGATTGGTGTTCTGGGCGGCGGCGATGCCCGCCATGCCCATCAGCCCCAGGCCGAAGACGGCCGCCCTAACCAGCTTCATCGCCATTCCTTCCCGCCAACGCCACGGTCCTGTTGAGATAGTCCGGCGCTTCACCCGATGCTACCCGACCTGCGCCCTGTGGCGCAGCATGTGATCGGCGAGCACGCAGGCCATCATCGCCTCGCCCACCGGCACCGCGCGGATGCCCACGCAGGGATCGTGGCGGCCCCTGGTGACCAGATCGACCGGGCTGCCGTCCTCGC
>CAZVVC010000256.1:0-5381 GCA_964630425.1 uncultured Bifidobacterium sp. | reverse complement strand
GCAGTGCGTCGTAGACGCGGAAACCATATCGCGCCGCGATCGCGAGCGCCGCATCGTGGGTCTCCGTCGTGATCGGTGCGACGTCCTGGCTGGCTTGCCGGATGATGTCCAGCGCCTCGACGATTTCATCCCATCGCTTGCCGAATTTGCGCCGTGCGACGGCGGCGAATTCGTTGAGAACCTGCACGCTGAGCGTGCAACCGGAGGCAATGAGTTCCTGTGCGGCCGCCACCTTGGGACCGTCGTCCAGCACGGCATAGACGAGGATATTGGTGTCGAGAAAGCCGTTAGCGCTCATGCGCTTCGTCGCGGTCGAATTTGAATCCCGGGGGCAGCTTCCATTTCAACGCGCGCAGCCTGTCGAGGGTGCATTGCTGCGCTTCGTCGCGGCCGATCTCGAACGTCCGGTCCCCGATGACCCGGATTTCGATGTCGTCGCCTTCCTTCAGGTCGAGCGCCTCGACCACCGACGAAGGCAGGCGCACCGCAAGGCTGTTGCCCCATTTTGAGACACGCATGTCGGTCTCCATGATATACGTCGGCCGATGTATATCACAGGGCGCGAAACCGGGAAAGATCAGGGGTTCAGGCGCTTGTCCAGGTAACCGTCGACCGAGCCGATGAGCTGGTCCATGTGGTTCTCGTAGAAGTGGCTGGCGCCCGGGATGGTCACGTAGTCCACGGTGATGCCCTTCTGCGCCTGCAGCTTCTCGGCCAGCTTGGCCGTGGCTTCCTGCGGCACCACCTCGTCGGCCGTGCCCTGGATGATGACGCCCGACGACGGGCAGGGGGCGAGGAAATTGAAATCGTACATGCTGGCGGGCGGCGCGACCGACACGAAGCCCTGGATCTCGGGGCGGCGCATCAGCAGCTGCATGCCGATCCAGGCGCCGAACGAGAAGCCGGCGATCCAGCAGCTCGGCGCATCGGGGTTGTAGGTCTGGAGCCAGTCCAGCGCCGAGGCGGCGTCGCTCAGCTCGCCGATGCCGTTGTCGAACTCGCCCTGGCTGCGGCCGACGCCGCGGAAGTTGAAGCGCAGCACGGCGAAGCCCCGGCGCGCGAAAGCGTGGAACAGGTGGTAGACCACCTTGTTGTTCATGGTGCCGCCGAACTTAGGGTGCGGATGAAGCACCAGCGCGATGGGCGCGTTCTTCATCTTCGGCGGTTGATAGCGGCCTTCAAGTCGGCCGTCCGGGCCAGGAAAGATGACCTCGGGCATTCAAAGTTTCTCCACGCTTGTCTCGTTTCGGTCACCCGCACCAAAACGCGTTTGGCGGCGGTTCAAAAATGCATTAGAGCCAGAGCATTACTGACGCATCTTGAAGCGCGCGGGTTGGCACTCAGATAACCCTTAACACCACGGCTGCAAGGATCGGTCCGGCATTTGCCGTCAATCGCAGCGCGGCGTGTTATAACATCGACCATCTGCGAAATGCGAGCATCGGTTCATGGCCTTCATCGCGAATCTCCGTTCCGTCGTGCGTGCATCGGTCCGCAAGGACCCGGCCGCGCGTTCGGCGCTCGAGGTCGTGCTGGCCTATCCGGGCTTCCATGCGATGGTCTTCTACTACATGGCCCATGCGCTGTGGTCGTGGCGGCTCCTGCTGCTGGCGCGCTGGTGGTCGGCGGTGGGGCGTGCGGTCACGGGCATCGAGATCCATCCGGCGGCGCGTATCGGCCAGGGCCTGTTCATCGACCACGGCAGCGGCGTGGTGATCGGCTCGACCGCCGAGATCGGCGACGACGTGACGCTGTATCAGGGCGTCACCCTGGGCGGCACCTCGCTCGATCCGGGAATGCGGCACCCGACGCTGGAGGACGGCGTGATCGTCGGCGCCGGCGCCAAGGTGCTGGGCCCTATCACCGTCGGCCGCAACGCGCGGATCGGCGCGAACGCGGTCGTCGTCAAGGACGTGGCGCCCAACACCACCATGATCGGCGTCCTGGCGCGTCCGGCGGCGCGCAAGGCCGAGGGTGGGGCGGACTTCCTCGCCTATGGCGTGCCGATGGACGGCCTGCCCGATCCCGTCGCCCGCGCCACGGAGGGGCTGCTGGCGCAGATTCACGCCCTCAACGCCAGGATCGCCGCGCTGGAGGAGGCGGCCTCGCGCCGGGGCGCGCCGTCGGTGACGGAGGATGGACGCGCCGCGCCGGTGATCCAGCCCGACCCATGACCTTCACCTATCTGGACTACAACGCGACCGCGCCCGTCAGGCCGGAAGTCGCCGCCGCCGTGGCCGAGGCGCTGGCCCGGACCGGCAATCCGTCGTCCGTCCACCGTGCCGGACGCGCCGCCCGCGCCGCGGTCGAGGAGGCGCGGGCGCGGGTCGCCGCGCTCGTCGGCGCCGCGCCGGCCGAGGTGGTGTTCACCAGCGGCGGCTCGGAGGCCAACATGGCCGCGCTCACGCGCACCGGCGCCGCGCGGCTCGTCGTCTCGGCGGTGGAGCATGATTCCGTGGCCGAGACGGCGGCGGCGAGCGGCTTGCCCGTGGACATCGTTCCCGTCGACCGGGACGGCGTGATCGATCTGGAGGCGCTGGAGCGGCTGCTGGCCGATGCGCCGCGCGACGGCGGCACGCTGGTCTCGGTGATGCTGGCGAACAACGAGACGGGCGTCGTCCAGCCGGCCGGGGACGCGGCGGCCCTCGCGCACCGTTTCGGCGCGCGCTTCCACTGCGACGCGGTGCAGGCGGCGGGCAAGGTTCCGGTCGATTTCGAGGATATGCAGGCGGACTATCTCAGCCTCTCGGCGCACAAGCTGGGCGGGCCGCAGGGCGTCGGCGCGCTGGTGGTGCGCGCGGTCTGCGCGCTTTCGCCGGTGGTGCGCGGCGGCGGACAGGAGCAGGGACGGCGCTCGGGCACCGAGAACGTCCCGGGCATCGCCGGCTTCGGCGTCGCGGCCGGGCTCGCCGGCCTGCCGGACCGGATCGCCGGACTGCGCGACGGCTGGGAGGAGCGGGTCAGGCGCGCGGCGCCTGATGCCGTGATCCTGGCGGCGGGCGCCGCGCGGCTGCCCAATACGAGCTGCGTCGCCATGCCCGGCGTGGGCAGCGACACCCAGGTGATGGCGCTCGATCTCGCCGGCATTGGCGTCAGCGCCGGCGCGGCGTGCTCGTCGGGCAAGGTGCGGGCCTCGCGCGTGCTCCGGGCGATGGGATGCGGCGAGGAACTGGCGGGCTCGGCCATCCGGGTCAGCCTGGGCTGGGCGAGCACGCCCGGGGACATGGACCGGCTGTTCGCGGCCTGGGAGGCGCTGTATCGGCGCATGGCGCGGCGGAGGGCGGGCTGATGGCGGGGATCAGCTTGCCGATCTACATGGACTATCAGGCGACGACCCCGCTCGATCCGCGCGTGCTGGAGCGGATGATGCCGTTCTTCACCACCAGGTTCGGCAATCCCCATTCCAGCAGCCACAAATTCGGCTGGGAAGCGGCCGACGCGGTGGAAAAGGCGCGCGGGCAGGTGGCGGCGCTGATCGGCGCGAGCCCGAAGGAGATCACCTTCACCTCGGGGGCGACCGAATCCAACAATCTCGCCATCAAGGGGCTGGCGCGTTTCTACCGCAAGCATCGCCGCCACATGGTGACCGTCGCCACCGAGCACAAATGCGTATTGGAGGCCATGACCGCCATGGAGCGCGAGGGCATGGCGGTGACTTTTCTGCCGGTGCGGCCGAACGGCCTCGTCGACCTGGACGAGCTGCGCGCCGCCGTGACGGACCAGACCCTGCTGGTGTCGGTGATGGCGGTGAACAACGAGATCGGCGTGATCCAGCCGATCGCCGAGATCGGCGCCATCTGCCGCGAACGGCGGGTGTTCTTCCATACGGACGCCGCGCAAGCGGCGGGGAAGATCCCGCTCGACGTCGAGGCGATGAACATCGACCTGATGAGCATCTCGGGCCACAAGGTCTACGGTCCCAAGGGGATCGGCGCGCTCTATGCCCGCGTCGGCGCGCGGCTGAAGTTCGACCCGCTCCTCAGCGGCGGCGGGCAGGAGGGCGGCGTCCGCGCGGGCACCCTGGCGCCGCCGCTGTGCGTCGGCCTCGGCGAGGCCTGCGCCATCGCGGCGGACGAGATGGCGGCCGAGCGGGGGCGGCTCCAGCGCCAGTTCGACCGGTTCGTGGACGGCGTGCTGGCGGGTGTCCCCGGCGCCGTGCTCAACGGTGACCGGACACGGCGCATCCCGGGCAACATCAGCTTCAGCTTTCCCGGCGTGGACGGCGCGCTGCTGCTGACCCAGCTTCGCGAGCTGGCCGTGTCCTCGGGCGCGGCCTGCGCCTCGGCCGTGGCCGAGCCGTCCTACGTGCTCCGCGCGCTGGGCGTCGAGGACCGGCTGGCGCAGGCGACCATCCGCTTCGGCATCGGCCGTTTCACCACGGACGAGGAAATCGATCATGCCACCCGGACGGTCGTGGACAAGGTGGCGCAATTGAGAAAGGCGGCTTGATGCCTCGGATGGTGTTCGTCAGCGCGGATGGCAAGACCCGCAAGGAAGTCACGGCGAAACCCGGCGAATCGGTGCTCGAGATCGCCCACGACAACGACGTGGACATCGAGGGCGCGTGCGAGGGATCGATGGCCTGTTCCACCTGCCATGTCGTCATCGACAAGGCGTTCTACGGCCGGTTGCCGCCGCCGAGCCAGGACGAGGCCGATATGCTGGACCTGGCGTTCGGCCTGCGCCCCACGTCGCGCCTGGGCTGCCAGCTCGTGCTGACCGAGGACCTCGACGGCCTCGTCGTCCAGCTTCCCGGCGGGACCATCAACATGATGGACATGTGAGTTGGCCGTCAGCGCCGAGTACAGCGCCTTCGTGCTCGAGATGCTGGAGCCGCTGGACGGCGTCGGCCTCAGGCGCATGTTCGGCGGCGCCGGCCTGTTCTGCCACGGCGTCATGTTCGGCCTGATCGCCGGCGACCGCCTGTATTTCAAGGTCGGCGACGCCAACCGGCCGGATTTCGAGGAGGCCGGCAGCGCGCCGTTCACCTACGCGACCCGGCACGGCGCGCATGGCAGCCTGTCCTATTACGAGGCGCCCGACGCCCTGTTCGACGAACCCGACGAGATGCTCGACTGGGCGCGCAAGGCGCTGGATGTCGCCCTGCGCGCCCATGCCGGGAAACCGAAGGCGAAGCGGAAACCGTAGGGCAGCCGCTCCGGATGCCGTTCAGCGGCCCTCGAACCTGGCCGGGCGCTTTTCGCGGAAGGCGGTCGTGCCCTCGGTATAGTCGTAGGTCTTCGAGGCGCGAATCTGGAGGTGATACTCCAGGTCGAGCTGCTGGTCGTAATTGTTCGCCCAGGTCGCGGCCAGCGCCTTGCGGATGCACGAGTACGCCTTGGTCGGGCCCTTGGCCATACGGCCGGCCAGTTCCATGACGG
>CAZVVC010000255.1:0-5406 GCA_964630425.1 uncultured Bifidobacterium sp. | reverse complement strand
GGGGTTCGGCACGGTTCTCATTCTGGTCAACAACGCCGAGGGCATCACCACCGAGACCGACCCGCAGCCCTCGACGGTGTTCGTGGCCATGGAGGACACCAACGAGGACGAGTGGGAATACACCTTCCGCACCGGCGCGACCGCCTCGCTGTGGTTCATGAAGGCGGTGTTCCCGCACATGAAGCAGCAGGGCTACGGCAAGATCATCAACTTCGCCTCCAGCTCGGGCCAGATGGGGTTCCCGGGCAACACCTGCTACAATTCCACCAAGGAGGCGATCCGCGCGCTGACGCGCACCGCCGCCAACGAATGGGGTCCGTACGGCATCAACGTGAACACCATCAATCCGGCGCTGGAGACCCGCGCCTTCGACGCCTGGAAGACCGCCCGGCCGGAATTCGTCGAGGCTCTCAAGCAGCGCATCCCCATGCGCCGCCTGGGCGACCCGGAGCGCGACGGCGGGCCGCTGGCCGTGTTCCTCGCCGGTCAGGGCTCCGACTACATCACCGGCTCGACCTTCATGCTGGAAGGCGGCATGCACACGCTGCCCTAAGGGCGGACGCATTCCCATGAGCAGGCGGCGGGAGTCGGTGGGTTCCCGTTCATCCCGGCCTTCGGGCGTGTGACGGCTGGGATGGAGCGGAGCGGGGAGAAAACCTACGCCCGTTCCCTGGTCTTGTAAAACTGCACCTTGGGCCATTCCTCCATGGTGCGGTTCAGCTCCCACATGTTGCGGGCGAGCAGGACCGGCGCGCCGTCGCGGTCCTCGGCCAGCACCGCGCGGCGCTCGTCGAGGAACTTCTTGAGCTGGACGGGGTCGTCGCTGTCGACCCAGCGCGCGGTCTCGAACGGGGCGGGCTCGAAGTCGATGCCCACCTTGTATTCGACGGCGACCCGCGAGGCCATGACGTCGAGCTGGAGCTGGCCGACCACGCCGACGATCCAGCTCGATCCCAGCATGGGCCGGAACGCCTGCACCACGCCTTCCTCGGACAGGTCCTCGAGGGCGCTGCGCAACTGCTTGGACCGGCTGGGGTCCTCCAGGCGGACACGGCGCAGGATTTCCGGCGCGAAGCTGGGAATGCCGGTGAACCTGACGTCCTCGCCCTCGACCAGCGCGTCGCCGACGCGCAGGGTGCCGTGGTTGGGCACGCCGATGATGTCGCCGGGGAAGGCCTCCTCGGCCAGCTCGCGCTCCTGGGCGAAGAAGAAGATGGGGTTGGCGATGGCGAGCGGCTTGCCGCTGCGCACCTGCTTCAGCTTCATGCCGCGCCGGAACCGGCCGGACACCAGCCGCACGAAGGCGATGCGGTCGCGGTGGTTGGGGTCCATGTTGGCCTGGACCTTGAAGACGAAGCCGGTCACCCGGTCCTCGGAAGGCTCGACCGGGGCGGGATCGGCCGGCTGGCGCTGCGGCGGCGGCGCGAACGCGGCAAGCGCGGCGAGCAGCCGGTCGACGCCGAAATCCTTCAGCGCGCTGCCGAAATAGACCGGCGTCAGATGGCCTTCCCGATAGGCCTCCACGTCGAATTCCGGATAGGCCACCGCCGCCAGCTCGACGGTCTCGAGGAACGGCTCCAGCACCTGGGGCGGCACCCGCGCGGCCAGTTCCGGCCCGTCGGGCGACGGCGCATCGACGGCCAGGTCGTACTTGCCGTCGCGGCCCGCGCTCGACGTGAGGTGCTGCCCCGCGCGCAGGTCGTAAAGGCCGTGGAAGGCGCTGCCCGAGCCGATGGGCAGGGTCATCGGGCAGACGTTGAGCGCCAGCGTGCTCTCGATCTCGTCGAGCAGCTCGAACACGTCGCGGGCTTCCCGGTCGACCTTGTTGATGAAGGTGATGATGGGAATGTCGCGCAGGCGGCATACCTCGAACAGCTTCCTGGTCTGCGCCTCGATGCCCTTGGCCGCGTCGATCACCATGATGGCGGAATCGACGGCGGTCAGCGTGCGGTAGGTGTCCTCGCTGAAGTCCTGGTGGCCCGGCGTATCGAGCAGGTTGAAGGTGATCCCGTCATGCTCGAAGGTCATCACCGAGCTGGTGATCGAGATGCCGCGGTTGCGCTCGATCTCCATCCAGTCCGACTGGGTGCGCCGCCGCTCGCCGCGCGCGCGGACGTTACCGGCCAGGCGGATCGCGCCGCCGAACAGCAGCAGCTTTTCCGTCAGCGTGGTCTTGCCCGCGTCCGGATGGGAAATGATCGCGAAGGTGCGCCGCGAGGCATAGGGCGGCGCCGCGGCCGTGCTGGGACTGGTCATCTGTTTCGTAAGCTGTTCTGTTACGCGCGCGTTCAGGGCGGTTGCGGGCACATATAGGGCGCGGCGGCGCGGGATGCCACGCTTAATGTAGGCCTGACTCGGCGGGCACGGTGTGGTTTTATGCACCCACGCCAACAATCACGGACAAGTCCTTGCCATCATCGCCGCCCGCATTCCGGCTTCCCCTGTCGAGGCGCCAGCTCCTGTGCGCGGGCCTCGGCCTCGCGGCGGCGGCCGGCATGCCGCTCCCGGCGCTGGCCCGGCGCCTGCGCCTGGCGGTGGTCACCGGCGGCACGGGCGGCGTGTTCTATCCCTATGGCGGCGGCCTCGCCAAACTGCTGAGCGAGCACGGCGAGGACATCCAGGCGACGGCCCAGGTCACCGGCGGCTCGGTCGACAACATCATGCTGATGGACGCGGGGCAGGCGGAACTGGGCTTCTCGACCGTCGATTCCGCGTTCGAGGCGATCAAGGGCCGCGCGCCCTACGACGTCGTCGGTCCGCAGAAGGTGCGGACACTGGCGGTGCTCTACGACAGCTTCCTGCATCTGGTGGCCGATGCCTCTCGGCCGGTCCGGCGGGTCGCCGACCTGAAGGGCATGCGCGTCTCCATCGGCTCGGCCGGCTCGTCCACCGAGGCCTTCGCCGAGCGGGTGCTGCTGGCCGGCGGCCTCGACCCGGCGAAAGACGTCATCCGCGACAATCTCAGCGTCTCCGAATCCGTGGCGGCGCTGAAGGACGGCAAGGTCGCGGCCCTGTTCTGGGTCGGCGGGCTGCCGACCTCGGCCATCAACGACCTGGCCATCTCGGGCCAGCCCAGGCTGCGCTTCATCCCGGCCGGCGACGAGCTGCCGGCCCTGGAGCGGATGTGGCCCGGCATCTATTCCCGGTTCGACCTGCCGCCGAAAACCTACAGGCGCCAGACCGAGCCGGTTTCCGGGCTGGGCGTCGCCAACCTGCTGCTGGTGCCCGCCGAGATCGACGGGGAATTCGTCACGCGCGTGCTCGCCACCCTCTTCGATCATCTGGCGGAGGTGCACCGCATCCATCCCGAGGCGCGCAAGCTCACCCTCGCGGGCGCGGCGCGGCGCACGGCGGTGCCGTTCCATCCGGCGGCGGAGGCCTTCTACCGGAGCCGGGGAGTCCTGCGGTGAGCATCGGCGACGAGCGGGAAAAGGAACAGGACCAGATCGCCGCCGCCGCGGCGCTGTCCGACGACGGCGAGCCGGAATACGTCCGCGGCCGGCTGAAATGGATCACCGACGCGGGCGCCTTCGCGCTGGCGTGCTATGCGCTGTACTGGACCCAGTTCGCCATCAACACCACCTGGTACCGCGCCAGCTTCCTGGCCGCCGCGCTGGTCCTCGTCTTCCTGCGCCGGCCGTTGAGGCCGCCCGGCGTCCTCAGGCGCGCCACCGGCGAGGAATGGGCGAGCGCGGGCCTGGCGCTCGGCGCCATCGCGCTGGTGCTCCACGACACCGCCTTCCTCGGCCACGACCTCATGGCCTGCGCCATCGTCGGGCTGCTGGGGTTCTCCTTCGCGATCTATCCGCTCAGCGTGTCGGTGCCGGCGCTGGCGCGCCTGCGGCTGACCGACATCCTGCTCGCCGGGCTCGTCGTCTGGAGCGCGATCTACCTGGCCACCGAGATCGACGCCTACAAGAACCGCTCGACCCGTCCCACGCCCGAGGAGATCGCCCTCGGCCTGGTGCTGATCGTCGCCATCCTCGAGGCGACGCGGCGCGCCATCGGCTGGATCCTGCCGGCCATCACGCTGGTCTTCCTGGCCTATTGCTATCTGGGCCCGTGGATGCCGCTGCCGTTCGACCATCGCGGCTTCTCCACCGTGCGGATGATCGCCCAGAACTATCTGACGTTCGAGGGCGTGTTCTCGACGCCGATGGACGTGGCCGCCACCTTCATCATCGTCTTTTCCCTGTTCGGCGCCATCCTGGCGCGCGGCGGCGCGGGCCGGTTCTTCATCGACTGGGCCTTCGCCCTGTTTGGCAAGAAGCCGTCGCCGGCGGCGCCGGGAAGGGCGGTCGTCGCCTCCGGCTTCCTGCTCGGCACCGTGTCCGGCTCGGGCGTCGCCACCACGGTGACGCTCGCGTCGCTGGCCTGGCCCATGCTGCGCGGCAGCGGCTATCCGCCCAATGTGGCGGGCGGCATGCTCTCGGCGGCCGGCATCGGCGCGTTGATCTCGCCGCCGACGCTGGGCGCGGTGGCGTTCATCATCGCGGAATACCTGCAGGTTCCCTATCTGCAGGTCATCATCTACGCGGCGATTCCCGCGGTCCTCTATTATTTCTCGATCTGGCTCACCACCGAAGGCGACGCGCGCCGGCTCGGCGTCGCGCCGGTGCGCACGTCCACGGTCCCGCTCTGGCGCCTGACCCGCGGGCAGGGCTATCACTTCCTGTCGCTGCTCACGATCGCGCTGCTGCTCGCCCTGGGCTTCTCGGCCTTCATGGCGGTGTTCTGGTCGATCATCCTTGCGCTGCTGCTGTCCATGATCCGGCAGGACGAAAGGCTGGTGACGCCGGTGTCCCTGGCCGTCGGCGCCGCCGCCGGACTGGCCGCCTACGGCTACGGCGCCAGCGGGCTTCCGGCGGCTCACGGCCTGGGCGAGCTGTTCGACGGCCGCGTCTCGGTCTCGCTGTTCTGGATGATGGCGGCGGCCATCCTGATCTCGGCCGTGCAGGCGGGACGGGCGCTGCGCGCGGGCCGGCCCGCGCCGAACGGCTCCCACGGCATGATCCTGGCGCTGCGCGACGGGGCGGTGTCCACGCTGGGGATCGTCGCCACCTGCGCCTGCGCCGGCCTGATCGTCTCGGTGGTCAACCTGACCGGGCTCGGCCTCACCATCTCCTCGATCATCGTCGGCGCGGGCGGCGGCGAGCGGCTGGTGGTGATCCTGCTCGCCGCGCTTGCCATGTGGGTGATCGGCGCCGCGCTGCCGGTGACCGCCAGCTACATCATCGCCGCCGTGATGCTGGTGCCGGCCCTGACCGAGGTGGGCATCCCCGAGCCCGCGGCGCACATGTTCATGTTCTACTACGCGGTGCTGGGCGAGGTGTCGCCGCCGACCGCGCTGGCGCCATTCGCCGCGTCCGCCATCACCGGCGGCCAGCCGTTCCGGACCATGATGCA
>CAZVVC010000254.1:0-5420 GCA_964630425.1 uncultured Bifidobacterium sp. | reverse complement strand
CGTCCTGTCCTCCATGAAGCGGTACCCCGCGACGGCGACGATGGCCGCGATGATGGCTGCCGCCAGGTACTTTCCATAGCGCTTCAGGAAAGTGACGATCTGCTCTTGGCGGACTTCCTCATCGACTTCGCGGAAGATGTCGCTCACTCAGGACCTCCTACTCGGGAACGGGCGGCTACCTTAGCTTGCGTCCCTCGGGTTCGCAAACGCTGAGGCGGCTGGAAAACGTGTCTCCTGGTCAATCCCGCATGGAATATGTGTGCTCGCTGGCCGGGAAGCGCCGGGCCTTCACTTCCTCGGCGTAATGCGCCGCCGCCTCGTCGATGGCCGCGCCCCATTCGGCATAGCGCTTGACGAAGGTGGGCGTGGTGGCGAACAGGCCGATCATGTCCTCGGTCACCAGGATCTGGCCGTCGGTCGCCGCGCCGCCGCCGATGCCGACGACCACGTTCGGCACGCTCTGGGTGACCTTCTCGCCCAGCTCGGCCGCGACGGCCTCCAGCACGGTCGCGAAGGCGCCCGCCTCCGCGACGGCCCTGGCGTCGTCGATCACGTCTTCCCATTCGGCGCGGCGCCGGCCCTTGGCGGCATAGCCGTGCATGTTCACCTTCTGCGGCTGAAGGCCCACATGGGCCATCACCGGAATGCCGCGATTGACGAGGAATTCGATGGTCGGCGCCATCACCCGGCCGCCTTCCAGCTTCACCGCGGCGCAGCCCGTCTCGCGCATGATGCGCGAGGCGTTCATGAACGCCTGCTCGGGCGAGGCCTCGTAGCTGCCGAACGGCATGTCGACGACGATGCAGGCGCGCGGCGCGCCGCGCATCACCGCCTGGCCGTGCAGGATCATCATCTCCATGGTGACACCCACCGTGTTGGGCAGGCCGTGGATCACCATGCCGACGGAATCGCCGACCAGCAGCAGGTCCACATAGGGATCGAGGAGCTGCGCGACCAGCGCGGTATAGGCGGTCAGGCAGACCACGGGCTCCTTGCCCTTGCGGGCGGCGATGTCGCGCACGGTGACGTTGCGTTGCTTTTCGAACTTGGACATGCCGTTTTCCCCGTTCGCCCTTTCCTGCGGGCGCATCGGGGGCGCCCGGCGCTTTCATAGCACCTGCGCGTCCCGGCTCCAACCTCGCATCACCGGCCGCCCCGACGCCCGCCGCGCCCTCTGCCTCAGGATCATCACTTTCGCCGGGCAGAATGGCCGTGAGATCACGAGGGCTGGGCGGTGCGCCGACCAGCTCGCCGCAAGGATCTGATGGGAATGACCCGCTGTTCGGTGTGGACGGGACGACGGGACCTGCCAATATCAAGATGAACGCCGAGCGTGGGGCCGGCGCAAAGGGAGAGTGAGCATGAAGCGAATCCTGACTGCCTGCGTCCTGGCCGTCCTGGCCACATCGCCGGTCATCGCCGCCGAGGAGACGGTGCCCGCCCCGTCCACGGCGCCCGTGCCGGCGGGCGAGTACACGCTCGACAAGAGCCACGCCAGCCTGACCTTCAGCGTCAACCATCTCGGGTTCTCGTTCTACACCGCCCGGTTCAACGATTTCGACGCGAAGCTGACCTTCGATCCGGCCGATCCCGCGGCTTCCAGCCTCGAGGCGACGGTCGACGCCAATTCCCTGCAATTGCCCGCGCCGCCCGAGGGCTTCACCGAAACCCTGAAGGGCCCGGAATGGCTCGACACGGCGAAATACCCGGCCATCACCTTCAAGTCGACGGCCGTGGAGCCGACCGGCGCGAACACGGCCAAGGTCACCGGCGACTTCACGCTGCACGGCGTGAGCCGGCCGGTCACGCTCGAGGTGACCTTCAACGGCGGCTATGCGGGACATCCGATGGACTCCAACGCGCGCATCGGCTTCTCGGCCAGGGGCGAGCTGAAACGCTCGGAGTTCGGCGTGGCCTACGGCGTTCCCGCGCCCGGCACGACCATGGGCGTCGGCGACGAGGTGCAGGTGGTCATCGAGGCCGAGTTCACCGGCCCGCCGCTCGCCGGGCAGTGACGCCCGCCGCGCCGCTCAGTGGCGCAAGGGCCAGCGGGCCAGGTGCTCGTGCCTGCCCTCGTCCACGATGCTGCGGACGAGGACGAAGTCCCGCGCCTGCCATTCCACCGGCTCGACGGGCCGGGTGACGAACGGGCCGGTCCAGCCATAGAACAGGGTCATGTGCGGCATGAAGCCGCCGGACCGCCGGCCCAGCCGCGACATGGCGGCGGCCTGCGCCAGCGCGCTCCTGAATCGCAGCAGCGGGCCGAGCGGATCGGCGTTGCGCAGCACCAGGTCGGGCCGGTGCGGCGGGTTGCCCAGCAGACCGGCGCGGTCGAGCCGGACCGCGAAGCGGCCGGTCTCCAGGCGGTCCGCGGCCTCGGCCGCCCGGCGCTCCAGGGTCCGCGGCATCCCGTCCCAACGCCCGAGATACAGCAGGGTCAGATGCAGCCGCTCCCAGTCCCGGCGCGGATGCGCCGGGTCGATGCCCTGCAATATGCCGCCGGCGCGGACCGCCGCCGCCCGGTCGGGCAGCAGCGCGAAATAGAACATGTCCCGTGCCGGACGGCCGAAGCCCTCGAAGCTGCGCTGCCGTGGATCATGGATCATGTTATGAACATAACAAGAACATTTGGGCGTGCAAAGGCCCGCGGTGCTCCCCCGGCTGGCCTGCCTTGTCATGGCGGGCCGCGGCGGCGGCACGGCAACCCCGTTACGGGAACGGATGGGCCTTTCCCCGCTAAGACGTGGACTTGCCGCCGGGAACGGTCTATTTCCGGGCTACGCTCAGTAACTCTCGATCGGGGTCCGCCATGCCCGCCTATCGTTCTCGCACTTCCACCCACGGCCGCAACATGGCCGGCGCGCGCGGCCTGTGGCGCGCCACGGGCATGAAGGATTCGGATTTCGGCAAGCCGATCATCGCGGTGGTGAACTCGTTCACCCAGTTCGTGCCCGGCCATGTGCACCTGAAGGACCTGGGCCAGCTCGTCGCGCGCGAGATCGAGCGCGCGGGCGGCGTCGCCAAGGAATTCAACACCATCGCGGTCGACGACGGCATCGCCATGGGCCATGACGGCATGCTCTACAGCCTGCCCTCGCGCGAGCTGATCGCCGACAGCGTCGAGTACATGGCGAACGCCCATTGCGTCGATGGCATGGTCTGCATCTCCAACTGCGACAAGATCACGCCCGGCATGCTGATGGCCGCGCTGCGCCTCGACATCCCCAGCGTGTTCGTCTCGGGCGGCCCGATGGAAGCCGGCAAGGTGATCCTGAAGGGCAAGGAAGTGGCGCTCGATCTGGTGGACGCCATGGTCGCCGCCGCCGATGACTCCGTCTCGGACGCCGATGTCGCGGCCATCGAACGCTCGGCCTGCCCCACCTGCGGCTCGTGCTCGGGCATGTTCACCGCCAATTCCATGAACTGCCTGACCGAGGCGCTGGGCCTGTCGCTGCCGGGGAACGGCTCGGTGCTGGCGACCCACGCCGACCGCGAGCGCCTGTTCCGCGAGGCCGGCCACCTGATCGTCGACGTCGTCCGCCGCTACTACGAGCAGGACGATGCGAGCGTGCTGCCCCGTTCCATCGCCAGCTTCACCGCCTTCGAGAACGCCATGAGCCTCGACATCGCCATGGGCGGCTCGACCAACACGGTGCTGCACCTGCTGGCCGCGGCCCATGAGGCCAAGGTGGATTTCACCATGGCCGACATCGACCGCCTCTCGCGCCGGGTGCCCTGCTTGTCCAAGGTGGCGCCCGCCAAGTCGGACGTGCACATGGAGGACGTTCACCGGGCCGGCGGCATCATGGCCATCCTGGGCGAGCTCGACCGCGCCGGCCTGCTCCACACCAATGTCCCC
This sequence comes from uncultured Bifidobacterium sp., assembly GCA_964630425.1. GTDB lineage: Bacteria > Pseudomonadota > Alphaproteobacteria > SMXS01 > SMXS01 > RI-34. The sequence goes on along the minus strand of CAZVVC010000254.1, from coordinate 1,561 downwards.
ACCGTGCACAGCGCCACGCTCGCCGAGGCGCTCGACCGCTGGGACGTGCGCCGGACCCAGAGCGAGACCGTCCACGAATTCTTCAGGGCCGCGCCGGGCGGCGTGCCGACCCAGGTGGCGTTCAGCCAGAGCCGCCGCTGGAAGGAGCTGGATCTCGACCGCGAGAACGGCGTCATCCGCGCCGCCGAGCACGCCTTCTCGAAGGACGGCGGCCTCGCCGTGCTCAAGGGCAACCTGGCGCCGGACGGCTGCATCGTGAAGACCGCGGGCGTCGACGAGAGCATCCTGAAGTTCACCGGCACCGCGAGGGTCTATGAGAGCCAGGACGCGGCGGTGAGCGGCATCCTGACCAACAAGGTCAAGGAAGGCGACGTGGTCGTCATCCGCTACGAGGGGCCGCGCGGCGGTCCGGGCATGCAGGAGATGCTGTATCCGACCAGCTACCTGAAGTCGAAGGGCCTGGGCAAGGCGTGCGCGCTGATCACCGACGGCCGCTTCTCGGGCGGCACCTCGGGCCTCAGCATCGGCCACGTCTCGCCGGAGGCCGCCGAGGGCGGCCTGATCGGCCTGGTCGAGGACGGCGACACCATCGAGATCGACATCCCGAACCGGGGCATCCGCCTCGCCGTCGCGGACGAGGTCATCGAGGCCCGCCGCGCCGCCATGCTGGCCAGAGGCAAGGATGCCTGGAAGCCCGGCAAGCGCGAGCGCAAGGTGTCGACGGCGCTGCGCGCCTATGCCGCCTTCACCACCAGCGCCGCCCGCGGCGCGGTGCGCGACGTGGATCAGTAACCGGCCGCCGTCCCGCGCGGGACGGAAACCCGGACGATGGCGTAAAACCGTTCCCAATACTGCGAAATCTCGCGGCTGCGATGAATTGAATTGTCTCCGTTCCCGACTGGTGACAGATTCATGACAGCGGGAGAGGAAATATTATTTGCCCGGCTGGGTCGCCTTCGGGTTTCAGCCCGACGTTGGTCCGGCGAGAGCGAGCCTTTCGCCGTGGAGTGCCGTCTGCCTTGAATCAACTGGGGAGAACTATGCACATGACTTCACGAGCCTTCGTCCTGACCATTGCCGGCACCTTGTTCGCCGGCCTCGCCGCGCCGGCCCTTGCGGCGCCCGTACCTGCCGCCAAGATGGGCGCCTTCTGCCGCGCGGAAGCGGCCAAGGAGTTCAAGGTCCGCCCCGCCTATGTGAAATCCACCCGTCCCATGCCGGGGGCCGACGGCGCCGCGACGGTCGACGGCACCTACGAGGACAATGACGGGCATACCAGAAACTTCAAATGCCACTATGACGCCAAGGGCAACTTCCTCGACGTGAAGAAGACCGGCAAATCCTGACGGAGCCGTGACCCGGGACAGGCGCAGCGCGGCGGGCCTGGCACGGCTTGCCGCGTGATCGGCGCTATGCCCCGACCAGGATCGCGTCCGAATCCGCCCTGCCTGACTGGCGCTCGAACAGCCGGCGATAGATCCCGTCGGGGTTGCGCAGCAGTTCGGCGTGGCTGCCGTCCTCGACCACCCGTCCCGCATCGAACACCAGGATGCGGTCGAGC
>CAZVVC010000253.1:0-5423 GCA_964630425.1 uncultured Bifidobacterium sp. | reverse complement strand
GATTGTTTCGCCGATCTGGTGTTGGAGGAGCGCTTTTATCTCTGCGCCACCGATAACGGCTTCGGCAAGCGCACCAGCGCCTACGAATACCGCTTCTCGGGCCGCGACGGCCAGGGCATCATCGACATCGACACCTCGGAGCGGAACGGCACCGTGGTCGCCAGCTTCCCGGTCGCCGACACGGACGAGATCATGCTGACCAGCAATGGCGGCCAGCTCCTCCGCATGGGCGTGCACGACATCCGCATCACCGGGCGCGCGTCGCAGGGCGTCACCCTGTTCAAGGTCGGCGCCGACGAGAAGGTGGTCTCGGTCGCCCGGCTGGCCGATATGGGCGACGACAGCGGCGACGAGGCATCCGATGCGGACGAGCCGGACAGCGCGGACCAGCCGGATGCCGCCGGGCCGGACGACGCGGAATAGGGGGAAGGCATGTCAAAGGAACGGGTTGGCCTTTATCCGGGCACCTTCGATCCCATCCACAACGGGCACCTGGACATCATCGGCCGCGCGCTGAAGCTGGTCGACCGGCTGGTGATCGGCGTCGCGATCAACGCCGGCAAGGGGCCGGTGTTCAGCCTGGAGGAACGGGTGGAGATGGTCCGCCGCGAGACCGCGCGCCTGCAGGCGGACGGCGCGGTCGACGTGCGCCCCTTCAACGGGCTGGTCGTCCGGTTCGCCGACGAGGTGGGCGCGACGGTGCTCGTGCGCGGCCTGCGCAGCGTCACCGACTTCGACTACGAGTTCCAGATGAACGGCATGAACGCGGCGCTCAATCCGGGAGTCGAGACCGTCTACCTGGCCGCCAGCACGGGGTTGCAGGCCATCGCCGGCAAGCTGATCCGCGAGATCGCGGTGATGGGCGGCGAGATCGGCCACTTCGTGCCGGCCGACGTCAAGGAACGCACCCTGGCTCGCCTGAGGGAGCGGGCCTGATGCGTCTGCTTCGCTCGCTCGTCCTCGCCGCCGCGCTCGCCGGCATCGGCATGCCGGCCTTCGCCGTGGACTGGGCCGCGCTCGACCTCGAGAACACGCTGGTCATGGAACTGCAATATGGCCGCGTCATCATCGAGATGCGGCCGGACAAGGCGCCCAATCATGTCGCGCGCATCAAGGAACTGACGCGCCGGGGCTTCTATGACGGGCTGAAGTTCCACCGGGTGATCCCCGGCTTCATGGCCCAGACCGGCGACCCCAAGGGCGACGGCACGGGCGGCTCCGGCCAGGAAATGAAGAACGAGTTCAACAGCCTGCGGCATCTGCGCGGCACCGTGTCGATGGCGCGCGAGGGCGACAACGTCGACAGCGGCGACAGCCAGTTCTTCATCATGCTCAACGCCAAGCGCTCGCTGGACCGGCAATACACGGTCTGGGGCCGGGTGATCGAGGGCATGGAGGCCGTGGACCAGATCCGCCAGGGCACGGAAGCCAACAACGGGACCGTCGACTTTCCCGATGTCATCGTCTCGCTCAAGGTGGCGGCCGACATGACACCGGAGGAGCGTGGCCCCTCGACGCCAACGAATCCCGCCGCGCCGGCTGACGGCGCTGCCGAATGAGACGCGGCGCCTGACGCCGCCAGAAGGAGAGAGATCATGGACGCTGAAAACACCCTGTACCTGGACCTCAAGGGCGGCCGGGTCACCATCGAGATGCTGCCGGCCGAGGCGCCGGGCCACGTGGCGCGGATCAAGGAACTGGTCCGCCAGGGATTCTATGACGGGCTGAAGTTCCACCGCGTGATCGACGGCTTCATGGCCCAGACCGGCTGCCCGCACGGCACCGGCACGGGCGGCTCGGGCCGCAAGCTGAAGGCTGAGTTCAACGACGTCGCGCATGTGCGCGGCACCGTTTCCATGGCCCGCGCCCAGGACCCGAACAGCGGCGACAGCCAGTTCTTCATCTGCTTCGCCAACGCGCCGCACCTCAACGGCCAGTACACCGCCTGGGGCCGCGTGACCGAAGGCATGGAGCATGTGGACGCCATCAAGAAGGGCGACTCCTACGCCAACGGTTCGGTGTCGGACCCCGACACCATCGTCAAGGCGACCATGGCCGCCGACACCATCTGATCCGGTGGATCAGGCCGCGTCCCGCTGAAAGCCGGGCGCGGCCAGACGGCCGGCATGATCGCGCACATCGGCCGGCCATGCCGCCATGTGCCGCCTGAACCTCTCCAGATCGCCGGCGAACAGCGCGCGGCTTGCTTCCTCGAAGCCGGGATTGTCGCCCGCCATGGCCGACATGAACCGATAGGCCGTGTCCCGTGCCTGACGGACGCGGTCCTTCGCGTCCGACGCCTTGCGGGCGTCCTCGACCAGCCGGCGCAGCGTCACCGAGGCGCCGCCCGGCTGGCTTGCCAGCCATTCCCAGTGCCGCGGCAGCAGGGTGACCTCGCGCGAGACGACGCCGAGGCGTGGCCGGCCGGGACGGCGAACCGGCGCCGCCGGATCGGCCTCGGCGGCAGGCTCGCGGGCGACCAGATGGCGCAGCACGTCGTCACGGGTGCCGCGGAAATCGATCTCGATCGGCCGGCTCGTCCGGTCGTCGAAGATCAGCACGGGCGTCTCCCCGTCGCGCTCGATGGCTTCCTTGACGGCCAGGGCGACCCAGGTCAGATCGCCGCTGGCGATCCGGCGGTTTCCCTGGAAGGCGGTGCAGGTGGCGTGGTCGGTCATGACAGGCTCTCCGGTGACAGGACGTGGATGTACGCCGGCGAGCCGCATCCGTCAATATCACCCGGGTAAAAATAATTCCCCACTTTGTGCTTTGCTTCGCGGGAGCGTTCCGGCATTGACGCGGCCATGAAAGTTTCGGATTTCGACTTCGAGCTTCCCGAGGACCGTATCGCGCTGCGCCCGGCGAAGCCGCGGGACGCGGCGCGCATGCTGGTCGTCGCCCGGAAGGGACTGATGGACGATGGACTGGTGGATGCGGGCGTCGCCGATCTGCCGGGGCTGCTGTGCGCCGGCGACGTGATGGTGTTCAACGACACGCGGGTCATCCCCGCGCGGCTCTACGGGGTCCGCCAGGCCGACGGCGCGCGCGGCGCGGCGCGGATCGAGCTGCTGCTCCACAAGCGCGTCGACGCGCAGCACTGGCAGGCGTTCGCGCGGCCCGGCAAGCGCCTGCGCGTCGGCGACGACATCCATCTGGACGGCCTTGCCGCCACGGTGATGATGAAGGGCGAGGGCGGCGACATCCTGCTGTGCTTCGACCGCGCGGGCGCCGAGCTGGACCTCGCCATCATCGAGCGGGGCGAGATGCCGCTGCCGCCCTACATCGCCGGCAAGCGCGGCACCGACGCCCACGACCTGGCCGACTACCAGACCATGTTCGCGGCCCGTGACGGCGCCGTCGCCGCGCCGACGGCCAGCCTGCACTTCACCGACGGCCTGATGGGCCGTCTCGCGGAGGCGGGCGTCGGCCATGTCACGCTGACCCTGCATGTGGGCGCGGGCACCTTCCTGCCGGTGAAGTCCGAGGACACGGCCGAGCACCGCATGCACGCGGAATGGGGCGAGATCACCCGCGAAACCGCCGACCGGCTGAACGAGGCGCGGCGCAAGGGCGGCCGGATCGTCGCCGTCGGCACCACCTCGCTGCGGCTGCTGGAAAGCGCCGCGGACGAAAGCGGCACGATCCGCCCCTTCGCCGGAGAAACCGACATCTTCATCACGCCGGGCTACAGCTTCCGGGCGGTGGACGTGCTGATGACCAATTTCCACCTGCCGAAAAGCACGCTGTTCATGCTGGTCAGCGCCTTCGCCGGGCTGGAGACGATGAAGGCAGCCTATGCGCACGCCATCCGCGAACACTACCGCTTCTATTCCTACGGCGACGCCAGCCTGATCTTCCCGGCGCGCGCCGATTGTTGACGGTTATTCCCGTGCAAGGCTCGCCCTTCAGCCGTCATCCCGGCACAGGCCGGCTCCAGTCGGGCATAGGGCCACACTCTCGCCATAGGGTCGGTTCACCAAAAGAGTCTTTCGTTGGAACGAGCGATTTGCGCGGTTCGTGTCCTTGCCCCGGCTGGATCCCGCCCTTCGGCGGGATGACAAGTAAAAATAACGGATTAAATAATCAACCTAATCCAATACATCACTTTCCATGCGCGACCTCGACCAATGACGCGAAGGCGTCCACCTGGCGGTCCCAGTCGTCTTCGGTGCCGTCGTCGAGGAAGCGGTTGCTGTCCATGATCACCTCGTCGACGCCGGCCTCGCGGGCGGCGGCGACCTGCTCGGCCATTTCCTCGATGGAGCCGAGCCAGTAGGCCACGGCCCGGTCGCCGATCTGCTTCGGCGCGGTGCGCCGCGAGAACGGCGGGATGGCCCAGACGCGCCAGTAGCAGGGCAGCCGGCCGCGCCCGAAGTCCTCCCGCGCGGCGCGGTCGGCTTCCTGATAGTCGCTCATGGCGGTCGCCAGGTCCTTGCCGGCGGTCTGCCAGCCGTCGCACAGCTCGGCGGTGCGGCGCTGGCCGGGCTTGGAGCTGAAGCCGCCGATGATCGGGATGGCCGGCTCGCCCGCCTCGTTGCGCTGCACGGGCTTGGGGCTGGTGGCCGATGGAGGGATGTCGAAGAACTCGCCGCGGAACGCCACCGGATCGGCCTTCCAGCACGCCCGCAGCGCGTGGATGAACTCGGCGCTGCGCCTGCCGCGGGTGTGGAAGTCGATGTCGCTCTGGCGGTATTCCTCCTTGTTGAGGCCGAGGCCCACGCCCAGGATCGCCCGGCCTTCCGAGAGCACGTCGAGCGTGGCCGCCTGCTTGGCCAGCATGATCGGCCGGTGATAGCCGAGGGTGATGACGGAGGTGCCCAGCCTGATCCTGTCGGTCACCGCCGCGGCGAAGGACAGCAGCTCCAGGGGGGACAGGTCCTGGCCCGGCGCGTCCGGGCGCGGCGGGTGTTGCGGGTTGAACAGCCGCTCGTGCACCCACAGGCTATCGAAGCCGGCGGCCTCGGCATCCGCCGCGAAGCGCTTGATGACTTTCGGCGTGGCGGCGAGGCCGAGCTGGGGCAGGGCGAGTCCGATGCGCATGGGCGTTTTCGATTGTTCCCCGGTTTCGGTCCAGTAGAGTGTCGCGCGACTGTAACCCATGCGACACGGAAAGCGGGAAGGATCATGTTCAGGAACGCGCTCGATTTCACCGGCAAGACGGTGCTGGTCACCGGCGGCTCCAGCGGCATCGGCAACGGCATCGCCCGCAGCTTCCGCGATTGCGGCGCCTCGGTGGTCATCACCGGCACCCGCGCCTCGGCCGCCGACTACGCCGACACCGACTGCGAGGGCATGCGGTTCTTCCAGCTCGACGTGGGGAACGACGAGGCCGTGAGGGCGTTCGATCCGGGCATCGACCGGCTCGACGTGCTGGTCAACTCGGCGGGTACCGTCGCCTACAAGCGGCAGGAATACGAGATGGA
>CAZVVC010000252.1:0-5466 GCA_964630425.1 uncultured Bifidobacterium sp. | reverse complement strand
CCGCTGCGGCGTCGGCCCCGAGGACAAGGCCCGCTCCGTCGCCGCCGAATGACCGTCCGGCCCGGTCTGGATCGCATGGGCCGGATTCCGGCGCACTGAACGTGTGAAGAAGTGTGAGGAAGGGTGATGCCTTCCCACGCTCCTCCGCGCCGGGGCTCCTTCCTCAGTCCGGCCTGATCCGCAGCAGCTTGCCGCCTTCGCCGTCGGTGAGGACGTAGAGCAGGCCGTCCGGGCCGGTGCGGATGTCGCGGATGCGCTCGCCCATGTCCTCGAGCATCACGTCCTGGCCGACGACCTTGCCGTCCTCCATGTCGATGCGGTGCACGCTGCGCCCGGCCAGCGCGCCGACGAACAGGTCGCCGTCCCATTGGGGGAAGGCCGCGCCCCGATAGAGCGTCATCCCGCAGGGCGCGATGGACGGCGTCCAGTCGACGATGGCGTCCTTCGTCCCCTCATAGGTCTTGAACGGGGTGATGTAGGCGCCCGAATAGTCCACGCCCCTGGTGGCCAGCGGCCAGCCGTAATTGGCGCCCTTCTCTATGACGTTGAGTTCGTCGCCGCCGCGCGGGCCGTGCTCGTGGGCATAGACCCGGCCGCTGGCCGGATCGTGGACGATGCCCTGGACGTTGCGGTGGCCGTAGGACCAGATCTCCGGCAGCGCGTCCTTGCGGCCGGTGAATGGATTGTCGGCGGGCACGGTGCCGTCGTCGCGGATGCGCACGATCTTGCCGTAGTGGTTGCCCAGCTTCTGCGCCTGCTCGCGGTAGTTGAAGCCGTCGCCGCCGGTCACCAGCAGGGTGCCGTCCGGCAGCCAGGCCATGCGCCCGCCATAGTGCACCGACGTTCCGCGGCCGGGCTTGCTCTCGAACAGCACGGTCAGGCCGCTGAGCGCGTCGCTGCCCAGGGTGGCGCGCGCCACCCGCAGCGTGTTGCCGTCCGGCCCCTTGTGGGCATAGGACAGGTAGATCAGCCGGTTGCCGGCGAAGCCGGGATGGGGCAGCGCCTCGAAGAAGCCGCCCTGGCCGGCGAACTCGACCGGCGGCAGGCCGCGGATCGGCGCCGGCGGTTTGCCGCCGCGCACGATCCAGAGGGCGCCCTCGTGGCCGGTGATCAGCATGGCGCCGTCGGGCAGGAACGACAGGCTCCACGGCCGCGCGAGGCCGGTCAGCACCGTTTCGACCGCATAATCCTTGGCCGCGGCCGCGCCCGCCGAGCACAGCAGGAGGCAGGCGGCCAGCAGGCACCGGACCCTCGCGATTGTCATGGACATCCTTCTCCGCACCGCCAAAGATCGTCCCAGCTTACCGCATGGCGGGCAAAAGGGAACCGGGGGAGGATACCGTGAGGGCAGTCAGGCTGATCCTGTCGTTCGTGGCCGCGGTGGCGGTGACCGCCGTGCTGGCGGTGGCGGCCAGCAGCCAGTTCGTCATGGCCGGCCTGCGCGGGCTGGGCGCGGAGATCGGCGGCGCGGAAATGCTGCGCGTCACCGTCCACGACGTCGCCGGCATGGCGCCGCTCTATGCCCTGTTCGTCGCCGCCGCCCTGCTGCTGGGCTTCCTGCTGACCGGCGCTCTGTGGCCGCGCACAAGGCTGTCCCGGCCGTTCAGCTACGCCGTGGGCGGCGCGGCCGCCATTGCCGCCATGCTGGCGATCATGGGCGCGGTGCTGGGCATCGACATGGTGGCCGGCGCCCGCGGCTGGGGCGGGTTCGCCGCGCAATGCGCCGTCGGCGCGCTGGGAGGGCTGCTGTTCGCCCGTCTGTCGCAGCGCCGGGAACGCCGCGCCGCGGCCGCCTGATGCCGGGCCGGCCGATGCACGCCCGATGACGGCCCCGGCGGCCCCAGGCACCGGCGAACCCGCGTGGCGCGCGCCCGGCACGGTGGCGCTGGCCGGCCTGCTGCTGGCGGCCTGGGCGATCCGCCTGGCCGTCTCCCTTCCGTTGCCCAGCATCCATTGGCCCGACCAGATCTACCAGATCCTGGAGCACGCGCACCGCTGGGTGTTCGGCTACGGCGTCACGAGCTGGGACTGGGACTACGGCATCCGTTCGGTGGTGCCGCCGGCGCTGTTCACCCCATTCCTGTGGCTGGCGCGCGAGCTGGGGCTGGGACCCGGTTTCTACATGCCGCTGATCCGCGCCGTGATATGCGCATGGTCCCTGGTGATCGTCTGGGCGGCGTTCCGCATGGGCGACGGCTGGAGGCGCGGCGTGGTCGTCGCCGCGCCGGCGGCCCTGTGGTGCGAGATGCTGCTGTTCGCGCCGCACCCGCTGATGGACTCGCTGGCCGCGCCGCTGCTGGTGCTGGGCCTCTACCAGCTGACCCGGCGGGGCGGGCCGGCGCCGCTGTGGGCCGGCCTGTGCCTGGGCGCGGCGTTCTGCCTGCGCCCGGCCCTCGGCCCGGCCATGGCGGCCGCCGCGCTGCTGGCCATCGGCCGCGACGCCCGCGGCTGGGGACTTCTGGTCGCGGGCGGCGTCATCGCCCTGGTGCCCTATGGACTGGCGGACCTGAGCGTGGGCCGCCCGCCGCTCGCCGCCGTGTTCGAATATGCGCGGCTGGGCGCCGGCTTCATCGGCACATGGGCGGGCGGCGCGCTGTCGGGCGCGCCCTCGGCGGCGGGCACCCAGCCATGGCACGCGCTGGTCGACATGCTGGTGCTGCACTGGGGAAGCGCGCTGCCGTTCCTGGTGCTGCTGATCGCCGCCGGCGCGCGCGGCAACCGGGTCTGGCTGGCGGCGGCGCTGGTCGTCTTCGCCACCTATTCGCTGATCCCGCAGCGCGAGTACCGCTACGTCTATCCGGCGCTCGCCTGCCTGATGATCCCCATGGGCATGGGGCTGCAGCGCATCGCCGCGGCGGTCGACGGCATGAAGCTGCTGCCCGAAGGGACGGCGCCGCGCGTCGGCGTGCTGGTCCTGGCGTTCTGCTCGCTGCTGGCGGCGCGCCTGCCCGGCATGGCCGACGAATGGCGCCACGGCTCGGTCGGGCTGGCGGCGCTCGCCGACGTGCGCGAGGGTCCGGCGCTCTGCGGCCTGGGACTGGCGCCCGAGGTGCAGATGACCTTCCTGGGCGGCTACACGGTGCTGCACCGGCACGTGCCGGTCTATGACGAGGTGACCGACCTCGCGCGGCACTCGGCCTATTACAGCGACATCCTGACGGCGAGCCCGCGCGCCGACCTGCCGGCGTCCTACCGGAAGGTCTCGTGCCGCGACGGCGGCTATGCCGACTGGCGCAACGCGACCGCCAGCATCTGCCATTACCGCCGCCCCGGGACGTGCCGGCCGCCGGACGCCGACGGCCCCAGGCCCGCCATCCCGCCGCCCGGCGCGCCGCCGGAGCGGTAGGGCGAAAGCCGATCGAGCTAGCCGATGTCGACGACGATCTTGCCGACGACGGTCTGCGAGGTCATGGCGGCGAACGCGTCCCTGGCCTGATCGAAGCCGAAGCGGGCGCCGATCACCGGCCGGAGCCGGGCGGCGTCGATGGCCTCGCACATGTCCTCGAACCAGTCGCGGCTGCCCACCGAGATGCCGTTGACGTGGGCGCTCTTGCCCATGATGTAGGCCGTCGGCATCTCGCCGCCCGAGCCGCCGGTCAGCACGCCGATCACGCCGACGAAGCCGCCGATGCGGATCGCCTTCAGCGATTCCAGCATGGTGCCGACGCCGCCCACCTCGACGACGATGTCCGCCCCGCCGCCGTTGGTGAGCTTCTGGACCTCCGAGCCCCACTTCGGCGTGGTCCTGTAGTTGACGAGGCCGGTCGCGCCGAGCTGTTCGGCCTGCCGCAGCTTCTCGTCCGACGAGGACGTGGCGATCACCTTGGCGCCGGCCATGCGCGCGAATTGCAGCGCGAACATGGAGACGCCGCCCGTGCCCTGCACCACCACCGTGTCGCCGGCCTTCAGCCGCCCGGTGCAGAACAGGGTGTTCCAGGCGGTGAGCGCGGCGCAGGGGAGCGTCGCCACCTCGGCGTCGGTCAGGTGCGCGGGCACCTTGGACACGCCGCGCTCCTCGAGGCACATGTATTCCTGGAGGCAGCCGTCGAGCCCGGCGCCCAGCGCGGTGTTGACGTATTCGGCCTTGCGCGGGCCGGTCAGCCAGTCCTGGAAGAACATCGGCGCGACCCGGTCGCCCACCTTGACGCGGGTGACGCCCGCGCCCACCTCGACCACCTCGCCGCAGCCGTCCGAGCACGGCACCACCGCCGGCAGGCGCGGCGCCGCATAGGCCGCCTTCACCACGGCGGTGTCGCGGTAGTTGAGGCTGGCCGCCGTCATCTTCAGAAGCACCTGGCCGGGGCCGGGCTTCGGGACCTCCCGCTCCACCAGCTTCAGGTTCTCGTAACCGGGCTCCTCGGACACCCACGCGCGCATCTTGGCCATGATCATTCTCCCTTGGTCTGGGCGCCGATCATATCGGCGAGGCCGTAAACCGCCACCGCGTTGTCGCGCGGCCGCCCGGACCTAATCCTTCAGCATGTTCATGGCGGCCTGGCGCTCGCCGGGCTTCAGCTTCAGGAAGAGGGCGCGCGCCTTCTTGATGTCGGCGGCCGCGCCCGTCTCGGACGCGGTGCGCAGCGCCACCACCGTGGGATGGCCGGGGCTGAGGATGAAGGCCAGCGCCTTGGCGAGGCGTCCCATGGCGGCACGGTCGATGGCGGTTTCTGTCATGGAGCCTCCGAATGCGGTTCGGGAACGCTTTTAATCCATTTTCCGGGCCGCATCCCGGATTTTGCGCGGCTATCGCCCGTCATGGATGCCACCCTGCCCCGGTGACACGATCCAGAGCGATCCGGCCACCGGCTCGGTTTCGGCCAGCGCGACGAAGTCCCGCAGGCGCGCCAGGATCGCGAACAGCGATGCCTTGGGACCAAGCTCCAGGATCACGATGCCTGCGGCATTCTGCGGCGGGAAACGTAGAATTTGACCGAAATCGTGATCCAGCGTGACCAGCACGCGCCCTTCGCCGGCGCAGACGCTGAAGATACGCTCATCCTCGGCCCCGCCTAACCGCTGTTCAACGACCGTCATGACGTCGTGGCCCGCTTCCTTCAGGAAATCATATCCGCGCCGGCCGATATTCTCGTCGAGCTTGAGCTTCACGCCGCATCGCCGAGAGGCACCGCGACGACACGTCCCCGCGCCGCCTCGGCCCCGAAGGCCAGTGTGGCCATGACGTCTTCATGGGTGAGCTGCGGATATTCGGCAAGCAGCATGGCTTCCGTCGCACCGTCCGCCATCAGGTCGAGAATCAGGGATACCCATATACGGGTCCCCCTGATGCAGGGCTTGCCGCCGCAAACCCGGGGATCGATCGAAACACGTTCGAGCAGGGCGTTCATCTCGGTCTCCTGACGTAGGCCCGACCAATATGGGCGCGCCTCTTTCCACGTGCAATCCACATTGCCCCGGACCGAAGGAACCCTTTTTCGCCGATGGGCGTAAACTGGGGATGCGACTCAG
>CAZVVC010000251.1:0-5528 GCA_964630425.1 uncultured Bifidobacterium sp. | reverse complement strand
CGCGCCCGGACGGTCAATTACGCGCTCGAGGAGGTCGATCTGTCCGACGTGCTGCTCGAGGCCGTGGACGAGCTGTGGCCGCAATCCTCGGAAAAGAACATCGCCATCCACACCTCCGGCTGCGAGGAGGAGTTCCTCGTCGAGGCCGATCGCGGCCTGATGACGCGGGCTTTCATCAACCTCATCAGCAATGCCATCAAGTACAGCGACCCGGGCACCGAGGTGCTCTGCACGATCGGACGCGAGGGCGATGTCGTCCGCTGCGTGGTGGCCGATCACGGCTGGGGGATGAGCGAGGAGCAGGTCGCCGCGCTGTTCAAGCCGTTCCAGCGGTTCGCGCTGGCGCATGCGGGCTATGTGGACGGCGCGGGCCTGGGCATGGCGCTGGTCGAGACGGTGGTGTCCCGTCATGGCGGCACGATCGAATGCGTCAGCCGGCCGCACGAGGGAACGACCGTCATCCTGCGGTTCCCGGCGCTGGCGCAGGGCGCCTGATTGCTTAACGACTGATCGCTCGACGGCTGATCTCTCAGCGGTCCCGCGGACGCTCCAGGACGCGGGTGCCGTCCTCGGCATAGGGGAACTGGCCCAGCGCGCCGTCGAGCAGATGGGGCGCGACGGCGGCGAAATCGCCCTCCTTGTGGGTCTCGGTCGCCGCGACGCGGTAAAGCTCGCGTCCGCTGGCCCGGTCGGAGATGTGGATGGCGACGCCATAGGCGGATTTCGACTCGCTTCCCGCCGGGCGCGACAGCCAGCCGGCCGCCTCCTTCGAGGCGGGCTGGCTGTCGCCATAGGTCCCGACATTGGCCGGGCGGACGGTGTATGCCAGCTGGACGAGATAGTGGAAATCGTCCCCGCCGGCCGGCGTGTAGCCGGCGCCTTGCAGGCGTTCGTCGAGCAGGGCGCGCAGGGTGGCGTAGTGGGCGTCGGCCTCGGGAACGTCGGCGATGCGGTAGGACCGCGGCTGCGCGATGGGATGCGCGGCGCCGCCCAGGCTCGACACCTCGGTCCTGACATTGCCGGAACAGCCCGCGATCGCGGCGAAGACCGCCACCATCGCGATCACACGGTATCGTCTTGCGGGCCGGACGTTTTTCATGGCCTGTATCTTGCCGTTTCGCGCGGCGGGACGCAGCCTCTTTTCGCTGTGGAAGGCTGGCCCTGGGCGATCATTTCGCCTCCGTGGCGGATCGGCTCGCCCGGATCGGGATCGCCGGCGCGTTTTCCGTGAAAAATGAACATCAGCTTCATGGACTCTGCCGCCCAAACAGTGTCCATATGCGCGAACGCCACTTCGAAGGGGAATGGAGACGATGAAGATCACCAACGAGACCGCCGCCGTCATCACCGGCGGCGCATCGGGCCTGGGCTATGCGACGGCGAAGGCGCTGATCGGGCAGGGCGCGAAGGTCGCCATATTCGACGTCAACGTGGAGAACGGCCTCAAGGCCGCCAGGGAACTGGGCGCCGTGTTCTGCGAGGTCGACGTCACCTCGGAGGAAAGCTGCCTTGCCGGGTTCGAGAAGGCCCGCGCCGCCAACGGCCAGGAGCGCATCCTGGTGAACTGCGCCGGCGGCGGCCGCGCCGGCAAGACCATCGCCCGCGACAAGACCACGGGCGAGATCACCCGCTATGCCACCGACACCTTCAACTTCGTCATCCAGCTCAACCTGATCGCCACGTTCCGCTGCACCACCATGTCGGCGGCCGGCATGGCGGCGCTGGAGCCGCTGGAGCACGGCGAGCGCGGCGTCATCACCTGCACCGCCTCGGTGGCGGCGATCGAGGGCCAGATCGGGCAGGTGGCCTATGCCTCGGCCAAGTCCGGCATCAACGGCATGATCCTGCCGGCCGCCCGCGACATGGCCCGCGACGGCATCCGCATCAACGCCATCATGCCCGGCCTGTTCGCCACGCCGCTGCTGATGAACCGGCCCGAGAAGGTGTTGCAGGCGCTGGCCGAGCAGGTGCCGTTCCCGGCGCGCCTGGGCCTGCCCGAGGAATACGCCTCGCTGGTGCTGGAGCTGGTGCGCAATTCCTATTTCAACGGCCAGTCGATCCGGCTCGACGGCGCCATCAGGATGGCGCCGCGCTGATCTGGCCGCCTCGACGGCGCGATCCGCATGGCGCCGCGCTGATATCCGAACGAAACTCAGGGAGATACCAATGACCGAAGCCTGGATCATCGACACCTGCCGGACGCCGCGCGGCGTCGGCAAGGTGGGCAAGGGCGCGCTGGCCCATCTGCATCCGCAGCATCTCGCGGCCACCGTGCTGCGCGCCATCGCCGAGCGCAACCACATCGACACCGGCGACGTGGACGACATCATCTGGGGCACGTCCAGCCAGGTGGGCAAGCAGGGCGCGGACATGGGCCGCATGGCGGCGCTCGACGCCGGCTACGACATCCGCTCCAGCGGCGTGACCCTCGACCGGTTCTGCGGCTCGGGCATCACCACGGTGAACATGGCCGCCGCCTCGATCATGTCGGGCATGGAGGATCTGGTCATCGCCGGCGGCACCGAGATGATGTCCTACACCGGCACGGTGCGCGGCGACGGGCCGATGCTGATGGACCGGGGCAACCTGCGCCTGCGCGCCAGCCATCCCCAGTCGCATCAGGGCATCTGCGCCGACGCCATCGCCACGCTGGAGGGCATCACCCGCGAGGACGTGGACGCGCTCGCCCTGGAAAGCCAGCGGCGCGCCGCCATCGCCATCGGCGAGGGCCGGTTCGACCGCAGCATCGTCCCGGTCCACAACGAGGACGGCACGCTGGCCCTCGACCGCGAGGAGTTCCCTCGGCCGCAGACCACGGCCGAGGCGCTCGCCGCGCTGAAGCCTTCGTTCGAGGCGCTGGCCGACGTGGCGCTGGACGAGACGGGGATGACCTTCCGCAAGCTGATCCAGCAGAAATACGCGGGGCTGCAATTCAACCACGTCCACCATGCCGGCAACAGCTCGGGCGTGGTCGACGGGGCCGGCGCGATCCTGCTGGCCTCGCCGGACTATGCGAGGAAGCACGGCCTGACGCCGCGCGCCCGCATCGTCGCCTATGCCAACATGGGCGACTGCCCGACGCTGATGCTCAACGCGCCGGTGCCGGCCGCGAGGAAGGCGCTTGAGAAGGCCGGCCTCACCAAGGACGACATCGACCTGTGGGAGATCAACGAGGCCTTCGCCGTGGTCGCCGAGAAGTTCCAGCGCGACCTCGACCTCGACCGCGAGAAGGTGAACGTCAACGGCGGCGCCATCGCCCTCGGTCATCCCATCGGCGCCACCGGCTCGCTGTTGATCGGTACCGTGATCGACGAGCTGGAGCGCCGCGACCTGAAGCGCGGCCTCGTCACCATGTGCGCCGCCGGCGGCATGGCACCCGCCATCATCGTCGAGCGCATCTGATCCGCCGCCGCCCTGCCTTGGACACACCGCGTGTCCGGGCAGGGCAGGCCGGCGTTCGGCTTTACTTCCCTTTCGATTCGCGGACGATCCGGGCCCACGGATTCGGATCGGCCTCGGCGACCTTCGTCAGCGTGTTCCCGTCGCGGTGCAGGAAGGGCGTGTCCTCTCCCTTCACCACCAGGGTCGTCTCGGCCACGTAGCTCCAGGAGCCGTCGTCGTGGAACTCGACCTCGATGCGGTAGGAGTCCGTCCGGAAGGCCAGCTCGAGGAACGTCGTCGAGCAGATGCCGTATTCGGTCTGGCCGCGCTCGGCGGTCAGCACCAGCCTGGTATCGTTCGGCTTGGCGTGCCCGGCGGCGATCGCGACCTGTCCGCGCGGTATCGTCAGCGTCTGAAGGATGAGGCCGGTGGCGGGTTCCCACAGCCAGTACCCGACCTGGTCGTGAAAGGTGATGGCCTCTTCCCTGGTGTTGATATGCACATGGTACCGCAGCCCGTAGAAAAGCTGCGGACCGTTGGCCTGCGGGTCGATCGGCAGCATCTCGATGCGCTCGTAATAGTCCCGCTGCTCCGGGCCGTCGGCCTTGGGATTGACGTCGACGCCCCGGTGCCCTTGCCAGATTCCGGCAAGACGGCGCAGCGGCCCCAGATTGGTCAGCGTTTCGGCATCGACGTCATCGGGCTCGGTGAAGATATCGTCCGGAATGTTCACGCGGTCGGCTCCCTGGTTACCGGTTCGGCGCCAGCATAGCGGCGGGGATCGAGGATGTCCCCGAAACGCATGCGGTTTGCAGGTTAGACGTTCGGCGGCAACCACGGCTTCTGTGCCAGCCAGCCGCTGGCCAAGCCGCCTCTCCCTGCCTGGATCGGCCCCCTCTGACACGGCCGAATCGGGGCCGATTCCCCCAGCGCCGGCTCCAGATTCGGAAGGACCGCCTCCCGATTCAGCGGGGTAGCCGAGGGCCGCTAGGGGGGCGTCTTCTGATCGCAACATTTAGTTGTGCAGGTTGCGCTTCCACACATACCTGCGGTCGAAGGGCCTCGCTCAGTCGGCGCGGCGTCACGGAGAAGAACACACGGGACTTGGAATAATTTCTAATTTTATGGAATTCTTTGGGGATAATGGGGTTGGGAGAAAAGTCAATCGCGTATTATTAAATAAAAACAGATTATGCATTAGTATTACTGGGTAAATATACCCGCAAACATAGTTTACACTCTCCCGCTTTCCTCCTCTCAAGATTGTTGTTAGCCAGTAAAGAGCCAGCGGACGGGGCCAACTCCGGCCGAGGGCGTGTGTGCAATCCAGGGGGTGTTTCATGCGGCATGCAGCGGCAGCCTTAGCGGCTTTTGTGTCAAGCGTAGCGGTGATGAATTCTTCATCGGCGCAGGAGGTCGCGCTCGACGCGCCGGTCTCGACCGTCAACCGGGCGATCGAGCTGGCGATCAATCACCAGCCCGAGGTGCAGGCCCGCTGGGAAGCCTTCCTGGCTTCCGGCGACGACCGGCGCGCGGTGAAGGGCGGCTATCTGCCCTCCGTCGACATCAACGGCGACTTCGGCCGGGCCAAGCGCGAATACGACAATCGCGGCTGGTTCACCCGGGATTCGGTCGAAGTGTCGATCACCCAGATGCTGTTCGACGGCTTCTTCGTGCGCAGCCGCCTCGAGCAGGCCGACCAGAGCCGCCTGACGCGCTATTACGAGCTGCTCGACGCGGTTCAGACCAAGGCGCTCGAGGCCATCGAGGCCTATGAGGACGTCCGCCAGTACCGCGAAACCGTGGCGCTCGCGAAGACCAACCAGGACACCCATCAGGGCGTGCTGAAGCGGATCGGCGAACGGGCCGACACCGGCGTCGGCAACCGGGTCGACCTGCAACAGGCCAACGGCCGCCTCGCGCTGGCCCAGGCGAACCTGCTGACCGAGGAAGCCAACCTCCACGACGTCACCGCGCGCTTCCAGCGGATCGTCGGCGTGATGCCGGCCGATGCCCTGTCCGACTACGCCGTGGCCGCGGCCAGCGTGCCGGCGGATTTCGGATCGGTGATGGCCGAGGCGACCCGCAGCCATCCCAGCCTCTATGCCGCCAACTCCGGCATCCGCGCGGCCCAGGCCGCCATCGAC
>CAZVVC010000250.1:0-5599 GCA_964630425.1 uncultured Bifidobacterium sp. | reverse complement strand
GACGCGCCGCACCTCGAAGCTCAACAAGCATGCCGGCCAGTGGGCCCTGCCCGGCGGCCGGCTCGATCCGGGCGAGGAACCGATGCAGGCGGCGCTGCGCGAGATGTACGAGGAGGTCAACCTGACCCTGGACGGCAGCCATTTCCTGGGCCGGCTGGACGACATCTCCTCGCGCTCGGGCTATGTCATCTCTCCCTTCGTGTTCTGGGCCGAGGACACCTCGGCCATGAGGCCCAACCCGGACGAGGTCGCCTCGATCCACCGCATCCCGCTGCGCCTGTTCGACGGCGTGGACGCCGTCCAGTTCATCGACGTGGAGGGCCAGACGGAAAAGCTCCTGCGGCTCCAGCTCGGGGACAACCGCATCCACTCGCCGACCGGCGCCTTCCTGCTCCAGTTGTGGGAGGTGGGCGTGCACGGCCGCCAGACGCGGGTGAAGCAGCATCTTCACCCCGACTGGGCGAAGTAGGCGGCTGTCCTTGCGCCGCCGCGGCCCTATGATGCGCTCTCGTGTCGCGGGGGAGAATTCGCGTGAGCCATAGCCGCTATCTGTGGGTTCTCGGCATCCTGTTCGGGATCCTGTTCGCCGTGCTCGCCATCCATCCGGTCGACCGGGCGGCCTGGCTGCTCGAGAACGCGCTGGTCGGCGGCTTCCTGCTGGCGGCCGCGCTGGTCCACCGGCATTTCAGCTTCTCGCGCCTGTCCGCCACGCTGATCTTCCTGTTCCTGTGCCTGCACGAGATCGGGTCGCACTATACCTATTCGCTGGTGCCCTACGACGCCTGGTTCAAGGCGCTGACCGGCACCAGCCTCGACGCGCTGCTGGGCTGGGAACGCAACAATTACGACCGCGTCGTGCATTTCGCCTACGGCCTGCTGCTGGCCTATCCGGTGCGCGAGATATTCCTGCGCGTGGTGGCGGTGCGGGGATTCTGGGGCTATTTCCTGCCGCTCGACGTCATGATGTCCACCTCCATGCTCTACGAGCTGGTCGAATGGGGCGCCGCGGCGCTGTTCGGCGGCGAGCTGGGCATGGCCTATCTGGGCACGCAGGGCGACATCTGGGACGCGCACAAGGACATGGCGCTGGCAAGCTCGGGCGCGCTGATCGCCATGCTGGCGACGGTCGCGGTGAACGCGATCCTCCAGCGGGACTTCGCCTCGGAATGGGCCGACAGCTTCCGGGTCCGCAGCGACCGGCTGGTGGGCGAGGCGGCGATCGTCAGCATGTGGCGGGTGTTCCTGACCCGCCGCTGACCCGCGCGAGCCGATTTGATGGCCAAGCCGCCACATTCGCGCTAGGCTCGACGGATGAAGGATCATCAGCACGTCGCGGAGGCGCTGCGGGCCCGCCTGGCGCAATTGTCCGAGCGGGTCGAGCGGCTCAACGAGGATTTGCGCCAGCCGCTGGACGCCGATTTCGCCGAGCAGGCCACGAACATGGAAGCGGCC
Organism: uncultured Bifidobacterium sp.; assembly: GCA_964630425.1. Taxonomy (GTDB): domain Bacteria; phylum Pseudomonadota; class Alphaproteobacteria; order SMXS01; family SMXS01; genus RI-34. The sequence continues at coordinate 4,147 of CAZVVC010000250.1, read as the reverse complement.
GAGGCGAACGAGGCGCTCGAGGACGCCGGACGCGCCGAGATCGTCCAGATCCGCGCCGCGCTGGAGCGGATCGAGGACGGCACCTACGGCGTGTGCGTGACCTGCGGCGAGGACATCGCCCCGGCGCGGCTCGAGGCCCTTCCCTTCGCGATGCAATGCATCGAGTGCGCCCGCGGCCGCCACTGAAGGCGGAAATCCGCCTTCGTTACGAGGGGGGAATTGCGACGGCCATGGAAATACCTAAATCTAGTGCGAGACGGGCTTGGGCATCCGGATACCAAGGAGAAGACTGACATGCTGAAACTCACGCGGCGCGGATTCCAGGTAGCGGCGCTTTCCGTGGCCCTCGCCACCGGCGCGGCGACGGCCGCGCTGCTGCCGGTCACGGCGGCCCAGGCGGCATCGGAGAACGATGCCAAGGAACTGGTCATGACCTCGGTCTACGCCCTGGACGATCTGACCGACAAGGGCACCAACGCCACGGTGCGCGCGCTGCTGAAGGATGCGCGCGGCGTGATGATCTTCCCGTCCGTGGTCAAGGGCGCCGTCGGCATCGGCGGCGAGGGCGGCAGCGGCGTGATGCTGGTGCGCGGCGAGGACGGCGTGTGGAGCTATCCCGCGTTCTATCACATGGGCTCGATCAGCATCGGCCTGCAGCTCGGCGGACAGGACACGCGCTTCCTGCTGATCCTCATGACCGAGAACGCCGTGCGCAAGATCATGGCCGGCAACACCCAGGTCGGCGGCGACGTGAGCGCCGTCGCGGTCGAGAGCGGCGTGGACAAGTCGACCGGCACCACCACCGGCCGGCGCGACATCTATTACCATGCCGAGACCCAGGGCGGCCTGTTCGCGGGCGTCAGCCTCGAGGGCACCAAGATCAAGGCCCGCAACAAGATGGCCCAGAAATATTACGGCCAGTCCCTGACCACGCGCGACATCCTCATCGAGCGCAAGGCCGCCAACCCGCAGGCCGAGGACCTGCGCACCGCCGTCGCATCGCAAAGCGGCTACTGATCTCCCGGAAAGCCACGAAAGCGGGCAGCCTCGCGCTGCCCGCTTTTTTCATGGTTCACCAAAACCTGAGCTACCTTCAAACCGGGAGCCCTGAGGAGCGGCAAAGCCGCGTCGCGAAGGGCGGGATGCCGCGCACGGACCTGCCCGGGCTTCGCGACGGCCCTGCGGGCCTCCTCAGCCCTCTCGGTTGTGGAGGGTGCCCTCTCAGTCTAAGTGGCGCGGCGTCCCTGCCACCCCCACCTTCCTTTCACGCCCGCATGGCCTGGTCCAGGTCGGCGATGATGTCGTCGACGTGCTCGATGCCGATGGACAGGCGCACATAGCCCTGCGTGACGCCGGCCGCGAGCTGTTCCTCGGCCGTGAGCTGGCTGTGGGTGGTGCTGGCCGGGTGGATGGCGAGGCTGCGCGTGTCGCCGATATTGGCCACGTGATAGAGTAGCTTGAGGCTGTCGATGAAGCGCCGTCCCGCCTCGACGCCGCCCTTCAGCTCGAATCCCAGCAGGCCGCCATAGCCGCCCTTCAGATAGGCGTCGGCGCGGCGCCGGGCTTCCCCGGTCTGCTGGCTGGGATGGATCACGTGGGTGACGGACGGGTGCCGCGCCAGCCAGTCGACGACCATCGCGGCATTGGCGCAATGCCGCTCCATGCGCAGCGGCAGGGTTTCCAGCCCCTGGATGATCTGGAACGCGTTCATGGGGCTGAGCGCCGCGCCCAGGTCGCGCAGCAGCACGGTGCGGGCGCGCAGGATGTAGGCGATCGGCCCCAGCGGCTTGGCCGCCTCGGCCCAGACGGCGCCGTGATAGGACGGGTCGGGCCGGGTCAGGTTCGGCTGGCGTGTGGGATGAACCTCCCAGTCGAAATTGCCGCCGTCGACGATCACGCCGCCGATGGAGGTGCCGTGGCCGCCGATATATTTGGTCAGCGAATAGACGACGATGGCCGCCCCGTGGTCCAGCGGCCGGCACAGGATGGGCGCGGCGGTGTTGTCCATGATCAGCGGCACGCCGAATTCGCGGCCGATGGCGGCCACCTCGGCGATGGGGAACACCTGCAGCTTGGGATTGGGCAGCGTCTCGGCATAATAGGCGCGGGTGCGGTCGTCGGTGGCGCGGCGGAAGCTTTCCGGGTCGGCCGGGTCGGCGAAGCGCACCTCGATGCCCTGGGCGCGCAGCGTGTTGTTGAACAGGTTCCAGGTGCCGCCATAGAGATCGGTGGAGCTGACCACGTTGTCGCCGGCCGACGCCAGGTTCTGCAGCGCCAGCGCCGACGCCGACTGTCCCGACGCCACCGCGAGCGCCGCCGCGCCGCCTTCCAGCGCCGCCATGCGGTCCTCGAGCACCGCGGTCGTCGGATTCATGATCCGCGTGTAGATGTTCCCCAGCTCCTCCAGCGCGAACAGCCGCTGCGCGTGCGCCGTGTCCTGGAACTGGTAGGACGTGGTCTGGTAGATCGGCACGGCGACCGCGCCCGTCGCGCTGTCCGCGCGGTAGCCGGCATGCAGGACCAAGGTTTCCGGATGTTTGCTGTCAGTGCTCATATGAACTCCCTGTTTGACGCTAGAATGCGTGCCGCGTCCGGTCTATTCAAGGTGCTTGGCCGACCTGGATGAGATGGGAGCGTCACCTTCCACATGTGGTTCCCCTGCCACACCCTGCCGAAGGGGCTGGCGGCGAACGGGCAGGACTACGATCGGCCATTTCCCGCCTCGGGCGCCCGAATCCGTGGAGGCGTCGATGTCAAGCACACAATCACGAATTTGCGATGACATCCGGCTTGACGCTACCCCGGCACAGGCACAAGATATGGGGTCTGCGGCACCGCTCGGTCCTCATATTTGGGGGTTGCACTGGCCGCCGGAGAGCGCGGAAAACCGCGAAGATCCGGGGCCGCCGAACCGGGAAAGGCGCCGCCGGTAAAATGAAGACGTCCCAGGGCGGAGGGGCCCGTGGGGTGCGTGCTGGGTGTTTGCGCCAGCTCTGCCCTTCGATTCTCCGGAACCCGCGGCAAGGAAGGATCGGTGCATGTCGACGCTCGCCTATGATTTCGATCGTGAAGGCAATCTGGTGCAGCAGCCGCCGGCGGCGCGGCCCATGCCGATTCCGCCGTCCCAGCTGCCGCTGCACTTCGCGGCCACCGAAGCGAGCGTGGAGCCGGTCAAGCGCGCGCCGCTGCCCATGCCGCTGGCGCCCCGCCCCACGCCGGCCGACCTCGTCCTCGACCGCGACCGCGACGACCTGCTGACGCCGTTCGGCAAGGCGACGCTGGAAGACCGCTATCTGCTGCCCGGCGAATCGTATCAGGACATGTTCGCGCGCGTCGCCTGCGCCTATGCGGACGACCACGACCACGCCCAGCGCATCTACGACGCCATCTCGCGGCTGTGGTTCATGCCGGCGACGCCGATCCTGTCCAACGGCGGCACCACGCGCGGCCTGCCGATCTCGTGCTTCCTCAACGCCGTGCCGGATTCGCTGGACGGCATCGTCTCCATCTGGAACGAGAACGTGGCACTCGCCTCCAACGGCGGCGGCATCGGCACCTATTGGGGCAAGGTCCGCTCCATCGGCGAGCCGGTGAAGGGTTGCGGCGAGACCTCGGGCATCGTGCCGTTCATCCACGTGATGGACAGCCTGACGCTGGCGATCAGCCAGGGCTCGCTGCGCCGCGGCTCGGCCGCCGTCTATCTGGACATCCACCACCCGGAGATCGAGGAGTTCCTCGAGATCCGCAAGCCGTCGGGCGACTTCAACCGCAAGGGCCTGAACCTGCACCACGGCATCAACATCACCGATGCGTTCATGGAAGCGGTGCGCGACGGCGAGAGCTTCGGGCTGATCAGCCCCAAGAGCGGCGAGACGATCCGCCAGGTGGACGCGCGCCAGCTCTGGCAGCGCATCCTGGAGAACCGGCTACAAACGGGCGAGCCCTACATCCTCAACATCGACGCGGTGAACCGCGCGCTGCCCAAGCACCAGCGCGAGCTGGGCCTGTCGGTCTCGACCTCGAACCTGTGCAGCGAGATCACGCTGGCCACCGGCACCGACCACAACGGCGAGGAGCGCACCGCCGTGTGCTGCCTGTCCTCGCTGAACCTCGAAACCTGGGACGAGTGGAACGAGCAACCCGGCTT
>CAZVVC010000249.1:0-5607 GCA_964630425.1 uncultured Bifidobacterium sp. | reverse complement strand
GCTGGACCTGAACAACGGCCTCGTGAGCCGTCAGACGGCCAGCGCCGAGCGCGGTCCGGACGTGATATCGCGGAGCAGGTCCAGCGCCTGATGCAGGCCGGCGGCCCATTCCGGCGCGTCCCGGTAATCGACGAAGTCGTGCGTGCGGGTCGCGTCGCGGATCGCCGCGCGCAACCGTGCGTCGAGCGTACCATCGTCGGCATCGGCCGCGGCGGCGGTGATTTCGAGCTTGCGGAGCAACGCCGGGTCGCGCTCGGCGATCTCCATGACGATCCCGACCAGATAAGCGGTATCCCGGGTTGCGAGATGGGTCCGTATCCGGGCGAGGACGCCGCCGTCGCTCGCCTCGCCGGAGGCCGCGGCGGCATTTCCCGCCAGCGCCGCCGCCACCATGTGCTTGCAGAATCCCTCGCGTTCGAAAGCGGGGCACGAGCATTCGCCGCCGATCCGTTTGCCTCGGCCGATGACGACGGTGCGGTAGTCCTCCGTACCCGCGACGCGCGCCACGACGCGCTCCGGTTCGATGCCGAGAATGTCCACCAGGCCGTCGCGGAAATACGCCTCGCCGCGGGCGAACACCCTGTCGCCGGCAAGGGCTTCGAGTGCATGGACATCGAACCGGGGGTGCTTGGCGGCGGGCATGACGGTGACCGGCGATCCTGAAGTTTCGGCGGGATTGCGGCGCCATTCTATGAACGAACCACGCCCTTGGCCACGGACATCGGCGCCGATGTCGCCTTGGCGGCGAACCATCTCCATTTTCCCGAACCAGCCGGGAATGGATGAGCCCCGGCCGGGGAAGGCCGGGGCTCGCGCAGGAACGGTATAGCGCAGGGATACGCTTCAGGTGGGGAGTATGTACCGTTCCAGGGTTCTGTGCAGGTCGCGGATGCGCGACTCCTGATAGTTGCCAAGGGTGACCGCGTTCTTGCCGATCGTGGTGGCGTGCAGGCCTTCCTGGACGAAGGGGATGTTCGACATATCCTGGTCGAACACCGCGCCCAGACCGCCCAGCTCGGCGGCGTCCGCCCAGCGCTCCTCGTCGGTCATCACGTGGACCGGCACCGGCGCGGGCCTGGGCTTCGACGGATCGAAGCGGTGCAGGATCATGATCTCGACGATGGCCGATTCCGGGTTGTTCCCGTCGGGGCGGAAACGATAGACGATGTTCGGGCTGAAGCCGCCCCAGGGGAACATGTTGGGGAACACGAAGTACTGGATCGCGTCGAGCATCTCGCTGTCCGTCGCGTTCGCGTAGTCCACGCCGGTCAGCTCCTCGCAGCGGTGGCGGGCCACGTCGGCCATGAACACCCGCGCGCTCTTGCCCTCGGGCAGCGCCAGCTTGCCGACCGCGCCGACCTGCCGCCCCGAGGTGCCCACCATGGCATCGACCGTCTGTTGGTCCGTGCACGCGGCCAGATGCGGGCTGGGCACGCCCATGAGCGTGATCATGCGGTTGAAGTGCCGGCCCTCGTAATTGTCGTACTGGGTGTTGGCGTCGGCCGTATGCGGCATGATCTGCGGGTGGGTGTCGATGACGTGGTAGCTTTCGATGAACGCCTCGGCGCAGACCTTCCAGTTGGCCGGCATGCGCTTGCGCACATGCACCGCCTTGTAGCACTCCTCCAGCCGCCAGCGCCGGAAGTGGTCGGTCAGCTCGCCCAGATAGCTTTCCAGCGGCTCGCAGTCCGGGTCCGGGTTGATGAACACGAAGCCGCCCCAGGTGCCCACGCGCGCTTCCGGCAGCCGGCCGTTCTCGGCGGTCACGTGCGGGAAGTCCCAGCGGCACGGGATATCGGCGAGCTCGCCGGTCACCTCCCAGGTCCAGCCGTGATAGGGGCAGCGGAAATTCGCGCTGGAGCCGTCCTCGGTGCGCAGCTTGCGGCCGCGGTGCAGGCAGGAATTGACGAACGCCTTGATCTCGCCGGGCGCCGAGCGCACGACGATGAACGACAGGCCGACCACGTCGTAGACCACATGGTCGCCCACCTCCGGGATCTCCTCCTCGCGGCAGGCCATCTGCCACACCTTCTTCCAGACGTGCTCGACCTCCAGGTCGTGCCATTCCTTCGAGAAGTAGCGTTCGGCGGGAATATCGGCCGAGCCCACATAGGTATAGTCCTGCTCGCGCAGCACCGGCGGCACCGGCCGGGTGTCGCGATCGAGGATCTGCTGCACCGTCGGCGCCTCGCACCGCGCCTCGCCGGCCTTCGTCGTCGGTACTTGAATGTTCATGACAATCCCCTTTTTGTAGCTTGGCTCTATTAGGGGAGATCGGCCCGGCGGCGACATTGATCAGGGTCAACGGGGTGGCACGTCAGGCTGCAATGTTGGCTTGGCGGCTTTCTCGGTCTATATTTGCCTTCATTGAAGGCAAATCAATGCAGGCAAGCTGATGGCGCAACTGACCGTGCGGAACGTCAACGATATCGTCGTCAATGCGCTAAGGAAACGTGCGGCGGAACATGGCCGCTCGGCCGAGGCCGAGCACCGCGAAATCTTGCGCGCCGCGCTGCTCGGCGGCGAAACCTCCTTCACCGAGCGTGCCGCCGCCCTGCGCAAGCGACTCCGTTCCACGGCAGACAGCACCGATCTCATCCGGGCCGACCGCGACCGTGATCACGCCGCATGACGGGATATGTCGTCGACGCAAGCGTGGCGGTGAAATGGCTCGTCACCGAGGCATACTCCGAGCAGGCCGTGCGCCTGCTACGTGGCGGCATCACCTGCATCGCGCCGGACTTGCTGTTCGCCGAGGCAGGTAACGCGCTGTGGGCCATGTGCCGGCGCGGGGATTTTAACAAGGACGACTACGCCGAAGCCATGAACGTGCTGAAGGAAGCGCCCGTAGCGGTTCCGGTTTCCACGAGCAGCCTGATCGGTGCCGCCGGCCGCCTCGCCCTTGATCTCGACCATCCCGTCTACGACTGCGTGTACCTCGCTCTCGCGCTGCAGGAAGGGTATCCGGTCGTGACCGCGGACAAGCGGTTCCATGACGTGGTAAACCGGCATCCGTATCTCGCGGATCGGATTGCCCACGTCAGGGATTTGGCTGAAACCTAGTAAGGTGGCGCCGTAATCGCGATAAGGTCTTCACGGAGATCATTCGGAAAGATCGAACCGTCGATGGCCGGCGACTGGACCGACAGGCAGAATGACGCAATCGTCGCGGACTATTTCGCGATGCTCGCCGACGACATTGCTGACCGTCCGTACAGCAAGGCCGAGCACAATCGCGCTCTACAAGAGGTCATCGGCCGGCCGCGAGGCTCCATCGAATACAAGCATCAGAACATTAGCGCCGTACTGCAAGGCACGGGACAGCCTTGGATTTTTGGATACAAGCCCGCCTTCAATTTTCAGGCGTCCCTGGCGGATGCCGTGTTGCGCTGGCTTGATCGGCATCCTGACTGGCTCTCGCCATCGTCCTTGACAGGAGGTCGCTCCGCAGTCGCGGCCATGGCGGAAGACCCTGTCCTCTGGATTGGCCCATCGCCAGCCCAGAGCAACTGCCCTCCTCCCGCCGAACTGGAGCAGATGTCCAGGCTTGCCCGGAAGTACGATGTGGCGGAACGAGACGCACGCAACAGGGCGCTCGGACGCGCCGGCGAGGAACGTGTCCTGGCCCACGAGTACGCCAGTCTGCGCGCCGCAGGCCGTGCCGATCTTGCTGAGCGCATCCGATGGACGGCGCAAGTGGATGGGGATGGTGTCGGCTACGACATAGAGAGCTTCGAGGCAGATGGCTGCCCGCGCCTGATCGAGGTAAAGACCACGAACGGCTGGGAAAGAACTCCTTTCCACATCACGAACAATGAACTGGCGGTTGCCGACGAGCGCCGCGAGGACTGGCGGCTCGTACGTCTGTGGAACTTCGCACGGGAGCCGCGTGCCTTCGAGTTGCGGCCACCGCTCGAGGCGCACGTGTCGCTAATGGCAACTAGCTATCGGGCGAGTTTGCTGTAGATGCACCCGTAGCTGGTGATTTTTCTATACTGTCACCGTAACCGTGCGCCTAACGCTGCTGGGCAAGGAGGCCTCTTTACCTTCAGCGCGCCGCCGCGCTGCGCGAATCCTCCGCTCTTCAGGCGACAGCGCCGACCTTATTCGCGCAGACCCTGATTGCATCGCATGATCTGGAGAATATTTCGTAAGGTGTCGTCGTAGTACCCGCACGGGTGCCAATCAACCGCTCGGATGTATCGTGCTGAGGCCAGCTGTTGTTCCCTTTGCGTTCCAGATAAATCTGGCTGCAATTAAATAAGCTCGCTATCCTACGCGCATGAGCGTGATGGAGATTTTGACCGAGGAGTTCCTAGCTGAACTTCCCGACGATCCGCAGGCGGCATTCGGGATGGTGCTGCGCCGCGCAGACACCTATCTCGCCGATGCCCTGAGGTCGGTCGGCGATGACGGCTGGCACATCTACGAGACAGCGCAGCACACTGCCATGAACACTATCATCGGCGTGGCCAAGCGTTATGAGATCGAGCCGTTCGCAAGCATGGTTGTGCCGCCGCGGAAAGGCTTCGGCTCGGAGGACTTCACCGAGTTCAAAGTCGACCTAGACCACTACGCGGCCCAACTGGTGCTCGATAACAGCATCCGCGGCAAGCGCGATGCCGTTATGATCGACCCGAAAATCAAGGATCGTCTTCGTCAGCACGTTCACGGTATCAAGACCCTAATCGATCAGGCGGACATTCCGGAGCCCCGGCGGGCTGTCCTACACAAGCGGATCGCCGACTTCGAGGCGGTACTGGAGAAGCCGCGGGTGAATGTGATGATACTGGCTGGGGTGATGGTGGGGATCTTAGCCGGTGTCGCCAATGTCGCCCAACTCGCCGACAGCCAGACGATGCAAAAGCTAGTCGCGACGATCATGGCGACGATAGGCCAAGCAAAGGCGATTGATGAGGAGAAGCGCGAGTTGCCGCCGGTTCAACCGCCTCAGCCCCTATTGCCTCCTCGCCCTATTCACTGCGTCGCAGGGTCTCCGAAAGGACGCGATAAGACGCTCTCCGGCGATCTGGACGACGAAATCCCTTTTTAACCCAAGCGTTAGGTTTGGTTCAGGCTCGCGCCTACTCCCACTCGATCGTCCCTGGCGGCTTCGACGTCACGTCGTAGACCACCCGGTTGATGCCCCTCACCTCGTTGATGATGCGGCTGGACACCCGCCCCAGGAACTCGTGGTCGAACGGGTAGTAGTCCGCCGTCATGCCGTCGGTCGAGGTCACCGCCCGCAGCGCGCAGACGTACTCATAGGTCCGCTCGTCGCCCATCACGCCGACCGTGCGCACGGGGAGCAGCACGGCGAAGGCCTGCCAGATGGCGTCGTAGAGGCCGGCACGGCGGATTTCCTCCAGGTAGATCTTGTCGGTCTTCTGGAGGATGGCGATCTTGTCGCGCTCGATGGCGCCGGGGATGCGGATGGCGAGGCCGGGGCCGGGGAACGGGTGGCGGTCCACCAGGGTCTCGGGCAGGCCCAGCTCGCGGCCCAGCACGCGCACCTCGTCCTTGAACAGCTCGCGCAGCGGCTCGACCAGCGCCATGTTCATGCGCTCGGGCAGGCCGCCGACATTGTGGTGCGACTTGATGGTGACG
>CAZVVC010000248.1:0-5612 GCA_964630425.1 uncultured Bifidobacterium sp. | reverse complement strand
GCATCCGTAAGCTTACCAGATGACAGCCCTGATAACTTACAAGGGCTACCGGCTTATGTATTGCGCCACCCCACAGCCGGGAGTGCTGAGGAGGGCCGAAGGCCCGTCTCGAAGCACGGGGCCGCTCACTCCACCCCCAGCCAAAAAATTTCACCGCTCATGGAAAACCCGGCGCTCTCGTCCGTCAGGACATAGAGGTGGTGCGATTGCGGCTTATTCGCAACGCTCCCCCTCGACCGTCCTACCAACGAAAAAACGGAGCGAGCAATGAGGGGGAAAACGGCCCGAGCGGGGCAGCGTCTGGCGCGTCATCTGGCGATCACGACGGCGGCGGCGGTGTGGATCGCCGTGCCCGTCCCTTCCGCCGCGGCAGCGGAGGGCGCCGGAGCCGCGACGGCACAGATCAGGTTCGACATTCCGGCCCAGCCCCTGCGCGGCGCGCTGGTGGCGTTCGGCCGTCAGGCGGGCTTGCAGGTCTCGGCCGGCGGCGACCTGCTGCCCGACGCGGCGGCGCCGGCCGTCCAGGGGGCCATGTCCCCGGAGGCGGCGCTGACCAGGCTGCTCGCGGGCACCGGCATCCGCTTCCGGATTTCCGGGGCCTCGGTGATCCTAGACCGGGCGCCGCATTCCGAAGGCGCCATCGAGCTGGGTCCCGTCCGCGTCGGCGCCGAGGGCGGGGCCGAGGCCGCCCGGACCAGCGATCCGGCGGCGACCGAGGGCACGGGGTCGTACACCGCCCGCGCGGCCAGCACCTCGACGCGGCTGTCGCTGTCGCTGCGCGAGACGCCGCAATCGGTCAGCGTGTTTACCCGCCAGCGCATCGAGGACCAGAACCTCACCGAGATCAGCGACGTGCTGGAGCAGACGGTGGGCCTGACCTTCGTCGAATCCGGCGCATTGGGCACCGACGGCAACTCGATCTATTCGCGCGGCTTCGCCATCAGCAACTATCAGGTCGACGGCGTGCCGCGCTCGACCAATTACGGCTTCAGCGACGAGATCTCGGACATGGCGCTGTTCGACCGCATCGAGGTCGTCCGGGGCGCCACCGGCCTGCTGAACGGCATCGGCGATCCCTCGGCCACGGTCAACCTGATCCGCAAGAAGCCGACCCGCGACTTCGCCGGCTATGTGTCCGGCCAGATCGGCTCGTGGAACCGCTACCGCGTCGAAGGCGACGTGAGCGTGCCGCTGACCGAAAGCGGCAATGTGCGCGCCCGCATGGTCGGCGCGCTCCAGGACAGCGATTCCTACGTCGACCGGCTGCATCTGAGGAAAGAGGTCCTCTACGGCATCATCGAGGCCGACCTGTCGCCCGCCACGCTGTTCACCGTCGGCGTCGAGTACCAGAACCACAATTCGCAGGAAGCCTCGCGCAGCGGCTTTCCGCTGTTCTACAGCGACGGCACGCGCACCGATTTCGACCGCTCGATCAACACGTCGTCCGAATGGGGCTATTTCATCCACCGGAACCTGAGCATTTTCTCCAGCCTCGCCCACGAGTTCGACGGCGGCTGGAAGGTGAAGCTCGACGTCGAGCATACGCGGCGCAAATATGACGGCATGCTGGGCTATGGCGTGCGCGGCAGCCTGGACCGGGAAACCGGCGCGGGCATGGCGATCTGGCCCGGCCGCTGGATGTCCCACCTCAAGCAGACCTCGTTCAACATCCATGCGACGGGGCCGTTCACGCTGTTCGGGCGCGAGCACGAGCTGGCGGTCGGCGCCAGCCACTATGTCGCCAGCCGCGACGGCCTCGACTATCCGCTGTGGTGGCTCGACGGCTACGATCCGACCATCGACAATTTCTACACCTGGAACGGCCGCATCGAGCAGCCGGACCTGACGCCCAGCGGCAGCTCGGACTGGCGCGAGACGCAGAGCGCGGCCTATGGCCTCGTCCGCCTCAAGCCGCTGGACGGCGTCTCGCTCATGCTGGGCGGGCGCGTCACCTACTGGAAGTCGCGGGACCGGAGCTTCCCCGAGAACGGCCCGGACACCGTCTCGACCCGCGAGGAGAAGGGCGTCTTCACGCCGTTCGCCGGCCTGGTCGTCGACCTGACCGCGAACCTGTCCGCCTATGCCAGCTACACGCGCATCTTCAAGTCGCAGAACAACAAGGACGTGAACGGCGACTATCTGGCCCCGCTGGAAGGCAACAACTACGAGGCCGGCCTGAAGGCGGAGTTCTACGGCGGCCTGCTCAACGCCAGCGCGGCGGTGTTCCGGGTCGAGCAGGACAATTTCGCCGTCATCGATCCCGGCCGGTTCACGCCCGACGGCGACCAGGCCTATATCGGCATCACCGGCACGGTGAGCAAGGGCGTCGAACTGGAGGTCTCCGGCGAGATCCTGCCGGGCTGGAAGCTGGGCGGCGGCTTCACCTATGCCTCGCCCAAGGGGCCGGACGGCGAACGGCTGCAAACCTACATCGCCCGCAGCAGCCTCAAGCTGTTCACCAGCTACGAATTCGGCGGCGCCCTCGACGGCGTGACCCTGGGCGGCAACCTGCGCTGGCAGAGCCGGACCTATTCCAACGACGTCGGCCCCGGCGGCGCCGACGTCGCGCAGGGCGGCTACGCCATCGTCGACCTGATGGCCAGATACCAGGTGACGCCGCACATCGCCGTGGCGCTCAACGTCAACAACCTGCTGGACAAGACCTACTACACGGACATCTCGTATTTCGGCTATTACGGCGAGCCGCGCAGCGCGGTCGTGTCCGTCAAGGGCTCGTTCTGATCCGGCCCCATCCGGCGCGCCGGCCTCCAGCGCACCGGATGGGCAGAATCTCAATTGATAATGGTTCTCATCTGATCTAGAGAGATTCGGGCGTCCGACGGGCGGACGAGCCAGACGAGAGTCCAGTGACCGAACCGCGCCCACCGCTCGACATCTATCTGAGGCACCGGATGGCGCTGGTGGACTACGCGACGCCCATCGTCGGCGACCGCGACCGCGCCGAGGACGTGGTCCAGGAAGCGTGGCTGCGGATCGCCGCGACGCCCCAGGAGACCTCGGGGCCTATCGTCCAGCCCGTCTCGTATCTCTACCGGGTCGTGCGCAACCTGGCGATCGACCTGGCGAGGCGGCTGGGGCGCGAGGTGCGCGGCGAAAGCGCGGACGTCATCCTGGCGCAGGCGCCGTCGGCGCAGGCGACGCCCGAGGCCGAAGCCCTCCACCGGAACGAACTGGCCATCGTCCTCGCGGCGCTGGAAGAGTTGCCGGAGCGGACGCGGCTCGCCTTCCGCATGCACAGGTTCGAGGACAGGACCTATGGCGAGATCGGCAAGGCGCTCGGCATCTCGCAGGGCAGGGCCTACGGCATCGTGGCCGACGCGGTCGCGCATTGCATGCGCCGGCTGATCGGCGAGGAGCCGTGATGACGACTCCGGCGCGCGGGCTGAAGATTTGGGTGCCCGGACAGTCTTTGTCCTGTATGGGGATTCGGCGTTGAATACCATCCGCAGGGAAACCGGCTCGCATCCGATGACACCGTTGCGCTCGAAACACGGCCGCCCGGACGATGACGTCGACAGGCTCGTCGACGAGGCCGCGGCATTGCTGCTGAAGCTGAAGGCGGCCCCGCGCGACGCCGGCGTGCTGGCCGAAGCGGCGGCGTGGCAGGCGCGGAGCGCCCGGCACGCCCGCGCGTGGCGCGCCGCCGAGCGGGTCTGGTCGCTCGCGGGAGAGATCGGCCGGGACGCGCCCGTGTTCTCGCCCGTCCGCCGCCGTCGCTGGAGAAGCACGGGCATGGCCGCCGGCGTATTCGCCGCCGCCGCCTGTCTGGTGCTGTTCGTCCAGCCGGCCCTGGAGTCCTGGCGCGCGGATTTCCGTACGGAGACGGGCGAGATCAAGACCGTCACGCTTTCGGACGGCTCGCGGGTCGATCTCGATACCACCACCGCCATCACGGTGGACGACGCCGGCGCGGAACGGCGCGTCGTCCTGCTGAAGGGGCGTGCCTTCTTCGATGTCGCCAAGGACACGGCGCGGCCGTTCAGCGTCGTGGCCGGCGATGTCGCGGTGACCGTGACGGGCACCAGGTTCGAAGTGGGCATGAGCCCGGACGCCGTCGACGTGAACCTGGCCGAAGGCGCGGTCGTGGCCGCCTATGCCGAGGGCGCGGCCCGCACCCGTGCGGTACTCTCGCCCGGCGATCACCTCCATGTCGGCCAGACCGTGCACGAAGCCCGGGTGTCCAGGGCGCCGGTCGCCACCATGGCGGCATGGCGCCTTGGAAAGCTGTCGATCGACGGCGCGACCGTCTCCGACATCGTCGAACAGCTTCGCCCCTACTATCCGGGCACGATCGTGGTCACCGACGACAGCCTCGGCCGGCAGTTCGTCACCGGCGTCTTCGATATCCGCGACCCGGCGGGCGCGCTCTCGGCCATCGTCGAGCCGCATGCGGGAAAAGTGCGCCGGATCACGCCCTGGCTGCTGCTGGTATCGGCTTCCTGAGCCTTCCGGGAAAGAATTTGTCGTCGGCCGGTTGAAGATTTGCCGCGCCCATCCGTCTCATCCCCGAACTCTTGCGGGTGAGAATTCTTCGCAGGAATAACGGCGAACGGAAAGGGACTGGAAACGTGAGCATTTCGGGGGCGGGTAAGGGCGGACGGAAGGCGCTCGGCAGGATGGTCGCGGCAGGGGCCTTGATGACCGCGTCGATGGCGCCGGCCGGCGGCGCATCCGCGCAGGACAGGATAGAGGCCGGTGTCCGCTCGTTCGACATCCCGGCCCAGCCGCTGGCGACCGCGCTGACGGCGTTCGGCGTCCAGGCCGACATCCAGGTCACGGTCGACACCGCGCTGGTCGCCGATGTGCGCTCGTCGGCGGTTTCCGGGTCGTTCGCGCCGCCCGAGGCGCTCAGCCGCCTGCTGACCGGCACGGGGCTGACCTGGCGCATCATCAACTCCCGTGCCTTCGCGGTCGAGCGCGCGCCGGCGCAGGGCGGCTCCATCCAGCTCGGCCCGGTGCGGGTGGCCGGAACGCCCGAGTCCGGTTCCGCCGCGGGCGGGCGCTTCGGCGACACGCCGCCGGAGCCGGGCGGCTTCAAGGCCGAATACCAGACCACGGCCACGAAGACCGCCATGGCCATCCGCGAGACGCCCATGGCCATCGTCGTGACCACCCGCGATTCCCTCGACGCGCGCTACGTCCAGACCCTGGAAGGCGCGATCGAACTGACGCCCGGCGTCACCTACACCGCCATCCAGAATCCGGGCGAGTTCGGCGGCCAGGGGCTGCGCCACTTCGGCAATAACATCGTGCTGCGCGACCAGGGCCTCGCGCCGGACCGTGACATCCGTACCGACGGTTTCTCGACCGGTAACGCCTCGGTCATCGACATGGCGGCCTATGAGCGGATCGAGGTCGTCAAGGGGCCGTCCGGCTTCTACGGGCAGGGATCGCTGGGCGGCTTCATCAACCAGGTGCGCCGCAAGCCGCAGGCGGAATTCGACGCCAGCGCGACCGGCCAGGTCGGCTCGTTCGACAGCTACCGCGCCGAGGTCGACGTGACCGGGCCGCTCACTTCCAGCCAGAACCTGCGAGGGCGCCTGACCGCCGCCTATACCAACGCGGGTTCGTTCGTGAAGCAGGTGGAGGAC
>CAZVVC010000247.1:0-5618 GCA_964630425.1 uncultured Bifidobacterium sp. | reverse complement strand
AGAACTACATCATCAACGCCGGATATGGCGCCAACCTAAATGGCTAACGCTCTAGCGGTAGCGGCGCTCGAACCTGCGGGAGAGGCCGGTCAGCAGTTCGTAGGAGATCAGGCCCGCCGCATCGGCGGCCTCGTCCAGCGACCAGTGCGGGCCGATCAGGTCGAGCATGGCGCCGGGCGCGCTGGCGCCGTCGGGCACGGCGGTGACGTCGAGCGCGATCAGGTCCATGGAAACGCGCCCGACGAAGGGCGCCACCGCATCGCCGATGGCCGCCCTGCCGCGGCCGCTGGCGGGCGTGGGCCAGCCGTCGGCGTAACCCGCCGCGATCACCGCCAGGCGCATGGGCCGGGTCGCCGTGAAGGTGGCGTCGTAGCCCACCGTCTCGCCGGGCGCGACATGGCGCTCCTGCAGGATGCGGGCGCTTAGCCGCAGGACGGACTTCACCGGATTGGCCATGCCCTCGACGGGATTGCCGCCGTAAAGGGCGATGCCCACGCGGGCCAGGTCGAAGCAGTATTCCCCGCCCAGCAGGACGCCCGCCGAATTGGCGAGGCTCGCCGCCGCCGCCGGAAACAGGCCGCGGACATGCCGGAAACGCTCTAGCTGCGCCGGATTGAGCGGGTGCGCCTGCTGCCGCGCGCAGGCCAGATGACTCATCACCACCGCGATCCGGACATTGTCGGGCGGGGACGCCGCGAGCCGTCCCGCCTCGACGACGGTCATGCCCAGCCGGTTCATGCCCGTATCCACGTGAAGAATGGCCTCGCCCCGCTCGCCCGCCCGTCCGCAGGACAGGTTCCAGCGCTCGACCTGGGCCGGATCGTTGAGCACCGGGATCAGCCGGCCGGCCCGCACGGCGCCCTCGTCGCCGGCCATCAGGCCGTTCAGCACGGCGATCCAGGCACGCGGGAGCACGGCACGCAGGGCGACGCCCTCCTCGACCGTCGCCACGAAGAACCGGCGGCACCCGGCATCCCACAGCGCCTTGCCGACCCTGGCCGCGCCCAGGCCATAGGCGTCGGCCTTCACGGCGGCGGCCACGTCCGCGCCGTGCGCGGCGGCCTTCATCAGACGGTAGTTGTCCGCCAGCGCGGCGAGGTCGATCTCGGCGATGCCGGTGGGCGGGGCGGAGTCGATGTTCTGGGGATAGGAAAAAGCCATCACGTCAACAGCAAGCGCGGGGTTCCCCGTTGCACCATAGGCATCATCGGGGCGCAAGCCCTATTCCCCGGCGCGGCCCGAGACAATAGAGTTGCCAGGAACGCGGAATCGCCTAAGGTGGCCGCCAAACCGGGCGGTAACAAGCGCCCGCGCAGACATGGAAAGGGACGGACATGAAACTGGGAATTCTTCTGGGCTATTCGGGCGGCCGCATGGACCTCGGCATCGAGACGGTGAAGCTGGCCGAGAGCCTCGGCTATGACTCGGCCTGGACCGCCGAAGCCTATGGCTCGGACGCGGTGACCCCGGCCGCCTGGGTGCTGGCGCAGACCACCAGGATCAAGGTCGGCACCTCGATCATGCAGATCCCGGCCCGCACGCCCGCCTGCGCGGCGATGACCGCCATGACCCTTCAGGAGCTGTCGGGCGGCCGCTTCATCCTGGGCCTCGGCCCGTCCGGCCCGCAGGTGGCGGAAGGCTGGCACGGCGTGCCCTATGGCAAGCCGATGGTGAAGGTGAAGGAATATATCGAGATCATCCGCCAGATCCTGAAGCGCGAGAAGCCGCTGGAGTTCCAGGGCGAGGAATATCACATCCCCTATAACGGCCCCGGCGCCACGGGCCTGGGCAAGCCGCTGAAGAGCATCCTGCACGGCGACCCGAACATGCCGATCTACACGGCGGCGATCACGCCCGCCGGCATCCGCGCCTCGGCCGAGGTCGCGGACGGCTTCTTCCCGATCTGGATGAACCCCGAACGCTTCGACGTCTTCGAGGAGGACATCAACAAGGGCTTCGCCAAGGCCGGCAACGGCAAGACCCTGGCGAATTTCGACGTGGCGCCGTTCGTCCAGATCGTCATGGGCGACAACATCGACGAATGCCGCAACAAGGTGCGGCCGGGCATGGCGCTCTATATCGGCGGCATGGGCGCGCGCTCGAAGAACTTCTACAACGACTATGCCAAGCGCCTGGGCTTCGAGGATGCCGCGGTAAAGATCCAGGACCTGTTCCTGTCCGGCCAGAAAGCCGAGGCCGCCGCCGCCATTCCCGACGCGCTGGTCGACGCCGTCGCCCTGTGCGGCCCGAAGGAGCGCATCAAGGAGCTGCTGGCGCCGTGGAAGAAGGCCGCCGAGAAGAAGCACATCGGCTCCATGCTGATCGGCCGCACCTCGCCCGAGGCGCTGAAGGTCGTCGCCGAGACGATGCTGTAGGCTTCAGGCCCGACACGAAATGGCGGGAGAGTGCTTCGTGGCGCTCTCCCGCCGGTCCGTGTCCCGATCACCCGGCGGAAGCGGGCTTAAACGAGCCGCGATCAGCCGGCCTTGACGTAGGGCTTCACCACGGGCGTGCCCGAGGACCAGTCGATCCGGCGGACGGGATCGGTCTTGCCGTCCCAGTTCTCGGAGCCTTCCTTGATGATCGCGAACATCTTCTCGATCAGGTCGCCGCGCTTCATGAGCTGCAT
Organism: uncultured Bifidobacterium sp.; assembly: GCA_964630425.1. Taxonomy (GTDB): domain Bacteria; phylum Pseudomonadota; class Alphaproteobacteria; order SMXS01; family SMXS01; genus RI-34. Next base: position 2,989 of record CAZVVC010000247.1, on the reverse strand, counting down.
CATCACGCCGGGCTGCTCGACCGAGTCGATATAGGCATGCTGGTCGCCATAGGTCTGGCGGACGACGAAGTTCATGTTCCGGCGTTTCAGCTCGTCCAGCTTCTCCTGGATCGTGCCCTCGCACCAGACGGCCAGATGCTGGAGGCCGCCGTCCGCATGGTCCTTCAGATATTCGCCGTAGATGCTGGGGACCGGCCCGATCGGCTCGATGACCTCGATCTGCTGATCGCCCGAATAGGCGAAGGCGGCCTTCAGCTCGAGCCTGACCGGCTTGCCGTCGAGCTCACCCGGATAGTCCTTCAAGTGCTCCATGTAGAACGGCCCCACGCCGCGGGCGATCCAGTGCTTCATGGCCGCCTCAATGTCGGGCACCACATAGCCCTGCTGCACCACGCCGCCGAATACGTTGCTCATCGGATTTCTCCCCAATGTCCTGAGTCGGGCGGATCGTAGACCCATCACGGCGGCGGTTGCAACGGTGGCCGGTCGGGCGCCGGACGCTCCCAACACAGTCGTTGCATTCTCCCGGCAAGGTTTTATCTTCTGGCCCATCGCTGCCGATCAAGGCGTGGATTCCTGCCCCTTTGGCTCTTCACCAGATTCCTTTTCCGCCCGAGAGCAGTTGCCTGAATGACCCACCGTTCCGCCGCCCAAGCCTTCGCCTGCATCCTGGCCGTCGTCATGGCCGTCGCCGCTCCGCTCGGCGCCGCCAACGCGCAGGGCAAGCCAAAGAAGGAGCAGCCGGTACCGGTGCAATTGCAGGGCCAGTGCACCTGGACCGGCACGCGGCTGCTGCATTCGCTGCTGCGCGAGGACACGCTGGCGGCGAAGGATCACCTGGCGTTCTACGAACAGTTCGGCTGCCCGAAGGACTACCTGACCAAGGCGTTCGCCTGCGCCGTCGACGCGCCGACCGGGGCGAGCCGCCCCAAGGCGGACGCGCTGGTCCTGAACTGCTGGGAGACCCTGTCCCCCACGCGCGAGACCGAGGAAAGCGCCGACGCGGCCAAGAAGCCCGAACGCAAGCAGCCCAAATAGTGCCATCCAGGCCGCGCCCTTGCCTTCTTTGCTTGATCCTCTGAAGCGGCCGGTTCAGCATTCCCGCGCAACCATGCCGGTCAGCAGTGTTTTCGCAGCGCCATAGGTTCCCGCATTGATGCGCAATATCGTCCTGGCGATCATCCTCGGAGCCTTGGTCCAGGCCTGGGCGTGGTTCGAGACCTATCAGAAGGCGAACCCGCCCGAGGTCACCAACAGGGTCCAGTCGGTGTCGCTGGACGTGGGCGGGCCGAAGGCCGCGACCAGGCCGGTCACGCCAGCCGAGCTGGCGCGCGTCGCCGGGATGCTCGACAAGGTCAAGACGATCTCCTCGACCGTCCGCCTCTATGCCTCGACCGGCCTCGCGGCCGAGGTGCCGCGCCTTGCCGACGAACGCGACATCGCCGTGGTCCTGGGCGTCTGGCTGGGCCGCGACGAGCAGAACAACCGCCGTGAGATGGAATCCGCCATCAACCTGGCCAACCGCTATCCCAACGTGCGCAGCATCGTGGTCGGCAACGAGACCATCCTGCGCAACGAATGGGGCGTGACCGCCGACAAGCAGCAATCGGTCACCGAGCTGATCAAATATTTGCGCGAGATGCGCCAGCGCACCCGCGTGCCGATCACCACCGGCGAGACCTGGGACATCTGGGAACGCTTCCCCCAGCTCGTGCCCGAGGTCGACTACATCGCCGCGCACATCCTGCCCTATTGGGAATACATTCCGGCCAGTCGGGCGCTGGAACACACCATGGAGCAGTACGACAAGCTCAGGTCGAGCTTTCCGGGCAAGCGCATCGTCATCATGGAGTTCGGGTGGCCCAGCCAGGGCTACAACATGCGCAAGTCGGTGCCGGACAGCAACACGCAGGCCGAGCTGATCCGCGGCTTCCTGATCGAGGCCGACAAGCGCGACGCCGAATACAACCTCATGGAGGCCTACGACCAGCCCTGGAAGACCAACGAGGGCACCGTCGGCCCCTATTGGGGCCTGTTCGACGCCTCGGGCAAGCCCAAGTTCCTGCTGCAAGGCGAGGTGCGCGACAAGAACCACGGGCGGACCGCCGCCATCGGCATGATCCTGGGCGCGCTGCTCACGGCCATCGCGCTGGGCCGGCGCCGGACGGCGCTGGGCCACGCGCTCGCGGTGTCGCTGTCGTCGCAGGCGCTGGCGGCGGGCATGGCGCTGGCGCTCGTCTACCCGTTCGACAACTACCTCAACACCGGCTCGACCATCGCCTGGGTGATCGGCTTCGTCCTGATGTTCCCGCTCACGGCGATGACGCTGCTCAAGATCGACGAGGTGGCCGAGGTGACGGTCGGCAACCGGCCGATCCGGCTGCTGCCGCACCACATCAGGCCGCCGGCCGATTTCCACTATCCCAAGGTCTCCATCCAGGTTCCGGCCTACCGGGAGAACCCGGAGATGCTCAAGGAGACGCTGAGCAGCCTGGCCCGGCTCGACTATCCCGACTACGAGGTGATGGTCATCATCAACAACACGCCCGACGAGACGCATTGGGGGCCGATCGAGCAGCACTGCCGGACGCTGGGGCCGCGCTTCAAGTTCCTCAACCTCCAGAACGTCAAGGGCTTCAAGGCCGGCGCGCTGACCCTCGCCATGAACGAAGTCTCGCCCGACGCGAGCATCCTGGCGCTGATCGACGCCGACTACGTGGTCGACCGCGACTGGCTGAAGGACCTGGTGCCTGCCTTCGCCGACCCGGCGATCGCCTTCGTGCAGGCGCCGCAGGACCACCGCGACGGCCCCGAATCCCTGTTCAAGACGGTCATCAACAGCGAATATGCCGGCTTCTTCGACATCGGCATGGTGCAGCGGAACGAGCGCAACGCGCTGATCGCCCACGGCACCATGCTGCTGATCCGCCGCACCGCCTTCGACGAGGTGGGCGGCTGGGCTACGTACACCATTACCGCGGCCACCGAG
>CAZVVC010000246.1:0-5624 GCA_964630425.1 uncultured Bifidobacterium sp. | reverse complement strand
TGGCGGTGGTCATGCGCAGCGCCATGCGCTCGTTGTCCTCGCTCGCCTTGTCGAGCTTGGCGTTGAGGAACAGCCCGGGGCTGTAGACCACTTTGGTCAGCGTCCCGTCGCACGGCGCGCGGTTCACATGGACGTCGAACACGTTCATGAAGATGGCGATCCGCATGCGCGGCGCGCTGCCCATCTCCAGCTCCGGCGGCGGCGGCGCCAGGCGCACCGAGACGACGAGGCCGTCGGCCGGGCTGACCACGAGGCCCTCGCGCACCGGGGTCGTCCGGTCCGGGTCGCGGAAGAAATAGGTGCACCAGACCGTCAGCACGATGCCGATCAGCCCCGCCGGCGCCCAGGCCCACAGGAGGATCGCGGTGACGATCGCGAACACCGCGATGAAGAAGTGCCCCTCCCGGTGGATCGGCACGAACACCGACTTTATGCTGTCGATAATATTGTGGTTTTCCATTGCCCCACTTCTCCTGGCCCTATTGTCGGGCAATTAGTAATCGGCCGCCAGCGTTTCCAGCCTTGCGGCGGCGGCGACCGCCTCCTGCTGGCGCTGCCACATGGTGGCATAGAGCCCGTCCGGCAACGCGAGGAGCGCCGCATGCGTTCCCCGCTCGGCGATCCGGCCGTGCTCGAGCACGATGATCTCGTCAGCGTCGACCACGGTCGACAGCCTGTGCGCGATGACCAGCGTGGTCCGGTCGCGCGAGACGCGCTTGAGCGCCTCCTGGATTTCCTTCTCGGTATTGGTGTCGAGCGCCGACGTCGCCTCGTCCAGGATCAGGATCGGCGGATTCTTCATGATCGTGCGGGCGATGGCGATGCGCTGCTTCTCGCCGCCCGACACCTTCAGTCCGCGCTCGCCCACATTGGTGTCGTAGCCCATCGGCAGCGACGTGACGAAATCGTCGATGGCCGCCATGCGCGCCGCCTCGCGTACCTCCTCGAACGGCGCTCCCGGCCTGCCGTAGCCGATATTGTAGCCGATGGTGTCGTTGAACAGCACCGTATCCTGCGGAACGATGCCGATCGCGGCCCTCAGGCTGGCCTGGGTGACGTCGGCGATGTTCTGGCCGTCGATGCGGATGGCGCCGCCCGTGACGTCGTAGAAGCGGTAGAGCAGCCGCGAGATCGTCGACTTGCCGGCACCGCTGTGACCGACGATGGCCACCGTGTGGCCGGGCGGGACGGTGAAGCTGACGTCGAACAGGATCTGCCGGTCGGGCTTGTAGGCGAAATCCACGTGATCGAAGACGATCTCGCCGCCGCCCGTCACCAGCGCCGGCGCGCCCGGCTTGTCCTCGACCTCGTGCGGTTCGTCGAGGAGGTCGAACATGGCCTCCATGTCGATGAGCGACTGCCGCATCTCGCGGTAGACGAAGCCGAGGAAGTTGAGCGGCAGGAAGAGCTGCACCAGTAGCATGTTGACGAACACGAAATCGTCGATGCCGTGCCGGCCCGAGGCCATGTCGTAGGCCGACATCAGCATCACCGCGGCAAGACCGGCGGAAATGATCGTGGTCTGTCCGGTGTTGAGCAGCGACAGGCTGCTCTGGTTCGCCACCGCGGCGCGCTGATAGCGCTGCATCGCCCGGTCGAAGCGGCTCGCCTCGTGCTCCTCGTTGTTGAAATACTTGACCGTCTCGTAGTTCAGCAGGCTGTCGATGGCCTTGGTGTTGGCCTCGGTATCCTGCCGGTTCATCTCGCGCCGCAGCCGCAGACGCTTTTCCGTGACGGCGAAGGTGAACGCCACATAGACCGCGATGCAGGCGACCGTCGCGCCGGCATAGCGCCAGTCAAGCACGCCCCACATCATCGCCGCGACGAAGCCGATCTCCAGGATCGTCGGAATGATGTTGAAGATCATGAAGCGCAGGGCGAAGTCGATGCCCTGCGTGCCGCGCTCGATGACGCGGCTGAGGCCGCCGGTGCGCCGGTCCAGGTGGAAGCGCAGCGACAGCGCATGGATGTGCCGGAAAACCCGCAACGCCACCCGCCGCAGCGCCTGCTGGCCCACCTTGGCGAAGATCATGTCGCGCAGTTCGCCCAGGCTGGGCGCCAGCGTGCGGGCGATGCCGTAGCCGAGGACCAGGAAGACCGGGACGGCGAAGGCGGGCGAGCCGACGATGCCGCCCTGCCCGGTCAGCACGGCGACGACTTCCTTGTAGATCAGCGGAATGGCGACCGTCAGGCCCTTCGATGCCGCCAGCAGCACCAGCGCGATCACCACCCGCGCCTTCATGTCCGGCTCGCCCGCCGGCCACAGATAGGGCAGCAGGGTCTTCACCGTTCTCCAGTGATGGCGGTCGCGTCGCGGCGGATTGTCGTCGGGCTCGGCATCCATTGGCGGTGTATACCACAGCCGGAGGGCACACCAAGAAGAGAGGCCCCGGTTTGTGCCGGGGCCTCGGTATCCGTTCCGGCCCTACGGACGCGGTCTCGGGCGATCGCGGTCGCGGCCGTCGCCGTCTGAATCGCGCCCGTCATGGCTGCGCCACCAGTCGCGGCGGGGACCGTAATCGTTCCACCGCTTGTTCCAGTTGTCGCGGTCACGGTAGAAGCCGCGGTTCCGGTAGTGCGCGTCCCAGTACGTCCCCACGCTGAAGGTGAAGGTCGGCACGCCCCACGGCATGCCGTAAGCCACCCGCCGGCCGTTGCGTTCGGCCACGATGTCGTCGCCGATCACCCAGCCGCGCCCGCGCGGGGTGGTGACGTCGCACCACGACCAGTCGCGCAGACAGCCGTTGATCTCGATTCGCGTGTTGTTGCGGACATAGGCCACGGTCGGATAGTCGTAGTCGGGTCCCGCCTTCACATCGAGACGATCGGTCGCATAGCCCGGGACGGCGTTGGCCGGCGCCGAGACCAGCACGGCGGCGCCCAGCGCCAGGGCGGCCGCCGTAACGGTTTTCTTCAGCATTCGAGTCTCCTCTGCGTGTTGTTGCTTATTTGCCGGCGCCGGAATGGACGCCGCGCGCCAAGAACGCCGGCGCATCCGGCCCGTTCCAGATCATTGCGACATCATAACAATATGAGCGTGCCTTCAAAAGATCTGCATAGGGTAAAGTCCTTACCGAGAATATTCGTGAGATGGGGTACGCATATGAATGATGGATGAATAGAATCCCCGTCATGAGGCAAATCCCATAATAAATTTTTCGGAAATATTTCGGATGTATTCGGAAGGAACCCTTTCCCGTGCCTGACGTTTGGAGCTTGAACGATCGCCAACGAAGGATTTTCCGATTTCTCCCCGTTCAAGAGAATCCGAACAACAGGAGGCATCCATGATGAAGAAGACCCTTGCCGCCGCCGTCGCCCTTGGCGCGTTCGTGGTGACCGCGCCGGCCAGCGCCGTCCCGGGCTATGCGACCGGCCGGCTGGAGGTGCGCGCAGGCCCCGACCACGACTATCCCACGGTCGGCTTCGCCCGCCCGGGCTCCCGGATCGAGATCAACGGCTGTCTGCGCGACTGGTCGTGGTGCGACGTGACGACGCGGAGCGACCGTGGCTGGGTGCGTGGGCGCGAGATCCAGGCCGAGTATCGCGGCCGCCGGGTCGCCTATGGTTCGCCCTGGCATACGCCGGTGGTGTCCTTCACCTTCGGCTCCTATTGGGACAACCATTATCGCAATCGCCCGTTCTATCGCGAGCGGGTGCGCTGGGAGCGGCATTACCATGACCGTGACCGCGATCATCACCGCCGCGGCCCCGACCGGCACGACAGGGGCCGGTAGGATCGCCACGACCGCCAAGGCGGTGATCGAGCGAAACCCGAAGGCCCCGGTGAACGCCGGGGCCTTTTGTTGCCCCGGCGGAACCACACACCACACCCTTCGTTGAAACGGGAACGATCCCGCACGGCGCGGGAGAGACACAACGAACGTCTCGGAGAGAACCATGCTTCGCAAGTCACTCGTCGCCGCTACGGTGCTGGTCGCCGGCGCGGCGCTTTTCCCGGCCGCCGCCGATGCCGCGTCCGGATACACCGTCAGCCCGACCGAGATGCGCGCCGGGCCGGACTACGACTATCCGATCGTCCGGACCATCCGCAACGACCGGCGGGTCGACATCTATGGCTGCCTGAACGACTGGAGTTTCTGCGACGTCGGCTACCGGGCCGACCGGGGCTGGGTGCGGGGCGACGACCTGGTCGTCGACTATCGCAGCCGGCGCACCCGGATCGTCGATGCGGGGCCCTATGTAGGGATCGGCTTCCTGTCGTTCAGCTTCGGGAGCTACTGGGACAACTATTACAGGGGGCGCCCGTTCTACCGCGAGCGCGGCCGCTGGGAACGCCATTATCACGACCGCTACAAGCCGCAATGGGGACCGCGCCCGGGATGGCGCGACGGGGATCGGCGCGACGGCCGCGACCGGAACGACCGGCGCGACGACGTCCGCCGGGACAACGACCGCCGCACCACAGCGCCGGTCACGACTCCGGCGCCCGCGCCCAACAGGCCCGGCGTGATCGAGCGCGGCGACAGCCGGCAGGGCGTCAATGACCGCGCCCGGCCGGCGAACAACGAGCGCCGCGACGGCAACCGGCCGGGCGGCGACAAGCAGGGCGGGGACCGGGGCGTCGACCGGACGCTTCCCGCACCGGCGACGCCCGCGCCGGTGCCGCCCACGGCCACGCCGGCGCCGAAGACGCCGCCCGCCGCTACCCCCGGCCGCGGCGATGGCAACAAGGGCAACCGGCCGGGCGGCGTGGAAGAGCGCGGCGACAGGGGCGATCGCGGCGGCGCCGAGCGGTTCGAGCGCCCGCGCGAGACGCCCCAGCAGCAGCGCGAGAACCGCGGCCCTCGCCCCCAGAAGGCGCCGCCGAAGCCTGACGAACAGGACGACAGGCCGGGCCGCTGAGCACCGGGCGGTCGGGAAGGGCCCCGGATTACCGGGGCTCTTCTCGCGTCAGATGCTGGAGCCCGGCTTCAATATGCCCGGCACCTTGATATCGTCGTCCTTGTCGGCCGGGTCCTGATCGATGCGGAACACCTGGGTGTAGCGGATTCCGTCGCCCTGGCGCCGGGCGACGTGCCAGATATCCTTGTCGCGGGTCACAACGGCGGATTTGCCGTCCGGCGGCGCCGTGACGGCCATCGCCGGATCGAAAGGCTGGACGACCGTCAGCACGACCGCATTGCCGGGGGTGATCTCTTCCAGCCGGATGTTGTGCGCGCCCGGCCCGACCAGTGGCAGGCCGATGTTCCAGAGGCCCTTCTCATCCGCCTTCACGGTGCCGGCCGGCCGCCCGTCCAGGAACACGTTGACGGTGTTGCCCGGGCCGGCATAGCCCGCGAGCAGCGTCCTGCCGGCCGGATCGAAATCCGGGTGACGCTCGCGCACGAGTCCGGCGCGGTCGTCGTCTCGGGCGGCCGCGGTCGCGGGTCCGGGTCCGAAACCCGCATCGGCCACGCCGCGGGTTGCACGTCCGATCGATCGCCCTGTTCGCAGGGATCGGTCGTCCCGGGGCGGGTGGGTTGCGGGACCGGTGACTGCGGCGGAGCGACGCCGGGTTGCACTCCCGGCGCGGATCGCTGCGGCCTCGGCGTTCCCCCGACCACCGGGGCCAGGCCTCCGCCGAGCAGCGCGACCAGCGCGGTCACGGCCGCCATCAGCAC
>CAZVVC010000245.1:0-5689 GCA_964630425.1 uncultured Bifidobacterium sp. | reverse complement strand
GCGGCCACCGCAACGTGGTGACCTACTCCCGCAAGGTGTTCATCCCGCTCACCCATCTGTGCCGGGACGTGTGCCACTACTGCACCTTCGCCCAGCCGCCGAAGAAGGGCGAGCAGGTGTTCATGACGCCCGAGCAGGTGCTGGAGGTGGCCCGCCAGGGCGCGGCGCTGGGCTGCAAGGAAGCCCTGTTCACCCTGGGCGACAAGCCCGAGCTGCGCTACAAGGCCGCCCGCGAGGCGCTGGCCGCGCTGGGGCACGAGACCACCCTTTCCTATCTGGCCGCGATGGCCAAGCTGGTGCACGAGGAAACGGGCCTGTTCCCGCACCTCAACCCCGGCCTGATGACCGACGAGGACCTGGCCATGCTGCGGCCGCTGGCGCCGTCCATGGGCATCATGCTGGAAAGCTCGGCGAAAAGCCTGACCGAGAAGGGCAAGCCCCATTACGGCAGCCCGGACAAGGACCCGGACGTGCGCCTCGAGGCGCTGCGCCGCGCCGGACGCGCCCGGGTGCCGTTCACCTCGGGCATCCTGATCGGCATCGGCGAGACGCGGCACGAGCGCATCGAGAGCCTGCTGGCGCTGCGCGACATCCAGGACGAGTTCGGCAACATCCAGGAGATCATCGTCCAGAACTTCCGCGCCAAGCCGGGCACGAAGATGGCGAGCGCGCCCGAGCCGGACCTGGACGAGCTGCTGTGGACGCTGGCGATCACCCGCATCCTGTTCGGCCCGTCCATGAGCATCCAGGTGCCGCCGAACCTGAGCCCGGGCCAGCTCCAGCCGCTGGTCGCGGCGGGCATCAACGACTGGGGCGGCGTGTCGCCGCTGACGCCCGACTTCGTCAACCCGGAAGCGCCGTGGCCGCATCTGGACAAGCTGGCCGCCGAGACCGCCGCCACCGGCAAGCTGCTGGTCGAGCGCCTGACCATCTATCCCGAATACGCGCTCGACCCCGAGCGCTGGCTCGACCCGGCCATGCGCACGGCCGTGATCCAGGCGATCGACGCCGAAGGCTATCCGCGCACCGAGGACTGGTCGCCCGGCGAGGAGACGCCGCCGCCCGAGGCCGACCTGGCGCTGCTGGCCGCGCCCATGCCGGCGCGGATCGACCCGTGGCTGAAATCCATCCTGGACCGGGCCGTGAAGGGCGAGCGGCTGAACGAGGCCGAAATCGCCCGGCTGTTCCTGGCGCGCGGCGACGAGTTCACCGCCGTCTGCCGCACCGCCGACGCGCTGCGCCGCGAGGTGAACGGCGACACGGTGACCTATGTGGTCAACCGCAACATCAACTACACCAATGTCTGCTACTTCAAGTGCCAGTTCTGCGCCTTCTCCAAGGGCAAGCTGACCGAGAACCTGCGCGGCAAGCCCTATGTGCTGGGCATGGACGAGATCCAGCGCCGCACCCGGGAAGCATGGTCGCGCGGCGCCACGGAAGTGTGCATGCAGGGCGGCATCCACCCGTCCTACACGGGCGAGACCTATATCGAGATCACCCGCGCGGTGAAGGCGGCGGTGCCGGACATGCACGTCCACGCCTTCTCGCCGCTGGAGGTCTGGCAGGGCGCCGAGACGCTGGGCATCTCGCTCAGGGAATTCCTGGTCCGGCTGAAGGACGCGGGCCTGGGCACGCTGCCCGGCACGGCGGGCGAGGTGCTGGACGACGAGGTCCGCCGCGTCCTGTGCCCGGACAAGATCAACACCGCCCAGTGGTTCGAGGTGATGGAAACGGCCCATTCGCTGGGCATCCGCACCACCTCGACCATCATGTACGGCCATGTGGACGGCCCGATCAACTGGGCCCGCCACCTGCTGGGCCTGCGCGACCTGCAAGCGCGGACCGGCGGCTTCACCGAGTTTGTCCCCCTGCCCTTCGTGCACATGGAAGCGCCCATCTACCTGAAGGGCCGCGCCCGCAAGGGGCCGACCTTCCGCGAGGCGGTGCTGATGCACGCGGTGGCGCGCCTCGCGCTCCATCCGCTGATCCCCAACATCCAGACGAGCTGGGTGAAGATGGGGCCGGAAGGCGTCAAGGCCTGCCTCAACGCGGGCGTCAACGACATGGGCGGCACCTTGATGAACGAGACCATCACCCGCGCCGCCGGCGCCAGCCACGGCCAGGAGATGGAGCCCTACCGGATGGAAGACATCATCCGCGGCAACGACCGCGCGCCGAGGCAGCGCTCGACGCCCTATGGCGACGTGGCCGAGGAACGGGTCCGCGTGTCGTTCCAGGCCGCGCCGCTGGAGGATCTGCGGTTCACGGCGGCCAGGGAATACGAGCGGAGCTAGGCTCCTGAGTCCTTCCCTGTCATCGCGGGCGCCGCGATCCAGTCACAGTGCAACACCCAAATTCCACCGTTATTTCCGCATCAAGAGTGGATCGCCGCGCGCCGATGACGGATGAAAAGCCTACCGCCTGATCGTCTCGATCTCGTCGGCCAGCACGGCGAGCTGGCGTTCCGGCGGCCATTCCTGAGGATCGAACACGGTTTCGGTGGCGAGCCCGGTGATCATGGTCAGCAGGCGGCGGGCGCGCAGCTCGATGGTCTGGCGGGGCATGTCGAGCCCGGCATATTCCCGGTCCAGCACCCGCTTGATGAGTTCCAGCGCCTCGCGCGCGCGGCGCTGCTGCTCGGCCAGCATCTCCGGGTCGTTGGCCACATGGCCCCAGAAGGCGATCCAGACCTGCCAGTCGCGGATGCGCTCCTCGTCGAGCGGCAGCAGCCATTCGACGCATTCCTGGATGGGCTTGCCGGCGGCCAGCTCCTCGTCGACCTTCGCCACGGTGCCCACGGCGGCGCTGCGGAAGATGTACATCATCAGCTCGCGCTTGTTGCGGAAGTAGTGCGAGACGATGGCGGTGCTGTAGCCCGCGGCCTTGGCGATGTCGCGGAACGTCACGCCCTCCAGCCCCGACTTCGCCAGGAGCGTGGCGGCGATGGCCGCGACCTGTTTGCGGCGGGCTTCGTGATCGACGGGTGGAGGCATGTCCAGCGGGAATGTTGGTCTTGCCGCCCTGTCTAGCAAACGGCCGCCGCCAAGTCACGGATCAAGCAGCCTGATTGACCCGAGGCCTATGCGGCGGGCGCGGGGCCTTTCCAGAACGCATAGAGCGGGTCGTCGGGATATTTGCCGCCCCGTGTGGTCAGCGTCTCGTACATGCCCTGCCCAGTCTGGTCGGTGCTGGGATGGCTGGTCACCCAGTCCATGACGAAGGTGCGGTGGGTGTACTTCCACACCCCGCCGCGCCGCTCGAACCGGTCGATGTAGCGTCCGCCGGTCAGATTGTCGGCCCAGCCGTCCGGCTCCCGGGTGCGGGTGAAGGCGATGACGTAGCTCTCGGCCACGGCCGTATCGCCGGCGACGTCGATCCATTCGTTGGCGACGCTGTGGGACATGCCCTGGAGGCCGGCGGTCGCGCCGACGATCATGCCGCAGAACTCGTCGGCCGGGCCGGCGAACACGCCCACGTCGACGGTGGCGCCGGGATGCCACAGCGAACGGAGCAGCGCCTCGTCGCCGCGGTCGGTGGCGCGGGCCTGCGCCATGATCAGCTCGTGTATGTCCTGCTTGGCGAGGACGGCCGCGGCTTTCGCGGCCAGGTCTCCGGTGATCTCCATGGCCGTGTCCTTCCCCTTCATGTCAGCCCGCCAGGCGGCGAGCAGCCGCGCGCCCGGATCGTCCGCGCCCTGCGCTCCGCGCCTGAACGGCGATCCCTCGTCCGGGGCCGCCGCGCCCGCGGCAGGGCGGTTGATGTTCCAGTCGAGGACGTAGAGCCGGTGGCTCATCCTCCACAGGCCGTCCCGCTTCTCGTGGCGGTCGAGATAACGGCCGCCGACGAGGCTCCGGACCGGCGCCGCCTCGTTCGAGCGGTCCAGATAGGCGATGACGTAGCTTTCGGACAGCGCGCGGTCGCCGTCGACGCGGATGGACATGTTGCAGTGGCGGTGCAGCGTGATCGGGCGGCCCGCGATCAGCCCGACGATCAGGTCGGCGAAGTCGGCGGCCGGGCCGTCGAACATGCCGTAGGAGACGGTCGCGTCCGGATGGTAGACCGATTTCAGCAGCCGCGCGTCGGTACGGTCGATGCCCCGGCTGTGATTGGCCAGATTGGCCGCGATGGCCTGCCGGTCGGCGATGGCGGCGATGGCGGCGGCGAGGTCGGTTGCCATGCCGGCACTCCCTGGGAAGAAGCGTGCCCGCCCCAGGCGGACGGGCACGCCAGTCTACTAGATCTTCAGCCTGACCGTCACGCCGTAGGTGCGCGGATCGGCATAGTTGACGAGGCCGAGCGTGCCGGGCGCGTCGAACACGCTGGCGATGTAGCGGTTGTCGAACAGGTTGCGGGCATAGAAGCCGATGCTCCACTTGCCGTCCGGCGGGCCGACGTCGAGGTTGAGATCGACGATGTGGGTCGGCTGGATCTCGGCGCGGGCGGTGTTCTGCAGGTTCACGTTGTATTTCTTGCTGACGTATTTGTACTGGACGTTGGTCGTCACCTCGAGATCGTTGCCGATCAGGAAGGCATACTGCGCGCCCACGTTGACCGACCATTTGGGCGAGTTCTGCAGCGCCTCGCCGGCGAGGTCGACGAACTGGCCGGTCGCGCCGTCGAAGAACAGGAACTCGCTGTACTTGGCCTGGAGCCAGCCGATCGAGGCGTTGAGCGTCAGCCCGTCCACCGGCACGGCGATGATCTCGGCCTCGATGCCCTTGGTGTGCGCGGCGGCGGCGTTCTGGATGGTGTTGCCGTTCACCGTGTTGCCGAACTCGTCCTCGAAGAAATAGATCGAGGCGAGCTGGATGTCGGAATACCAGTTGTAGAAGCCGGTGACGTTCACCCGCAGGCGGTTGTCGAACCACTGGGTCTTGGCGCCCAGCTCGATGGTGTCGACATATTCCGGGTTGTAGGGGCCGATGTCCTCGGGGATGCCGATGCGGCCGACGAAGCCGCCCGACTTGAACCCGTGGGCGTAGTAGCCGTAGAGCATGGCGTCGTCGGCGACGTCGAACTCGAAGCCCACCTTGCCGCCGAGATCGTCCCACGACCGCTTGCCGGAGGCCGGAATGACGCCCAGCAGCATCTCGGTGGGGCCGGCCATGCGGTTCAGCACAGGGCCGCGGAGCTGCGCCTTGCCCGTGGTGTCGATCCAGCTCGTGACGGCGACGTCGAGGCTGGTCTTCTCATGGGTGAAGCGCACGCCGCCCTGGAGCCGGAACCGGTCGGTGATGTCCACATAGGCCTGCATGAAGGCCGACATGGTCGTCGTCTCCGAGGTGTAGTCGGTCAGCTGGCGCAGGCCCGGCGCCGCGAACTGGATGCGGAAATCCTGATAGTGGTCGTGGCTGTAGTTGGCGAAGAACGCGCCGGCGAGGATTTCCACGCCGTCCCAGGGGGTGAAGGTGTTGCGCAGCTCCTGGCTGAACTGCCGGCCCTCGGTGCGGCGCTCGGTGTCGTCCTGGAATTTGGGCGTCCAGTCCTGGTCGGTGAACTCGCGCAGGCGGAAATGCTTGTAGCCGGTGATCGACACCAGATCGCCGATCGGGCTGTCCCAGGCCATCTTGTAGGTCACCGCATAGGTGTCCATGTTGGACATGTCGGGAATGTTGGTGTCGCGGGCCGAGAAGTAGTACCAGCCAGACCGAGATCAGGCCGATGATGAGCGCGAACAGCAGGAAGAAGG
>CAZVVC010000244.1:0-5726 GCA_964630425.1 uncultured Bifidobacterium sp. | reverse complement strand
GTGACGGTGGCCGGCGTCCCCGGGCGAGGCTGCCTCGGGCGAGGCAACCCCCAGGCCGACGGCCCTAGCTACCCATGAGGGTGCCGCACTCCTCGATCTGGGCCATCGCTTTGCGCACCGCGGGCTCGACCGCCTCGATGGACTCCTGCATCGGCGTGCTGGCCTCGGTGACCTTGGCTTCGACGGTCTCCACCGCCGCCTGCAGGTCGGCGTCGGTCGTGAAAGTGGTGTCGGCGATCTCCACGGCGGCGTCCTCGGGCACGTGCCGCGCCGCGTCCAGCAGGTTGACCGTGCCCATCACGTTGGTCTCGTAGGTGCCCACCGGATCGGCATAGGACGGCCGCACCAGGGGTTGCGCGGCCATGTGGAAGACGATCTCCGGCCGGACGTCCTCCACCGCGCGGCGCAGGGCCGCGCCGTCGCGCACGTCGCCGACGCGGTGGCCCGGCAGGCGGTCGAGGCCCGACAGCGCGAACAGGCTGGGCCGCGTGCCCGGCGCCAGCGCATAGCCGGCCACCTCCGCGCCTAGGCGATCCAGCCACAGGGCGAGCCAGCCGCCCTTGAAGCCGGTGTGCCCGGTCACCAGGACGCGCCGCCCGCGCCAGAACGCCGCGTCGGGAAGGGCGGTCACGGCTGGTCCCGCCAGATGCGCCACGGCGCCTCGCCGCTCTCCCACAGCGCCTCCAGGTGGCGCAGGTCGCGCAGGGTGTCCATGGGCTGCCAGAAGCCCGGATGGCGCCAGGCCATCAGCTCGCCCCGGCGGGCCAGCGTCTCCATGGGCTCGTGCTCCCAATAGGTGTCGTCGCCGCCGATCAGATCCAGCACCGACGGCGAGAGCACGAAGAATCCGCCATTGATCAGCCCGCCTTCGCCGCTCGGCTTCTCCTCGAAGCGCTTGACCCGCTCGCCGCTGATGTTGAGGGCGCCGAACCGGGCGATGGGCGTCACGGCGGCGACGGTCGCCTGCCGGCCATGCGCCCGGTGGAAGGCGATCTCGGCGGCCACGTCGATGTCGGCCACCGCATCGCCATAGGTCATGCAGAACAGGTCGTCGCCGCCCAGATAGCCGCGGATGCGGGCGAGGCGGCCGCCCGTCTGGGTGTCCAGCCCCGTGTCCACCAGGGTGATGCGCCAGTCCTCGGCCTGGCTGCGGTGCACGGTGATGCCCGAGCGCAGGTCGATGGTCACATCGCTCGCATGCAGTGCGTAGTTGAAGAAGTATTCCTTGATCAGCGCGCCCCTGTAGCCCAGGCAGACGATGAAGTCGCTGATGCCCGCCTCGGCATAGATCTTCATGATGTGCCACAGGATCGGCCGCCCGCCCACCTCCACCATGGGCTTGGGCCTGAGCGCGGTCTCCTCGCTCAGCCGCGTGCCCCGCCCGCCGGCCAGGATGACCGCCTTGATCGTTCTCTCCTGCGCATCAGCCATGGACGGTGCTCGTTCCCCCTGCGACGAGAAATCCTTGCCTCGCGTGCAAACCTACGGCAATTCGAAAGCCTCTGCCAGTCAGCGGGAGACGGGCGGCATGTGCGAAACGACCCGCGAAGGCGACGAGCCGGCGATGCCTGTGGAACCTGTCCGCGAGGAAAAACCCCGAATTGCCCGACGCTGCATCTGCTGCGGCTCGCCAAGGCTGGCGCGGTCTCCCGCCATCCTGATGCCGTTCGTCGCCCACCGGGTGTTCGGCTGGCAGCCGGTCGAGATCGATGACAGCTGGGGGCTGCGGACCATCAGCAACGGCCATGCCTATTCCATCTGCAATTCGCTCGGCTGCCTGGACTGCGGCATGCTGTTCCTCGACATCCGCTTCACCGACGACGAGATGGCCGCGCTCTACCGAGGATACCGGGAGGAGGAATACACCGCCCTGCGCGAGCACTACGAGCCGGGGTACAGGGAAAGGAACGCGGCGCTGAATGCGGGGATCGGCTACATCCCGCAGATCGAGGCCTTCCTGTCGCCCTATCTTCCCGAAAGGATACGCATCCTGGATTGGGGCGGCGACACCGGGATCAACACGCCCTTCAAGGACAGGACGAACCTGTTCCACATCTACGATATCAGCGCGAAGGGCGTCATTGAGGGTGCGGCGGTCGTGGATATGCCGACGGTTCGCGAGACGTCCTATGACCTCATCGTGTGCAGCAACGTGCTCGAGCATGTCCCCTATCCATGCGAACTGCTTGCCGCCATCAAGGCGTCCATGACCAGGGACACCATCCTCTACATCGAAGTGCCCTACGAGGAAGTGATCAGGCTTCATGGTGGTTCCGGTGATTTGTGCACGCGGAAGCGTCACTGGCACGAGCACATCAATTTTTATTGCGAGAGCGCCCTGAGGCATATGGTCGATGCCGTGGGGCTGGAAGTGATGAGGCTGGAGCAGCTCTCGGACGGCAATGACGATCTGACGCCGTCCCAATTCATGATGGCGTGCAGGCTGCCTGTTTAAGCTGACGGCGCAGCCCTCATTCTTCCACCAGCGGAATCAGCATGTTCTCCGCCAGTTCCTCGCGCGGCAGGAACGGGGCCAGGTCTTCCAGCGGCGAGGTGACCATGCGGCCGTCGTCGAGGCGGCGGGAGCTGAGTTTGGGGGCGAAGCCCTGATCGGGGTCGAGCATTACCTCGCAGAGTTGCGGGCCTTCGGCCGCGAGGGTCGCGGCCACGCCGGCGGAGAGCTCGTCGAGGCGCGAGATGCGCCGCGTGCCGAAGCCCATCACCTCGGCCAGCCTCACGAAATCGGGAAAGGTGACGCCGCTTTCCGGGCCGCAGCCGACGATGTTGTCGGCGAAATAGTTCTGCTGGGTCTGGCGGATCGACAGGTAGCCGCCATTGTTGAGCACGAACACCTTCACCGGCAGGCGAAGGCCGGCGATGGTCTGCAACTCCTGCAGGTTCATCATCACGCTGCCGTCGCCGGCCAGCGAGATGACGCGGCCCTCGGGCGGTTTGGCATAGAACGCGCCGATGGCCGCCGGCACGTCATAGCCCATTGAGGCGCTGCCCGAATTCGAGAACAGGCGCTGCCTTGGCTTCAGGTCGGCCGCCTGGAAGGTGACGACGCAGGCGGTGCCGTCGCCGGTCACCACGACGTCGTCCCCGCCCATCTCCTGGAACAGCGCCTCGGCGAAGCAGTAGGGGTTCACTCTGCCGTCGCTGCGGCGGTATTCGGGCAGCACGACCGGATAGCGGGCAAGGCGCTCCCGGCACCACGCCAGATAGTCGCGGTGCGCGGGCGCCGGCTCGTGGTCCGCCAGTGCCTCGTCCAGCATCTCGAGGAACCGCGCGAGGTCGGCATGGATGGGCAGGTCGAGCCGGAGGGTCGGCTTTTCCAGTTCCGCCCGGTCGATGTCGACCATCGCCACCCGCGCGGCGCGCGCGAACGAGTCCCAGTTGTAGCTGATCTGGCGGATGTTGAGGCGGCAGCCCAGCACCAGCAGGAAATCGGCGTTCTGCACCGCGAAATTGCCGGGGCGGTCGCCCACCGTGCCAGGCCGGCCGGCATAGAGCGGATGCGCGTTGGGCAGCAGGTCGTGGGCGTTGAAGGCGGTGGCGACGGGTGCGCCGATCCGCTCGGCCACGCGGGTGAACAGCTCGGCGCAGCCGGCGACGCGCACGCCGGTTCCCGGCATCAGGCAGGGCCGCTCGGCCTGGCGCAGGCGCTCGGCCACGTCGCGCGCGGCCCGGCGCAGCGCGTCCCCTTCGAGGGCGCCGGCCTCGGTCGGCGTGATCGCGGCGATCCGCTCGGCGCCCGACGCCGGATCGAAACCCGCCAGCGTCTCGGGATCGATCCGCATGCCCTGGACGTCCACCGGCACGTCGATCCAGACGGGTCCCGGGCGCCCGGCGGTGGCGAGATGGATCGCCAGCTCCAGCTCGTAGCGGATGCGCGCCGGGTCCTGCAGCGTCACGGCGTATTTGGTGATCCCGCCCACCATGCGCACAATGTCCACTTCCTGGTCGCCGAGCTGGCGCAGGCCGACGGGGAAGTTGCCGGCGATGGTCTCGCGCCGCACCTGGCCCGAGACGACGATCATGGGCAGGCTGTCCGTATAGGCGCCGAACACGCCGTTGAGGGCGTTGATGCCGCCGGGGCCCGTGGTGACGTTGACGATGGCGGGCCTGCCGCCCAGGCGGGCATAGCCGTCGGCGGCGATGGCGCAGCCCTGCTCGTGGTGGAAGCACACGGTGGTCAGGCGCTTCTGGCGGCCGAACGCATCGTTCAGGTGCATGGCGCCGCCGCCCGTGACCATGAACACATGGGTCAGCCCCGCATCGGCGAGGCGCAGGGCGATGTAGTCGGCAACACGCATGGTCGGTCCAGTCGGCTCGGAAACGGGCGCGGGGATCAGTCCTTGGAGGCGAGCCGCAGCCGTGCGTCGGGCTCGGGCGGCTGCGGGGCGACGCCGCGCTCGTCGATCAGCCGGCGCAGGGTGGAATCCGCGGAATAGGGGCTGTCGATATCCGCCAGGTGGATCGGCGCGTCCGCGGCGACGGCGGCGCGCAGCACCTCGCCGCGCATCAGCTCGCGGCACGAGAGCTGGCCCTTCAGCAGCGGGATCGCCAGATAGACGTCCTTGTCCGAGATCGCGTGGCCCGCGGGCAGGTCGGTCCTGGCATAGACGCCGCGCACCAGCTCGTTCAGATAGACAACCTCCTTCTCGGGCGGGAGGCGCTTGGCGGTGCCCGGCGCGCCGCACATCTCCTGCGCCTTCTTGAAGGCCTTGAACCACTGGTCGGCCTGCTCGGGCAGAGTGCAGTAGGGCGAGACCGGCACGCCCTGATGGTCGATGTCGATATGCCGCTCGAACGTCCGCGCGCCCTTGGCATAGGCCATCATCACCGAGAACTGCCAGTCGGTCTGCTCGTGGGTCGAGAAGCCGATGACGTTGTCCGGATAGCGGTTCTTCAGGAAATCGATCTGGTTCAGCTCGATCTCGGAATCTTGCGACGGATAGATCGACACGCAGTGATTGAGCGCGAAGGGGATGCCGCGGCGGTTGAAGAAGGCGACGAGGTCGTCCCTGTCGCGCAGCGAGGCGCCGCCGGTCGAGGCGATCACGGGCTTGCGCGTCGTGGCGATCTTCTCGATCAGGAACCAGTCGCGGATGTCCGAACTGGCGAGCTTGAGGATGTCGACGCCGAATTCGACGGCCTTGTCCACCGAGGTCTCGTCGAACGGCGTCACCATGGTCAGCATGCTCTGGGCGCGCACCGCCTTGACCATCGTCCTCAGCGAGTCCCAGGGCATCTGGGTGGCGATGGTCTTCTTGATGTAGCGCACGTCCTCGCGGTGGCGGTGGTCCTTGTGCACGAAGGTGTCGACGTCGCGGAACTGCAGCTTGATCGAGGCGCGGACGTTGTTGAAGCGCACCACCTGGCCGAAATCGCCGATGATCTTCAGGCCGCGCTCCAGCGAGCCCCAGTGGTTGTTGGCCAGTTCGAGCACGAAAAGGTCTTCGAAGATCGCATCTTTCATGCGTTCATGTCCTGCTGCACGAGATCGAGGCCGCCTCTCGCGCCGTTGGCCCGGCCCAGTGCGCGGCCGCCCGACTATACAGGACCCGGGCGGCCAGGCAAACGCCGGCAGACGCTGCGACTTTCACGGACCCGGGCGGGGTCAGTCCTTCACGATCAGGTGCTCGGCCGCCTCGAACAGCACGTCGCGGTCCAGCATGGCGTTCTTGCCCTCGTAGCGGAAGCTGGACAGGATGTGGCGGATC
>CAZVVC010000243.1:0-5747 GCA_964630425.1 uncultured Bifidobacterium sp. | reverse complement strand
ATGGTGGCGTTGAGGGCGAGAAGATTGGTCTGGGCGGCAATTGCCTGGATGAGGTTGACGACTTCGCCGATGCGCGTCGCGGCGCTGGCGAGCGAGGACATGGTCTCGACCGTCCTGTTGGCTTCGGTGACTGCGCGCGAGGACACTTCGGTCGATTTCGATGCCTGCTGGTCGATCTCCTGAATGGAGAGGGCCAGTTCCTCGGCGCCGCCGGCTGCGGCGGTGACATTGGCGGAGGCGCTGGATGCGGCCGTGCCGGCCGAACGCGCTTCTTCCGACACCTTGCTCGACGCATCGACGAGATTGGTGGCGGTGCCTTCGAGCTGGGTCGCGGCGGCACGTACACCGGCAATGGCCGCGTCCGCACGGGCTTCGAAGCCGCGCACCAGTTCCTCGAACGCCTTCAGATCGGCCTCGGCCTGGGAATGCAGCCCGACCATGGCGAACACCGTCAGCCCGAACCCCAGCGCGCCGGCGTTGAGGCGGGCATGATAGCCTTCGATATAGCCGTTCTCCTCCAGCGCCCGCACCCGGCGCAGGCAGGGCGGCGCCGAGATCCCGACCTGCCGGGACAGGTCCACATTGGTCATGCGGCCGTTCTCCTGCAGCAGCTTGAGGATCTTGCGGTCGATATCGTCCAGCTTCATCGGCTACCCGGATCATGGAGGGAGAGCGTTCCGCGACGGCGGATCGGAAATTAAATTACAAAGCTCTGGAACATTTGGAAAGCATTTGAATGCCCGGCGGCGACACCGGGCAAGGATCGCTCGACCCGCCGGGAGAGCGGCGGGGTGGTGTGCCCGGCGTCCGGCGCAAGGCAGCCATTCATCCGGCATTTTCCGAGAATGGGTCGCGAAAAGCCCCTTGCATAAATTTGAATAATTCTAATTATCCCTTCTGTCCCCAGAACACGCACAGGAGTTTGCGCCCCATGACCAGCCTTGTCGGCCGCCAGGCCCCCGATTTCACCACTGCCGCCGTGCTGCCCGACGGCGATATCGACGAGTCCTTCAACCTGCACCGCTACCTGGATGGCGCCTACGGCATCCTGTTCTTCTATCCGCTGGACTTCACCTTCGTGTGCCCGTCCGAGATCCTCGCCTACAACAACCGCGCCGATGCGCTCGCCGCGCTCGACACCAAGCTGATCTCGGTCAGCGTCGATTCCCAGTACAGCCACTACGCCTGGCGCAACACGCCGGTGAACGAGGGCGGCCTGGGTCCGGTGAAGTTCCCCATGGTCGCCGACATCACCAAGCAGATCGCCCGCGACTACGGCGTGCTGATCGACGATTCGGTGGCGCTGCGCGGCACCTTCCTGATCGACCGCCGCGGCACCGTGCGCCAGGCGATCGTCAACGACCTGCCGCTGGGCCGCAACGCCGACGAGGCCGTGCGCATCGTCGAGGCGCTGCGTTTCCACGAGGAGCATGGCGAGGTCTGCCCCGCCGGCTGGCAGAAGGGCGACGCCGGCATGGCGCCGACCAAGAAGGGCGTGGCCGAGTATCTGGCCCAGCACCACGAGGCGCTGTAAGAGGCCGCATCGCGGGCCCGGGAGATTTCCCCCCGGGCCCGCGATGCGCTAAATACTTCACAAAGAGGCGGTTCTTCGATTCCATAAGGTCCGGAACCGTTCTAGAGTGCACTTGCGAAAGAGGCGCCGTCTTCCACTGGAGACGCGGCAGCCGCCAGCGGAGAACAGCATGGCAGAACGCATCGAAACCAAGGTGTTGATCATCGGGTCCGGCCCGGCAGGGTACACGGCGGCCATCTACGCCGCCCGCGCCGCGCTGAAGCCCGTCATGGTGCAGGGCCTCCAGCCCGGCGGCCAGCTCACCATCACCACCGACGTGGAAAACTATCCCGGCTTCGCCGACGTCATCCAGGGTCCGTGGCTGATGGACCAGATGCGCGCCCAGGCCGAGCATGTGGGCACCACCCTGATCTCGGACACCATCGTGTCGGTCGACCTGTCCAGGCGCCCGTTCGTCGCCGTCGGCGACAGCGGCACCGAATATGTCGGCGAGACCCTGGTCATCGCCACCGGCGCCCAGGCGCGCTGGCTGGGCCTGCCCGGCGAGCAGAAGTTCCAGGGCTTCGGCGTGTCGGCCTGCGCCACCTGCGACGGCTTCTTCTATCGCGGCAAGGAGGTCATCGTCGTCGGCGGCGGCAACACGGCCGTCGAGGAAGCGCTGTTCCTGACCAACTTCGCCACCAAGGTCACGCTGATCCACCGGCGCGACGAGCTGCGGGCCGAGAAGGTGCTGCAGCAGCGCCTGTTCAACCACGAGAAGATCGAGGTGATCTGGGACAGCGTCATCGAGGACATCGTCGGCGGCACCGATCCGCTGGGCGTGACCGGCGTGCGCATCCGCAACACCAAGACGCACGAGGTTTCCGAGGTGCCGGCCCACGGCGTGTTCGTCGCCATCGGCCACACGCCCTCGACCGAGCTGTTCAAGGGCCAGCTTCCCCTCGACGAGGGCGGCTACATCCTGAAGAACCCGGACAGCACCTCCACGGCCGTCCCCGGCGTTTTCGCGGCGGGCGACGTGACCGACAAGGTGTATCGTCAGGCGGTCACCGCCGCCGGCATGGGCTGCATGGCGGCGCTGGAGGCCGAGAAGTTCATCGCCGCGCACGACGTTCACGAAAAACAGGCGGCGGAATAGAATATCGCCGCGCCGGCGCGAGGGGATCGTTCCGGCGCGGCGGATCATCGGGGGAGTCCAATGGACTGGGACAAGCTGCGTACGTTCTACTCGGTCGCCAAGGCAGGGAGCTTCACGCATGCGAGCGACGAGCTCAATCTCAGCCAGTCGGCGATCAGCCGGCAGATATCCGGGCTGGAGGAGAGCCTGGGCTTTTCCCTGTTCCACCGCCACCCGCGCGGCCTGATCCTGACCGAGCAGGGCGAGACCCTGTTCGAGACGGTCAGCGAGGTGTTCGTCAAGCTGGAGCGCACCGAAGCCATCCTGCGCGACAGCCGCACGGCGGCGCGCGGGCGCCTCAACGTCACCACCACCGTGGGCTTCGGCTCCACCTGGCTGGTGCCGCACCTGCGCGAGTTCCGGCTGGCCTATCCGGACATCGGCATCAACCTGCTGCTGTCGGATTCCGAGATCGACATCGCCATGCGTGAATCGGACGCGGCCATCCGCTTCCATCCGCCGCACCAGCCCGATCTCGTCCAGCGCCAGCTCATGACGGTGCACTATCACATCTATGCCTCGCCGGAATACGTGGCCACCCACGGCGCGCCGCAGTCGACCGCGGATCTCGACAACCACGCCATCATCAGCTACGGCCCCGAGGCGCCGCGGCCGTTGCAGGACCTGAACTGGATCATCCACGCGGGCGCGGGCGACCGGGTGCGCGAGCCGGTGCTGGCCGTCAACAACATCTACGGCATCCTCAAGGCCACCGAGAGCGGCCTGGGCCTTGCCGCCCTGCCGGACTACATCGCCACGCCCGGCACCAACCTGGTCCAGGTGCTGCCCGAGCTCGAGGGGCCGACCTTCAAGGTCTACTTCGTCTATCCGGAAGAACTGCGCAACGTGACCCGTATCACGGTCTTCCGCGACTTCCTGGTCGACCAGGTCCGCAGCGGCAAGTTCTGAAGTCACCAAAATTTACGTTTCGCCGCCTTGACGGCGCGGCGGCCCGTTCCTATGTGCTACCGGTCGCCGGGATGGTTTTTTCGCGGTCGCCTCGGCCGCCTACCCCAGAAAATCCATCGGAAATCCGCGCCCCACCGCCATGTTGCGGCGCAACGCGGCCCTCTCCAATCAAGACGTCCTGTAAGTTCCTGAGCTGAAACGATTTATTACATGGATATGCGTCAAACGCATAGCTGTTCTGAGGCAATCTGGCTGGACTGCACTGCGCCGCACAACTAGATTTCTCCTTGTCACTACGACGCAACGGTTCAGCGTGGTGACCCGAAAGCCTCCTCATATTGAGGTTTTCGAGGGAGCCGGCTCTATTTCCTCCCCGTTTCTAGAGCCCTCCCATTTCATCGTCTCCCCAAGACGTGAAGTCTTCCCTATACTGCCGGGCTCGCAAGAGCCCGGCATTCTTTTTTCGTCCGCTGAACATTCCGGCGCGGGATTCAAGGCTCGACTTGGACGTGCCCGTTCGCCATCCTTCAGCCACTGAAAGAAACCGCGATATTTTCAGCGCACGGGAACAAGGGAAGGAGACGGTCATACTCAAGCGGCTTACCGAACGGCAGTTGCGCCGTCGCTCGAACATCCTGTCCGTCGCGCGCCAGCTCATCGCCGAAAAAGGCTATGCCGGCGTGACCATGCGCGAACTCGCCGAGAAGAGCGGCGTCGCCTACAAGAGCCTTTACGACCTCTATGGCAGCAAGGACAACCTGCTGGGCAAGGCCATCGAGGAGCGGCTGCGCCTGGTCTTCGAATCCATCGACCGCGTGGTGACCAGCACCGGCTTCGAGCGGCTGATGGAGATCATCGAGCGCACCTCGGCCTATACGCTGGAGATTCCCAATCTGGCGCGGGCGCTGGAGCCGATCCTGGCCGGCGATCCGGCGAAATTCTCCATCGGCGAGAA
Organism: uncultured Bifidobacterium sp.; assembly: GCA_964630425.1. Classification (GTDB taxonomy): domain Bacteria; phylum Pseudomonadota; class Alphaproteobacteria; order SMXS01; family SMXS01; genus RI-34. Next base: position 1,172 of record CAZVVC010000243.1, on the reverse strand, counting down.
CATGCAGAAGTTCCACCGCGAGGCGCTGATGGAAATCAAGCGCCAGGGCGACCTGATCGACAGCGCCAACGTGGATTACCTGCTGCACGACGTGATGCTGGCCTCGGGCGCGGTCCGGCTCTACTGGGCCAACGACGTGATCGCCGACGAGGACCTGGCCAAGGCGCAGAAATATTCGGCGGCGAAGGCGATCTTCCCCTTCCTGACGGGCGCCAGCCGCGACCGCGCACACAGGCTGATCCAGGAGATCCACCCCCAGCTCGCGCGCCGCCGCAAGAACTGAACGTCACTATATCGCAGTATAATCTGTTGCGGCCGCCGCGCCCGCATGCGTAGAGTCTCCCGGCCTGCGGCGGCGGAACGCGCCGGCGCTTCCATCACTCGAAAACGGGAATACGGACATGGATCTTGGATTGAAGGGCAAGAATGCGATCGTGACGGGGTCGACGAAGGGGATCGGCCGTCGGGTTGTCGATCTTCTGGCGGACGAGGGTGTCAACGTGGGCATCTGCGCGCGCAACAAGGACGAGGTTGACGCGGCGGTCGCGGAGATCTCGAAGAAGGGGGTGAAGGTGATCGGCGGCGTGGTGGACGTGTCGGACACGGCCGCTTACGTGAAGTGGATCAAGGAGACGGCGGACGCGCTGGGCGGGTTGGATGCGTTCGTGCCGAACGTGTCGGCGGGCGGCGGGTTCGACCCGAACAACTGGTCGTTCAAGTGGGCCGAGAACTTCCAGGCGGACATCCTGGGCACGGTGACCGGCGCCGAGGCGGCGACGCCCTATCTGGAGAAGACCAAGGGCTCGATGGTGTTCATGTCGACGACGGCGGCCTCCGAGTTCTTCGCCGCGCCCATGTCCTACAGCGCCACCAAGGCGGCGATCGTGACCTATGGCTCGCAGCTGGCCAACTTCCTCGGCCCCAAGGGCATCCGCGTCAACATCGTCTCGCCCGGCTCGATCTATTTCGAGGGCGGCGACTGGGACAAGATCGAGAAGGGCAACCCGGCCTTCTTCCAGCACGTCCTCTCCACCATCGCCATGGGCCGATACGGCAAGCCCGAGGAAGTCGCCCGCGTCATCGTCTTCCTCCTCAGCCCCGCCGCATCCTGGGTCACCGGCGTCAACGTCACCGTCGACGGCGGACAGAACAAACGCGTCAAGTTCTGAGGC
>CAZVVC010000242.1:0-5796 GCA_964630425.1 uncultured Bifidobacterium sp. | reverse complement strand
GAGCCGTATTTGAACAGCCGCGCCTCGCGCACCCACAGGTCCATGATGCCGCCCTCGTTGACGAGGTCGTCGGCGACGGACTGGATGAAGCAGGCGTGCGGCTGCGGATGCTCGTAGGAGGACTTGGACTTGGTCAGCTTGCCCGTGGCGTAGTCCACGTAATAATGGCCCTGGCCGGGGCCATCGATGCCATAGGCCCAGTGCAGGCCGGTGTTGAACCATTGCGGCGAATTGGGCGCGCATATCTGCATCGCCAGCATGAAGCGTAGTTCGTCGAAGAACGCGCTGGCGTCGGCCTCGTCGTCGAAATAGCCGCCCTTCCAGCCCCAATAGGTCCAGGCGCCGGCCAGCCGGTCGAACACCTGCCGGGCGCTGGTTTCGCCCCGGTCGCCCGGATCGCCGGCGGGCTCGCGGCGCCACAGGAATTCGGGCACGCCTTCCTCGGGCACGGGACGGGAGGCGAGGGGCACGCCCTTCTTCCGGAAATATTTCTGGGCGATGATGTCGGCCGCCACCTGGCTCCAGGCCTCGGGCACCTCGATGTCGTCCAGCCGGAAGACCACCGATCCGTTGGGATTGCGGATTTCGCTGACGGCCTTGCGGAAGGCGATTCCGGCATAGGGCGACTGGCCTTCGGTGGTATAGCGGCGTTCGACTCGCATGTATGTCCCCTGCACCCTTCTCGACTGCTTACCCGGAAAAACCTGACGCAATGGCCCATAGATATAGTGGCGGGCGGCAGGTTTGGGCACAAAGGGTAGGGTGAGCAATTTGGCTCTATCAAGCGTGAATTTCCTACATTTCGGAAAAAATTCTGTTGCAAACACCAAATGTTGTAAGGTGCAAACAGTTAGCCGGTCGCCTTCACCCCACGGCGCTGTCTGGCGGCGGGAAAGGCGCGACTCGGGAGCCGGAAATCCGTTTTCGGCCAAACGGTTGAATCGCGATGCTGACGGAACGTAGCAACAATCCGTCATGTGCCTGACGCGAGGCGGCGCCCCGGGGCGGGCGATTTCGCAGGTCGGAGGATGCGCGGATCGGGGCTGGACGCGCCAGACTCCCGGTGCCATATTCCGCCCGGCGCGCAACAGACGGATCGGCGATGGGTCTTCTCAGTTCGATATTCACCTGGTGGAACGGTCAGACGGTGGGAACGTGGCTCTACACGGCCCTGCACGGCGAGCCCGTGGGCGAGGACGACCAGGGCAACAAGTACTATCAGGAGAAGGCCGGCAAGCGGCGCTGGGTCGTCTACAACGGCGCGATCGAGGCGTCGCGCGTGCCGCCCGAATGGCATCGCTGGCTGCATTACACCGCCGACCTGCCGCCCACCAAGCAGCCGCCGCTGGTGAAACCCTGGGAGAAGGAACACGTTCCCAACCTGTCGGGCACCGCCGGCGCGTACTTCCCGCCCGGCAGCCTGAACGCCGGCGGAGAGCGTGCGGCGGTGGCTGGCGATTACGAGGCTTGGCGCCCGGAATAGGCGCCCCCAACCGAGGCGGCTTGACAGTTCATGCGCGGCACACTGGTTGAGACATTGATCGGCGCCGTGGTTGTGCTCGTCGCAGCCTGGTTTCTCTATTTCGCCTATTCCCATACGGAACTGGGCCCCGTCGGCGGCTATCACCTCAGCGCCAAGTTCGACAAGGTGGGCGATCTGGCCAACGGCGCGGACGTCAAGATCAGCGGCATCAAGATCGGCACCGTCACCGCCCAGAAGCTCGATCCCGCCACGTTCGAGGCCGTGATCGAGATGGGCATCCAGTCGGACGTGAAGCTTCCCGACGACACCACCGCCAAGATCGCTTCCGCCGGCCTGCTGGGCGGCAGCTACGTCAATCTGGAGCCCGGCGGCTCCGACGATATCCTCGGGGACGGCGGAAGCATCAGCTATACCCAGGGCGCCGTCGACCTGATGGGCCTGCTCGGCCGGTTCATCTACGGCTCGACCGACACGGGCGGCAAGGACGCGCCGAAGGGCGACGCCGCGGCTTCACCGGCGCCGGACCAGCCGCGGTGACGAAGGCCGCATCGCTCTATCGGGGCCTTGCCCTGTCCGTGCTGCTGGCCCTGCCGGCCGCCTCGGCGCTGGCCGAGGATCCCGACGAGGCGATGGCCATGATCGCGCGCCGCGAGGCGACCGCGCCCAAGGACCAGATCGTCACCCTGCGCGGCGTCGACAAGATCACCGCCAAGGTGACCGACATGAAGGCGCCCATGAACAAGCCGCTGCGCTTCGGTTCGCTGGAGATCACGCCGCGCACCTGCTCGAAGCGGCCGCCGGAAGAAACGCCCGAGGTGACCGCGTTCCTCGAGATTTCGGACATCAAGCCGGACGAATCGAAGCAGAAGCTGTTCACCGGCTGGATGTTCGCCTCGAGCCCGGCGCTCTCGGCGCTGGAGCACCCCGTCTACGACGTCTGGGTGATCGACTGCAACGCCATCGCCCCGGGGATGTGAGCGGGCAGGGCGAGGAAGTTCCCCTGGATCGACAGGGCCTGCCCCAGCAGGCGGTGATACACCGTGCGCGGCACCTCGATGGCGCCGAAGCCCGACAGGTGCGTGGTGACGAACTGGGTGTCGAGCAGCGTATAGCCGCCGGCGATCATGCGGGCGATCAGATGCACCAGCGCCACCTTGCTGGCGTCCCGCTCGCGCGAGAACATGCTCTCGCCGAAGAACGCCCCGCCCAGTGACACGCCGTAGAGGCCGCCCACCAGCCGGCCGTCCAGCCAGCATTCCACCGAATGGGCGGCGCCGCGCTCGAACAGGTCGACGAACAGCCGGAAGATCTCCTCGTTGATCCAGGTCGACGGGCGCCCGGGCGTCGGTTCGGCGCAGCCGCGCACCGTCTCCCGGAACGCCCGGTCCACATGCACCTCGAACCTGTCGGTCCGCACGGTGCGCGCCAGGCGCTTCGGCACGTGGAAACCGCGCAGCGGCAGGATGCCCCGCCGCTCGGGATCGACCCAGAACAGGGTAGGGGTGTCGGCGCTTTCGGCCATCGGAAACACACCCGATGCATAGGCCGACAGGACGATTTCCGGCGTAAGCTGCTTCATGGACTCCGCGCTGCTGCGAGCCCGGAAAGTCTAACCCTTTTTGGCCAGAAACTCTTCCAGCCAGTGGATGTGGTACAGCCCGTCGATGAAATCCGGGTTCTGGATCAGCCGCGCGTGCAGCGGGATGGTCGTCGATACGCCGCCGACCACGAATTCCTCCAGCGCGCGGCGCAGGCGCATCAGGCAGGCGTTGCGCGTCTTGCCGTGCACCACCAGCTTGGCGATCAGGCTGTCATAGTTGGGCGGCACCGAATAGCCGGCATAGAGCGCCGAATCGACGCGCACGTCGAGGCCGCCCGGCGGATGGTACTCGGTGATCCGGCCCGGCGTCGGCGCGAAGGTGTTCGGGTCCTCGGCGTTGATCCGGCATTCGATGGCATGACCCTGGAACACGATCTCGTCCTGGGTGCTTTCCATGGGCAGGCCGGCGGCGATGCGGATCTGCTCGCGGACGATGTCGATACCGGTGATCATCTCGGTCACCGGGTGCTCCACCTGCAGGCGGGTGTTCATCTCGATGAAATAGAACTCGCCGTCCTCGTAGAGGAACTCGACCGTGCCGACGCCCAGATAGCCCAGCTTCTTCATGGCCTTGGAAACGATGTCGCCGATCCGGGCACGGTCCAGGTCGTTGAGCGCGGGCGAGGGCGATTCCTCCAGCACCTTCTGGTGACGGCGTTGCAGCGAACAGTCGCGCTCGCCCAGATGCACCACGTTGCCGTGGCTGTCGCACATCACCTGCACCTCGATGTGGCGCGGCTTGTCCAGGTACTTCTCCATATAGACCGCGTCGTCGCCGAACGCGGCCTTGGCCTCGGCACGGGCGGTGGAATAGGCCTGCTCCAGCTCGGCGTCCGATCGCGCCACCTTCATGCCGCGCCCGCCGCCGCCCGAGGCGGCCTTGATGAGCACCGGATAGCCGATGCTCCGGGCCGTATCGAGCGCGTCCTTCACGGACGCCAGCTCGCCTTCGGAACCAGGAACGCAGGGGATGCCCAGGCTGCGCGCGGTGCGCTTGGCCTCGATCTTGTCGCCCATGATCCGGATGTGCTCCGGCTTGGGGCCGATGAAGGTGATGCCGTGATCGCCGACGATCTCGGCGAACTGGGCGTTCTCCGACAGGAAGCCGTAGCCCGGATGGATGGCGTCGGCGCCGCTGATCTCGGCGGCCGAGACGATGGCCGGGATGTTCAGGTAGCTCTGTCCGGCGGGCGGCGGGCCGATGCAGATGGCCTCGTCGGCGAGGCGCACATGCATGGCGTTCTCGTCCGCCTGGGAGTGCACCGCGACCGTGCGGATGCCCATTTCCCGGCAGGCCCGGTGGATGCGCAGGGCGATCTCACCGCGGTTGGCGATCAGGACCTTTTCGAACATGGCGCTATTCGATGATCAGCAGCGGTTCGCCATATTCGACGGGCTGCTCGTTGCTGATCAGGATGCGCGTCACCGTGCCGCCCTTGGGCGCGGTCACCGGATTCATGGTCTTCATGGCCTCCACGATCAGCACCGTCTGGCCCGCGCTCACCTTGTCGCCGACGCGCACGAAGGGCGGCGCGCCCGGCTCGGCGGCGGTATAGGCGGTGCCGACCATGGGCGAGGTGACGAGGCCGGGATGGCCGTGCACGTCGCTGGCCGAGGCCGCCGGCGCCGCGCCCGCGGCGGGAGCCGCTGCCTGCGCCGCCGCCGGAGCGGCGGCGTGCACGACCGTGCCGCCCCGCGCGATGCGGATGCGGACGTCGTTGTCCTCGACTTCGATTTCAGTCAGCCCGGTTTCGTCGAGCAGTGCCGCGAGATCGCGGATGAGTTCCTTGTCGACCGTGAATTTGCCCATCGACTCTTCAGCCTTGTTTCAGGAACGCGCGACTTTATCCGCAACCGCGTCGAGCGCCAAGAGATACCCTTGCGCCCCAAGCCCGCAAATCACGCCCAGCGCGGCCGGGCTCACATAGGAGTGATGACGGAATGCCTCCCGCTTGAAGATGTTCGACAGGTGCACCTCGATGATCGGCCCCTTGAAGGCCTGCAAGGCATCGAGGATCGCCACCGAGGTGTGGGTGTAGGCGGCGGCGTTGATGATGATCGCCTGCGCGGTCAGCCGCGCCTCCTGGATCCAGGCGACCAACTCGCCTTCCGAATTGGACTGCCGGAAATCCACGTCGAGGCCGTGCACCCTGGCGCGGTCCTTCACCAGCGCCTCGATGTCGGCCAGCGTCTGCGCGCCGTAGATCTCGGGTTCCCGCGTCCCCAGCATGTTGAGGTTCGGTCCGTTCAGCACCAGGACCGTCGGGGCTGCCGCGCTTGCCATGTCCCAATCCCCCCTATATTAGAGGGAGACCTTGTAAATCCCTTGGACCGCCAAGTCAAAAGCGCACGGAAGGAGCACGTGATTCACGTCACCATCAATGGCGAGGACCGCCAGCTCGAGGCCCCGCTGCGGCTCGACGCATTGCTCGAGACGCTCGGCATCGATCCCCGGAAGGTGGCGCTGGAGCGCAACCTGGAGATCGTGCCGCGATCGGCCTATGGCGAGGTCCTGGTGGGCGACGGCGACCGGCTGGAGATCGTGCATTTCATCGGCGGCGGCAAGGACGAGGGCGACGAGGGCTTCGTGATCGCCGGCCGCAGATTCACCTCGCGGCTGATCGTCGGCACCGGCAAGTACAAGGATTTCGAGGAAACCCGCCAGGCCATCGAAGCCACGGGCGCCGAGATCGTCAACGTGGCGGTGCGCCGG
>CAZVVC010000241.1:0-5799 GCA_964630425.1 uncultured Bifidobacterium sp. | reverse complement strand
GATCGCCGTGCGGATCGGCCCGGACTGGCGCCTGGTGGCCGTCGCCTCGCCCGCCTATGTGGAGGCGCATGGCGTGCCGCATCATCCGCAGGACCTGGTCCGGCACATCTGCATCAACATGCGCCACGAGACCGCCGGCGGTCTCTATGCCTGGGAGTTCGAGAAGGACGGGCAGGCACTGCGCGTCCGGGTCGACGGGCAACTGACCTTCAACAACTCCTACGCCATGATCGACGCGGCGGTGAACGGCTACGGCATCGCCTACGTGCCCGAGGACATCGTGGAGCGGCACGTCGCATCGGGCCTGCTGGTGCAGGTTCTCGACGACTGGTCACCCTTCTTCGACGGCTATTTCCTCTATTATCCAAGCCGCCGCCAGAACCTTCCCGCCTTCAAGGTCATCGTCGACGCCCTGCGCCACCGGGATTAGCAACCGGCAGTCCCTCACCACTGCATGTCGGGCGCCGTGACCTGCATGGCGTGATATGTGCTCTTCATGGCTGTTGCTCCGTGTTGCGGCATCACGGGTCCCCGATGGCGGGAGGCGGGCGCCGGATCGCCGCCCCTGCCAGTGCCGCCACGGCCAGCGCGAGCGGCACGAACGATACCCACAGCACCGTGTCCCAGCCATGCGAGGCAAGCAGGCCGCCCGAGGCGAACGAGCCCACCGCCATCGTTCCGAAGACGATGAAATCGTTGAGCGCCTGAACGCGCGTCTTTTCCTCGGGGCGATGGCATTCCAGCACCAACGCCGAGGCGCCCACGAAGCCGAAGTTCCAGCCCACGCCCAGCAGGATCAGGCTGAACCAGAAATACGCCACATCCACCCCGGCAAGGCCGACAGCCACCGACAGGCCGGTCAACGCCAGGCCCGCCGCCACGACACTCCCCGCGCCGAAGCGGACGATCAGCCCGCCGGTGAAGAAGCTGGGGGCGTACATGGCGATCACATGCCATTGCAGGCCGAGATTGGAGGCTTCCTGGCTGTGGCCGCTCATGCGCATGGCGAGCGGCGCGGCCGTCATCAGGAAGTTCATCAGCATGTAGGACACGGCGCCGCAGGTCACGGCGATGACGAAGCGCGGCTGCCGCACGATCTCGCCCAGCGGACGCCCGCCCGCGATCTCGGCGGCGGTCGGCTTGGGAAGCCCCACGCCCGCCAGCACGGCCGCCGATGCGGCCGCCACCAGGGCCTGGGCGAGGAACGTCGCCGCGAACATGTGCGGCGGCCACAGATGCATGGTCCAGGTGACAAGCTGCGGCCCGATCACCCCGGCCGCCACGCCGCCCGCCATGACGATGGAAAGCGCGCGCGGACGCCATTCCGGCGCCGCGCCATCGGCCGCCGCGAAGCGGAAGGACAGCACGACGGCCGCGTAAGCGCCGCCGAAGAAGGTCGCGAGGCAGAAGATCCAGAACGATCCCCACACCACGGCCAGCGCGGCGAGCAGTCCGGTGACGACGCCGCAGGCGGTGCCCGCGAGGAACGCCGTGCGCCGGCCGCGGCGGCGCGCGATCATCCCGGTCGGCAGGATGCAGGCCGCCATGCCGACGACGAAGATCGATATGGGCAGCGTCGCCAGCGACCTGTCGGGCGCGAGCGCGGCGCCGATGATCGCACCGGTCGCATAGATCACCGTCGAATTGGCGCCGGCCAGCGCCTGCGCCACCGCGAGGCGAATGATGGTGCCGCGCTGGCGCCGGTGGCTTCCGGCAACCGATGCCGCCTGCCCGTCCACCGCCGTGTCTGGTGGCGACATGATGCGTTACCCGGCGAGCGCGTCGAGCCAGCGCGCGTCGCGCGGCGACGGGCGTCTGTGCAGCCGGCGGTGGAGCAGCGCGCGCGCCTTTTCCGTCTCGCCGCCGCGCATCAGGGCGACGAGGAGCGTGTCCTCGACCACCTCGCGCTGCGCGTTGCTGCCGCCGATCCGCGCGGCGTCGGCCGCGACCGGCTCCAATATCCGCACGCACGCCCGGTAATCCTGTTCGGCGAAGGTCATCGCGGCCCGGCCGATCGCGGGCACGACCGGACCGGCGCCGAGCGCACCTCCGGCGACCAGCGCGTCCAGCGCGGCGACGCGCCGGCTAAGCGCCGCGCGGTCGCCCGTGGCGGCTTCCAGCAGCATCACATGCGGATCGACGAAGCCATGGCCGGGCTGGGGGAAGGCGCGGTGCGCATGGTCGGCGGCATCCCGCCACATGCCGTCCGGGACGGCATGGCCGTAGGCCTGCACCCGCCACAGCAGCGATGCGGCGTCGCTGACCATATTGATGGGCGTGCCCAGCGACACCGAATGCCGCACCTGGCCGTCATAGATGGCGAGCGCCCTGTCCGCATCGCCGCGCTCCAGCGCGGCCAGCGCCGCGTGCCAGGCGATATGGCCGTGAAGGATGCCGCTGCGGTCGTAACCCGGCAGCCAGTCCGCGATCAGCGCTTCCGCGTCGCCGCCCGCGCCGGCCTCGAACATGGCATGGGCCAGCGCGTGAGCGGCATTGGCGTTGGCGCGCCGCAGGCCGATGGCGCGCTCGAGCAGGTCGCGGCCCCGCGCGACCGCACCGTTCTCGGCCAGCGACCAGCCGCGATAGGTGAGGAACCACCAGTCGTCGCCGCCGAACGCCGCCGCGTGGCGCTCGCAGAGATCGGCCTTGGCCTGGTTGTGATCGGCCATGCCGGAAAAGGCGAAGAGGCCGAAGGCGCCGAGCGGCAGCGAGAGCACGATCACGTCGCGCGGCCAGCGCCCGGCATGTTCCAATGCCCGCTCCAGGGCCGCCTTCGATTGCCCGGTGAGGGCGAGCGTCAGCACGTCGACATGGCTCGCCTCGCGCTCGCTTGCCGATGGACCCAGCATCTCCCGGGCGACGGCAATCCGGCGCCTGGCATCGGCGGGTTCGGCGCGGCTCGCATGCAGGCGGGCGCGGGCGGCATGGGCCAGCGCGAAATCGGGATCTGCCGCGATCGCCGCGTCGAGCGCCTCCGCCGCGCCGGGCCAGGCGGACAGCATCAGCGCCACGCCCTCCCGGTAAAACCGCGCCGCTTCCTCCGAAGCCGTCGAGAGGCCGAGCCCGTGATTGTCGATATTGGCCAAGGCGATCCTTTCCCGGTCCCGATGATCCGTATGGTGACCCCACTATAGGGTCCGCCCTTTTGTCCGTCTTTCGACGAGTGGACATTCCATGTCGATTATCGGACAAAGCGGATAGCCATGCTGGACTGGACCATCATCGAGACGCCCGCCGACGCGCTGCCGCCGCGGCCGCTGACCATGCGGGCGCAGGTCATCCCGGCGCGCAGCTATTTTCCCGAGCACAGCCACGACTGGGGACAGCTCGTTTACGCGATCTCCGGCGTGCTGGCCGTGAGCATCGCGGGACAATCCCATGTCATCTCGCCGGAGCAGGCGGCGTGGCTGCCCGTGTGCGTGACCCACCGGGTGGGCTCGCTGCTCGGCGCCGAATTCCGCAGCCTGTGGATCGCCAGCGCCGCGGCGGCCGACCTGCCCGGCACGCCCACGGTCTACGGCGTCGGTCCGCTGATGAAGGCGCTGATCGCGGAACTCGCCGCGCTTCAGGGACAGAAAGACGAAGATGGCTACGCCCGGCGCGTGACCCGGCTGCTGTTCGACCAGTTGCGCCGGGTCGCGCCGGTTTCCGCGGCGCTGCCGTGGCCGCGAAACGATGCGCTGTCCCGGCTGTGCGAGGCGCTCTACGCCGATCCGGCGGATGTGCGGTCGTCCGAGGCATGGGGTCGGGAACTGGGCATGTCCTCGCGCACGCTGGCGCGCCGGTTCGAGGCGGAACTGGGCATGAGCCTGCGATCCTGGCGGCGGCGGATGCGGTTGTTCAAGGCCATCGAGTTGCTCGGCGGCGGCATGGACGTCACGCAGACCGCGCTGGAGCTGGGCTATGCCTCGACATCGGCCTTCGTCTATGCCTTTCGCACCGGCATGGGGGCAAGCCCGCAAGCGCACATGAAAAGCCGGATGGACCGCCGGAGAGATGGCTAGGATTTCGCCGCCGGGCAGGCCATTCTTTATCCCATGCTCGACGTTCTTGAGAAACGGGTTCACCGCATCTGGCCTTCCGCCGGCGTCGACCTCAGCGGCCTGAGGGCGTCGGCCAGCCTGCCGCGGACGCTGCGCCGGAAGTCCGACGTCTATATCGAAGGGGATTCGACGGCCGGGGCGCACGTGCTGATCGACGGCGTCCTGTGCCGCTACAAGACCGACCTCCACGGCCAGCGCCGGGTGGTTTCGCTGATGATCCCCGGCGACGTGTTCGGGCTGGAATCGCTTTACGGCATGGAGGCGGATTACGGGGTCAGCGCCCTGGGCGACGCCGTCGTCACGCAGGTGCCCCACGACCGGCTGCGCGGCCTGCTCCAGTCGTCGCCCGACCTGCACATGATCTTCTGGCACCTGTTCGCGACCGATCTTCGCATAAGCCGCGAGTGGATCGTGCGCCTGGGCAGTTCGGCACAGGTGCGCCTCGCCCATCTGATCTGCGAGTTCGCGACCCGGTTCGCCCTGGTCCGCCTGCCGCTGCGGGCGGCGTTCCCCTGGCCGCTCAGCCAGGTGGACCTGAGCGATATCCTGGCCATCACCTCCATCCACGTGAACCGGGTGCTGCAGGACATGCGCCGCAACGGGCTGATCGAGGTGAAGGACCATACGCTGCGCGTCCTCGATTGGGAGCGCCTCGCCATCATCGCCAATTTCGACGGCACGTATCTCCACGGCTCGATGCTGCCGCGCGCGGCATCGAGAATGGGTTAGGGGCGCCGAGGGCCGATGCCTCTGTTCTACTTCGACATCCACGACGGCGAGCGGCTTTCAACCGACGAAAGCGGCACGGACCTCGAAAACGTCCAGGCGGCGCGCAACGCCGCCATCGCGACGCTTGCCGAGGTCGCCGCGCACGTGCTTCCGACCACCGAGCATCGCCAGATCGCGATCACCGTGTTCGACCATGCCCGGCTCGAGCTTTTCCACGTGCGGATGGTCGTCGTGGAAGCCTGGAACGGCAAAACATCCACTCTTTAATACAGGTTAAGACATATCGATCCCGGCAGGGCTAGCTTCTCGCCACTTGGAACGAGCGATAGGCGGGATAAGGAATTGCCAAGATATTTTTTCAATGTCCATAACGGGCGCGTCATCGCGGACACGGACGGAGTCAAGCTTTCGGACGCCGCCGAGGCAAGGGTGCGGGGCGTGAAGATCGCCGCGGACATCCTGCGGGAGGAATATCTGTCGAGTCCGTCCGCGTCCTGGCGCCTCATCATCACCAACGAGGCGGGCGAGCGGATCTATCAGATCGACTTCTCGGTTTCCGACTGCAAGGAAACGGACGAGTAGGCACCGCGGGCCGATCAGTCGCAGCGCATGCGGTGGCCCTTGCGCCATTGGTCGGGCCGGTCGAATCGGCCGGCATGGAGGCCACGGCGGGCATGTCGCGCATCCCCTTCCGCGGCCGGATAGAGCGTCCACTGGCTACCCTTCAGATATCGCGGATAAGTCACCGCATGGCCGCCGTGGAGCATGGCTTCGCCGAGATCGCGCCCGCCCACCGAACAGGTGGCAACGGTGCGGCCGTATCTGTCGACGTTCACCGCGGCACATTTCGGCGTCCGGCCGCCGATGAGCCCGGCCAGATGATCCCTGGCGACGATGCCGCAGGGCAGGCAGCGCCCGTTCGGCGATCGGCATTGCTGGTGAAGCTCGGGCGCGTCGATCGCGCTGATGCGGATGCGGGCGCCGTTCAGCGTGGTGGTGTCGCCGTCATGGACCTTCACCCCGGCCC
>CAZVVC010000240.1:0-5805 GCA_964630425.1 uncultured Bifidobacterium sp. | reverse complement strand
TCATGCCGATGCCGAAGCGCATGCGCAGCACGCGCTCCTCGCGCGGCGTCAGCGAGGCGAGCACCCGCGTGGTGGTCGAGCGCAGATTGTCCTGGATCGCCGCGTCGAGCGGCTGAATGGCGTTCTTGTCCTCGATGAAATCGCCCAGGTGGCTGTCCTCCTCGTCGCCGATCGGCGTCTCGAGGCTGATCGGCTCCTTGGCGATCTTCAGCACCTTGCGCACCTTCTCGAGCGGCATGGACAGCTTTTCCGCCAGCTCCTCGGGCGTCGGCTCGCGGCCGATCTCGTGCAGCATCTGGCGCGAGGTGCGCACCAGCTTGTTGATGGTCTCGATCATGTGCACCGGGATGCGGATGGTGCGCGCCTGGTCGGCGATCGAGCGGGTGATCGCCTGCCGGATCCACCACGTCGCATAGGTCGAGAACTTGTAGCCGCGGCGGTACTCGAACTTGTCGACCGCCTTCATCAGGCCGATGTTGCCTTCCTGGATCAGGTCGAGGAACTGCAGGCCGCGATTGGTGTATTTCTTGGCGATGGAGATCACCAGGCGCAGATTGGCCTCGACCATCTCCTTCTTCGCCTGGCGGGCTTCCTTCTCGCCCTTTTGCACGGTCTGGACCACGCGGCGGTATTCGCTGATCGGCAGGCCGCTGAGCTGGCTGATCTCGGCGATCTCCTTGCGGATCGCCTCGACCCGCGCGATCTCGCGCTCGGCGAACGCCTTCCAGCCCTTGCCGGGAAGCTGCGCCACGTTCTGGAGCCACTCGGGATCGAGTTCCCGGCCCTGGTAGTGCTCCAGGAACTCCATGCGGTTGACCTTGTGGCTCTCGGCGAGGCGCAGCAGCTGGCCCTGCAAACCGAGCAGGCGCCGGTTGTGGTTGTACAGTTCCTCGACCAGCGTCTCGACGCGGGTGTTGTTGAGATGGACGATGTTCACCAGCGCGATGATCTCGCCCTTGAGCTGCCGGTACTTCTTGTCCTGGGCCGGCGTGAACGTGGCCCGGCCGAGCTGGGCGTCGAGCCGCGCCTGCTGCAGCTTGTCCAGCTTCTTGTAGGTCGCCGAGATCTGCTCGAATTTCTCGATCACCTCGGGCTTGAGGCGCTCTTCCATGACCGAGAGCGAGACCGCGGCCTCGTCGGGATTCTCTTCCTCTTCCTCGGCGCCGGCCTCGCCGCCCTGCGCGGCCGCGTCATCCTCGTCCTCTTCCTCGGCGCTGGCCTCGGCGCCCGTGGCCCCTTCGGCCTCGCCGCCCGCCATCTCGGCCGGCAGGGCGCCGTTGCCGCCCGGGCCGGCGCCATAGGTGGCGTCCAGGTCGATGACGTCGCGCAGCAGGAGCTGCTGGTTGACGAGCTGGTCGTGCCATTCGGTGATGGCCGCGAAGGTCAGCGGGCTTTCGCACAGCCCGTCGATCATCGTGTTGCGGCCGGCCTCGATGCGCTTGGCGATGGCGATCTCGCCCTGCCGCGACAGCAGCTCGACGCTGCCCATCTCGCGCAGGTACATGCGCACGGGATCGTCGGTGCGGTCGACCTCGGTCTCCTTCGACCGGCTGCCGGCGACTTCCTCGTCCTCGCCGCCCATGCCGTCGTCGGCCTCGTCGGCGTCGTCCGCGGCTTCCTCGTTCTCGATGACGTTGATGCCCATCTCGGACATCATGGCCATGATGTCCTCGATCTGCTCGGACGAAAGCTGGTCCTGCGGCAGGACGCGGTTCAGTTCGTCATAGGTCACATATCCACGCTCCTTGGCGGCCGCGATCATCTTCTTGACCGCCTCCGCGGACGAATCGACGAGCGGGCTGTCGCCAAGCTCTTCGGTGTCGTCGCGGTCCTTCACCGTCTCGGATGCGTCCTTTGCCATGAACGTCTCTGCTCCTCTGAAGCAGGAACCGGCCGAATGCACTGCCGACCGGAGCTGCCTGAAACTCTAAGTTGCAATCGCCAGAACGCCTGCGGCGTCCGACTGTTTCCTCGTTGTCTTCTGCCGGGGCGCATTTAGCGGCCTCGGCCGTTCTTAGCCGTCCAATCCCGATAAACTTTCCTGCAATGCTTCGATCTGCGAGCGGATGTCGCGTGCCCTGTGGCTCGCGCGCTCTGCTTCGTCACTATCGTCGGACATCGCGTCAACCTCGGCCGCTTCCAGCTCTTGCTGCAACAACTGCAACTGGCTCGCCCTCAACAACGAACGCAAACCCTGTTCGGCGGAGTCGGCAGTCGCATCGGGCTTAGCGAACAGATCGCCCACCAACCCTTTATCCCCCTCCAAACGTTGCACGGCCCTTCCGTAACCTTCCCCGTACAGGTGGTTCCGGATGGTTGAACTTTCAAGTTTGTCATCAGACTGATGGCAGTCTGCGGCAATTCGTATGATCGCGGCACGCAGCTTGTCAAGTTCGTCGCTGTCCAGATCGACCGCCATCAGCTCTTCGTGATGGCTCTCGATCAGGTCCGGATGGTTGAGCACGGTGAGCAGGATCAGCCGCTCGCGCCGGTGGTTGGTGAAGCCTTCGCCGCGCGCAAGGGGCGTCGCCAGCAGCTCGCGGCTGACCGGCACCGGATTGTCGAAGCGCCCCTTGCCCTTGCCCCGCCAGGCGCCGTCGCCGCCGCGCCGGCCGCCCTGGCGCGCCCCGCGGCGCGATGCCCACAGCGCATCGACGCGCGCGTCGAACTCGTCCTTGTAGAGCCCGCGCACCTCGCCATCGGCGATCTCGCCCAGCCGCTCGCGCAGCCGGGCCTTGAAGCCGGCGCGCCGTTCCGGCGTGTCGACCGGCTGGCGCGACAGCTCGATCTCCCAGAGCACGTCGATCAGCGGCCTCGCCTGGTCGAGCACCTCGCGCATGGCGCCGACGCCCTGATTCCTGATGAGCGTATCCGGGTCCTCGCCCTTGGGCAGCGTGGCGAACCGCAGCGAATGACCCGCCTTCAGCAGCGGCAACGCGCGCAGCAGCGCCCGCTCGGCGGCGCGCAGGCCCGCATTGTCGCCGTCGAAGCAGAACACCGGCTCGGGCGCCATGCGCCACAGCAGGCCGAGCTGGTCCTCGGTGACCGCGGTGCCGAGCGGCGCGACCGCCTCCTTCAACCCCGCCTGGGCCATGGCGATCACGTCCATGTAGCCTTCGGCCACGATCACCCGGCCGGCCGCGCGCGCGGCGGCCCGCGCCTGCGCGTGATTGTAGAGCAGCCGGCCCTTGTGGAAGAGCGGCGTCTCGGGCGAGTTCAGGTATTTGGCGGGCGCATCCCCCAGCGCCCTGCCGCCGAAGCCGACCACCCGGCCCTGGGCGTCGGCGATGGGGAACATCAGCCGGTCGCGGAACCGGTCGTAGCTGGGGCCGCCGTCCTCGGGCCGGATCAGCATGCCGGCGTCGACGAGCTGCTGCTCGGGCACCTTGCGGGCCAGCATGGCGTCCTTGAGCGCGGTGCGCCCGTCGGGCGCGAAGCCCAGCCGGAACGTCTTCACCGTCTCGGCGTCGAGGGCGCGGCGGTGCACGTAGTCGCGCGCGTGCCGGCCGATCCCGGCGGCGAGCTGGGCCTGATACCAGGCCGCGGCGATCTCCAGCACCTCGTGCAGCCCCTTGCGCCGGTCGTCCTGCGCCCGGTCCCCCTCGGACACCGCGGGCAGCGCCAGGCCCGCCTCACCCGCCAGGCGCTCGACCGCTTCCGGGAAGGCCAGGCCCTCGGTATGCATGACGAAGTCGATGACGTTGCCGTGGGCGCCGCAGCCGAAGCAATGATAGAAGCCCTTGTCGTCATTGACGGTGAACGAGGGCGTCTTCTCGTTGTGGAAGGGGCACAGCCCGCCCGATTCGCGCCCCTTGCGCACGAGCTTCACCTTGCGGCCGACGATGTCGGTCAGCCGGAGCCTGAGGCGCAGCTCGTCGAGGAACTCGGGGGTGAACCGCATGTCGCCATTTTATCCCGTCCGCCGCCGCGCTGGGAAGCGGATGGCGGCGCAGCCGATCAGGAAAGCCGCGTCTTGGCCGCGGCCGACGCCTTGCCGAAATCCATGGTGCCCGGATAGCGCTCGCGCAGCGCCGCCATCACCCGTCCCATGTCCTTGAGGCCCAGCGCGCCGATCTCGGCGACCACCGCGTCGACGGCGGCGGAAATCTCGTCGTCGCCCATCTGCTTGGGCAGGAAGCCCTCGATGACCGCGATCTCCTCGCGCTCCTGGTCCGCCAGCTCGAGGCGGCCGCCCTTCTCGAAGGTCTCGATGGATTCCCGGCGCTGCCGGACCATCTTCTGCAAAAGCTGCAGAATCTCCTCGTCGCCCACCAGATCGCGGCTGCCGTTTTCCCGGCTGGCGATGTCGCGGTCCTTGATGGCGGCCAGAATCAGCCGCAACGTGGTGGTGCGGCGCTTTTCTCCGGCGCGCATGGCGTCCTTGAGCGCGTCAGAGAGTTGTTCCCGCAGCATTTTCTACCTCGCTAACCGACCGACCCCCTGCCGGAAGTCGCCCCCTGAACCCTTGCCGGCCCGTGCCGGAACCGATGACTCTATAACAATCGCGCCATGTTGGCAAACCGCCCAGACCGAATTAAGCCATTGAAATAAAACATGGTTTTTTAACCCGTGTTTCACTTGACCCGCCCGGCGGCGGCGCTTATGTTCCCGCAAATTTGCGCGCCGGGTGCCACGACGCCGCTCGCGCAGGCCAGCCTGGAGACCACGATGCCTGAAAACGTCAATCTACCAGACGCGCCGCCCCATCGCGGGATCACGGCCGTTCTGGTGCTTAACGACGGCAGCGTGTATTGGGGCTACGGTGCCGGCGCGACGGGCAGCGCGGTGGGCGAGGTGTGCTTCAACACCGCCATGACCGGCTATCAGGAAATCCTGACGGACCCGTCCTACGCGGCCCAGATCATCACCTTCACCTTTCCCCATATCGGCAACGTGGGCGCCAATTTCGACGACGTCGAGGCGAAGAACGCGGCGGCGCGCGGCCTGGTGCTGCGCGAGCGCATCACCGAGCCGTCCAGCTTCCGCGCCGTCAGCCATCTGAACGACTGGCTGGCCAGCCACAACCTCATCGCCATCACCGGCGTCGACACCCGCCGGCTGACCCGGCGCATCCGCCTGGGCGGCCCGCCCAACGGCGTGATCTGCCATGCGCCCGACGGCGTCTTCGACATCCCCGCGCTCTACGAGCAGGCGACGGCCTGGCCGGGCCTGGAAGGCATGGACCTGGCCAAGGACGTGAGCTGCACCCAGACCTATGCCTGGGACCAGACGCGCTGGTCGCTGGCGAACGGCTACGGGCGCCAGGCGCATCCGAGCGCGCACATCGTCGCGGTGGATTACGGCCTCAAGCACAACATCGCCCGCTCGCTGGCGACCGAGGGCGCCCGCGTCACCGTGGTGCCCGCGACGGCGACGGCCGAGGAGATCCTCGCCCACAAGCCCGACGGCGTGTTCCTGTCGAACGGCCCCGGCGATCCGGCGGCGACCGGCGAATACGCCGTGCCGGTGATCCGCGACCTCATGGGGACCGGCCTGCCCCTCTTCGGCATCTGCCTGGGGCACCAGATGCTGGCGCTCGCCGCCGGCGGCAGGACGCTGAAGATGCACCAGGGCCACCGCGGCGCGAACCATCCGGTCAAGGACCTGCGCACCGGCAAGGTGGAGATCACCTCCATGAACCACGGCTTCACCGTGGACGCGGACAGCCTGCCGGGCGACGTCGAGGTGACCCACGTGTCGCTGTTCGACGGCACGGTCTGCGGCCTTTCCTTCAAGGGCCGCCCGATCTTCTCCGTCCAGCACCACCCGGAAGCCTCGCCCGGCCCCCAGGACAGCCACTATCTG
>CAZVVC010000239.1:0-5818 GCA_964630425.1 uncultured Bifidobacterium sp. | reverse complement strand
ATTCCGATGGTCGGGCACTCGACGGATTGGGTGATCGAACGTCCCAGCGCCTCGACCACCGCTTCGACGACGATGGCGAACGCGCCTGCCTTTTCCAGTGCGAGCGCGTCCTGCAGAATCTGGGAGAAGTCCTCGTTGCTGCGCCCCTGCGCCTTGTAACCGCCGAGCGTGTGGACCGATTGCGGTGTCAGGCCGACATGCCCCATGACTGGAATGCCACGCCCTCGCAGGAACGCGACCGTCTCGGCGAAGGCGGCACCTCCCTCGATCTTGACGGCACCGGCCCCGGTTTCGCGCAGCAGCCACGATGCGGACCTGAACGCCTGCTCGGGACCTTCTTCATAGGAACGGAACGGCATGTCGATCACCACCAATGCGCGCCGCGAGCCACGGACCACGGCGGCGCCGTGGGTCGCCATCATCTCGAGGCTGACGGGCAGGGTGCTCGGCAGGCCGTAGACGACCTGCGCGAGGCTGTCGCCGACAAGCAGGGCATCGCAATGGGGATCGAGGATTTCGGCCATCCGCGCCGTATAGGCCGTCAGCATCACGATGGGCACGCCCCGCTTGCGGCGCTGGAGATCGGGCGCCGTGATGCGGCCGCCGGCATTGCGCCTGATCTCGTCCTCGCGGCTTTCGATATCAGGAAGTGCGGACATCTCAATACCTTGCACAGCTCGTGTTGAAGCCGACCTTAGCATGGATGAAACACGCCGCAGCGCCATAATGGAGCCCAACGAAAAAGGGGCCAGCCGGATGGCTGACCCCTTCTCGAATTGGCTCCCCGGGTCGGACTCGAACCAACGACCTAGCGATTAACAGTCGCGTGCTCTACCAGCTGAGCTACCGGGGACCAGTGATCAGCTCCGGGGTGGTGCCCGGAGCGGCGTGTGTTTAGCAAAGCCGTCACGGCTTGCAAAGCACGTTTTCTCATCCACGGGACAAATAAGTCCCTGAAGGAGAAAGTGGAGGCGACGGCCGGAATCGAACCGGCGTACACGGATTTGCAGTCCGCTGCGTCACCACTCCGCCACGTCGCCGCCTGTGGTGCGGGGCGCTCTATAGCAGAGCAGAACAGACCCGACAATCGTGTGATTGTCAGCCCGCGGCGCCGGAGATATAAAACGCCGCGAATGACGATGCGCCGCGGCATCCGCCGCCGAGCGCCCAGAGCAGGAAAGCCCATGACCGACTTCGCAGCCGCGCGCAAGCAGATGGTCGATTCCCAGTTGCTGCCCAACAAGGTGACCGACGCCAGCCTGATCGAGGCGATGGGCGCGGTGCCGCGCGAGGCGTTCCTGCCCCAGGCGCTGCGCGGCGTCGCCTATGTCGACGAGGACATGCCGGTCGCGCCCGGCCGCTACGTCATGGAGCCGATGGTGTTCGCCCGCCTGCTGCAGGAGGCCGAGGTCCGCAAGACCGACGCCGTGCTCGACGTGGGCTGCGCCACCGGCTATTCGGCCGCGGTCCTGGCGCGCATGGCCAGCGTGGTCGTCGCCGTCGAGGAGAATCCCGAGCTGGTGCAGCAGGCCACCGCCAACCTGGCCCAGGCCGGCGCCGACAACGCCGCCGTGGTCGCCGGCCCGCTGACGCAGGGCTATCCGGCGCAGGCGCCCTATGACGTGATCGTGCTCGAGGGCGCGGTCGAGGAAGTGCCCGCGAGCCTGCTCGACCAGCTCGCCGAAGGCGGGCGGCTTGTGGCCGTGATCGCCGGACGCGGCATCGGCAAGGCGACCCTGTACAGCCGCACCGGCGGCATCATCGGCCATCGCCAGCTTTTCGACGCGGGCGTGCCGTTGCTGCCCGGCTTCGTCCGCGAAGCCGGTTTTGTATTTTAGCCGAACGCAAGGCCTCGTATGGTATCGCCGGGAAGCGCGTGCCGACCGGCGGGCGCAAGGGAGGAGTCGGTTCAGGTGAGGACTACGGCATTCAGGAAACGGCTGGCTTTCGGCGCTGCCGCCGTCGCTCTCGGCATGTCGCCGGCGCAGGCGGAAACGCTCAGGGAGGCGCTCGCCACCGCCTATCAGAACAACCCCGTCCTGGAGGCCCAGCGCGCCGGCGTGCGCGCCGAAGACGAGAATGTCTCGCAGGCGCTGTCGGGCTATCGTCCGACGCTCAGCGGCTCGGCGAGCATCGCCAAGGACCGGAGCCGCAACTTCTTCTCCGAGACCGGCGGCAAGCAGACGCTGACGCCGATCACGGCGGCCGTCTCGGCCGAGCAGCCGCTGTTCCGCAGCTTCCGCACCTATAACGCGGTCAAGGAATCGAAGACCCGCGTGGAAGCGGCGCGCAGCGGCCTGGTCTCGACCGAGCAGGACGTGCTGCTGAACACGGTCGCCGCCTATATGGACGTGATGCGCGACCAGGCGGTCCTCGACCTGCGGCGCAACAACGTGCAGGTGCTCGACCGCCAGCTCGGCGCGTCGCGCGACCGCTTCGAGGTGGGCGAGATCACCCGCACCGACGTCGCCCAGTCGGAAGCGCGCAAGTCGGGCTCCATCTCGGCGCGGACGGCCGCCGAGGCCGACCTGACCGCCAGCCGCTCGGCCTATGAGCGCGTCGTCGGCAATGCGCCGGGAACGCTCGAGCAGCCCGAAGTCCTGGGCGCGCTGCCCGATTCCGAGGACCGCGCGGTCGAGATCGCGCTGGCCGAGAATCCCGATCTCCAGGCCGCCAGGCTGGAAGAGGAGGCGGCGCGGCAGGCGATCAGCACCGCCAAGTCCGAGCTGGGTCCCGAGGTCAGCCTCGTCGCCCAGTACGAATACACCGAGGACCAGTTCGTCCAGGGATTCGCCGCCAACACCACCAGCATCATGGCGCGGGCGACGGTGCCGATCTATGCGGCCGGCGTCACCAGCTCGCGGATCCGCCAGGCGAAGCAGATCAATTCGCAGCGGCGGATGCAGGCCATCGAGGCCGAGCGGCAGATCCGTGAAGCGGTCAGCAATGCCTGGGAGCAGCTCCGCGCCGCGCGCGCCATCATCGAATCCAGCGAAGCGCAGGTGAGCGCCAACAGGATCGCGCTGGAAGGCGTTCGCCAGGAGCAGGAGGTCGGCTCGCGCACCACTCTCGACGTGCTGGACGCCGAACAGGAACTGCTCGACGCCGAGGTGGAGCTGGTCCGCGCCAAGCGCGACGAATACGTGGCCTCGTTCCAGCTCCTGTCCGCCATGGGCAGGGCGACGGCGACGGCGCTCAACCTGCCGGTCGAGCAATACGATCCGCGCCGATATTACGACCACGCGACCGGAAGCTGGTTCGGCTGGGGCACCGGCGAGTGACGGGCAGGTTCCGCCGCTCACCGAAAACCTGCGAATCGTTCACTAAACGGTAGCAATCGCGGCCTTTTAAATGTTTTGCCTGCTGCATGGGAGGCAATCGGCGTATAATCTCTGGCCGGCGCCCGCTCCGGCCGGCAGGTCCCGAATCGCACACGAGAACGGTGATGAGCAAAGCTGACAACAAGCCCGCCGAGGAAATGTCGATGGAGGACATCCTCGCCTCCATCCGGAAGATGATCGCACAGGATCAGGACGGCATGGACGCCTCGCGCGCCGAACGTCACGCCCCGGACGCGGAGGACGCCGTCGCCGACGACGAGGTGCTCGACCTGATCGAGGAGCTGCCCGAGGACGTGATGCCCGCCGATGGCGACGACATGCCGGTCGATCCCGCGCCCGCGTGGCATCCGCCGCAGGCCGACTTCGACACCGCCGAGGCGCCGCTGGAGCTGGACACCGAATTCGAGGTACAGGACGGCGATGCGGACGGTGCCGGCGAAACCGTGATCGAGGCCGGCGCGGCGGCCGAATCATGGACCGGCGGGCAGGACGCCTCGCTGGTGATCGAGCCGGTCACGGTCGGGCTGACCGACATGATGGAGCCGGTCGACGCCGCTGCCGGGGACGCCGGCGGGATTTCCCGGCTCGCCCATGAAGCCGAACCCGCCAGCCCCGACACGGCCGATCTCGGCGCGCCCGGCGACGTCCTCGCCGAACCCACGCTCGGCGAGCCGGTCGCGGTGGACGAGCCCGTCACCCGGAACCCCAGGCAGGAGCCCGTATCCATGGACACCCCGACCGCCCGCATCCTGTCGCCGGAAGCCGCCGTGAAGACCAGCACCGCGTTCGACCAGCTCGCGCGGACCCTGGTCGCCGGCTACGAGGGCGACAGCAACACGCTGGAAGGCCTCGTGCGCGTGATGCTCAAGCCGCTGCTGAAGGAATGGCTCGACGCCAATCTGCCGAAGATCGTCGAGGACATGGTCCAGGCGGAAATCCGGCGCCTGAGCCGCTGATCGCTGGTATCGCGGGCCGTTTCCCGGTAAAACCCCGGCCGAATCCGAGTTTTATCGAAAAGCGTGTCCGCGATGCTGGATAAAGTCTTTCGGCCCGCCGAGGTCGAGCCCGAAATCTACGCCGAATGGGAAAAGGCCGAGGCGTTCGCCTGCGGCAAGCGGCCCGATGCCAAGCCCTATACCATCGTCATCCCGCCGCCCAACGTCACGGGCAGCCTGCACATGGGGCACGCGCTCAACAACACGCTGCAGGACCTGCTGGTGCGCTTCGAGCGGATGCGCGGCCGCGACGTGCTGTGGCAGCCGGGCACGGACCACGCCGGCATCGCCACCCAGATGGTGGTCGAGCGCCAGCTCGCCGAGCAGGGGAACGTGCGCCGCCAGGACATGGGCCGCGACGAGTTCCTGAAGCGGGTGTGGACCTGGAAGGAGGAATCCGGCGGCACCATCATCAACCAGCTTCGCCGCCTGGGCGCAAGCTGCGACTGGTCGCGCGAGCGCTTCACCATGGACGAGGGCCTGAGCAAGGCCGTCCTCAAGGTGTTCGTCGAATGGTACCGCGCCGGCCTGATCTACAAGGACAAGCGGCTGGTCAACTGGGACCCCAAATTCCTCACCGCCATCTCGGACCTCGAGGTGGAGCCGCGGGAGATCAAGGGCCATCTGTGGCACTTCCGCTATCCCATCGCGGGCGAGCCCGGCCGCTTCATCGTCGTCGCCACGACGCGCCCCGAGACCATGCTGGGCGATACCGCCGTCGCCGTCCACCCCGACGACGAGCGCTACCGGGACCTGATCGGCAGGATGGTCGAGCTGCCGCTGACCGGCCGCCTGATCCCCATCGTCGGCGACAGCTACGCCGACCCGGAAACCGGCTCGGGCGCGGTGAAGATCACGCCGGCCCATGATTTCAACGACTTCGAGGTGGGCCGGCGCCACGGCCTGCCCATGATCAACATCCTCGACGAGCAGGCGCACCTGAACGAGAACGTGCCCGAGGCCTATCGCGGCATGGAGCGCTTCGCGGCGCGCGCCCGGGTGGTCGCGGACCTGGAGGCGCTCGACCTCGTCGAGAAGATCGAGGAGCACGTCCATGCGGTGCCGCACGGCGACCGCAGCGGCGTGGTCATCGAGCCGTGGCTGACCGACCAGTGGTACGTGGACGCGGCGACCCTGGCCAAGCCGGCGATCGAGGCCGTCGAGCGTGGCCAGACCGTGTTCGTGCCGCGCAACTGGGAAAAGACCTATTTCGAGTGGCTGCGCAACATCCAGCCCTGGTGCATCTCGCGCCAGCTCTGGTGGGGCCACCAGATCCCGGCCTGGTACGGGCCGGACGGCAAGGTGTTCGTGGCCGAGACCGAGGCGGAGGCCGCCGCCGAGGCGCACGCCCATTACGGCCGGGACGAGGAGCTGAAACGCGATGAGGACGTGCTCGACACCTGGTTCTCGTCCCAGCTCTGGCCGTTCTCCACACTGGGCTGGCCCGAGCAGACGCCCGAGCTGAAGCGCCACTACAAGACC
>CAZVVC010000238.1:0-5868 GCA_964630425.1 uncultured Bifidobacterium sp. | reverse complement strand
CCCCGCCCAGCTCCACCAGGGCCGCATCGCGCGCGATCGGCGTGCCCTGCACCGAGAACTCCCGGCCGCCTTCGAAGGCCATGCGCGAGACCGCCTGCGTATCCCCGAACGTATGGCGCCAGCCCAGCATCGCATTGAGCACGCCCTGATGCGCGCCCGCATCCACGCGCTTTTGCACGCGCAGGCCCGTCGTCGCGCTCGTCGTGCTCAGACGCTGCGAGGCCGAGCTCAAGGCCGCGAAACCGCCCGACTCCCGATACCCGTCGGTCTGCATCTGCAGCCAGGACACGCCCGCGAACGGCTCGACACGCACGCCTCGCGCCACCGGCACCGACCAGCCCAGCTCGCCGAACACCTGCGTCGCGCGCCCCTTGTACGAGGCCTTGAGCAGCTGGTTCAGGCCGATGGACGAGATGTCGCGGCGCGTGTTCAAGTCGTTCCAGGCATGCGAGGCTCCGCCGATCAGGTTCAACGGCCCGTGCGCCAGGCCGAAGGCGCGGCCCGCGGTCAGCGTCGTGCTGTAGCTCTTGACGTCGGCGCGCGAGCCGCGATCGCCGGCGTTAATGCGGCTTTCCGTGTAGCCCGCCGCCACGCCCACGCGCCAATCGCGGCCCACCCGCGCGTCGCCCCCGACGAACACGCCGCTGGTGCGCTGGCGCACCGAGGCCACGTCGCGCCCCGTCAGGTGCTGTTGGCCGCCAATGATCTCCGCCCACAGATGAACGTCGTGACGAGACAGCATGCTCTGTTCCTCGCCGCCGTCATTGCCGGTACCCTCGCTATCGCCGCCTGCTTTGTCCGAGCCGCTCTTGCCGTCGCCGTCCGCAGCGCCGCCCGCACCATCGCCGCCCCTGCCGCCGCCGTCCGGCCCCGCGCCGTCCGCCGCGCCGGATGCCGATCCGGAGCCCGATCCCCAGCCTGATCCGGATCCCAAGCCGCTGCCCGACCCCGCGCCATCACCCGCCATCGATCCCATGGCGCCGCTCGAACCCAGGCTCACTCCCAGATTGCCCCGCATCTGACCGGCGCTATGCTGCCCGAGTTGACCGATCATCGACGCCATCGCCCCCTGGGCGCTGGCATGCGCCTCGCCGGACAACGCCTCGAACACCGTTTCCGCCGTGCCTTCGGGCAAGGTTTCAACGTATTGATACAGCGGATGATCCTGCGGCAGGCTTTCCACCCCTTTTGCCACTTCGACGCCGTTGGGCGTGGTCGCCGCATCCTCGAAGGGAACATCCGGATTCGGATCCGGTTGGGGGTTTGGACCTGGGCCAGGACCAGGGCCCGGGCCGGGATCCGGGTCGGTTTTGCGCACCAGCGTCAGCGTCACCGCATTACCGCTGTACGACAGCTCCGGCGTCAGATATTCGTAGTTCGCCGTCGCGGCGCTGAAGGCTTGCGCCAGTTGCGATGCGCTCAGGATCGTGTAGGGTGTGCGCGCCGCAAAGCCCGCGCCCTGCGCCTCGATCCGCACGACGCCCCCCAAGGTCGCCGTGCCCGCGACCTCGACCAGATCGGCCTGGCCCTGATCATCGGCCTCGACCTCCAGCACCGAGCCGGGATGCAGGACCAGATCGCCGCCCACCCGCAGCGTGCCCACCGAATTGCCCGGCGAAAGCGTCGCACCGCCATGCACCGTCACGTTGCGACCGGCGCTGCCCACCGCGCCGCTTCCGCCCAGCGTCGCGCCGGAAAACACATCGACCGCCCCGCCCAGCGCGCCTTGGCCTTGCGCGCCGACGCGCAGGACACCCGATTGCACCTGCGTGGACCCGCCGTAGGCGCTGCTGTCGCCCGTCAAGAGCAAAGCGCCGGAACCCAGTTTCGCCAGGATACCGTTTCCGTATATGCTTCCCCCGTATTGCACATCGTCCGCGCGCGCGAAACCCAGCCAGGTATCGTTGAGAACCAACGCGCCGATGCGGCCCGCGGTCCCGTAGTCGCCCACCTGGACGCCGCCGCTGTTGCGAATATGCGTCAGCCCGCTATGCGCGCCGTCGGCCGTCAGCACCACGCGTCCTGCGCCGCTTATCGTCAGATCGCCATGGCCGTCGATCGGCCCCGACACCGTCAGCGTGGACGGCTCGCCGCCGGCGGCGACCGGCAAGGCCAGATCCAGCGTGCCGTCGCCGGTCATGCGGAAGCCGCGATCCAGCACTTGGCTCGCCGCGCCCGCCGGATTCTGGTAGCGCAGGGTTCCGCCATGGAACGTCACGGTCCGATCCTGCCCGGTCTGGCCCGCGCCGAGGTTCGCGTCGCGATCGATACGCAACACCCCTCCGGTCAGCACCGTCCCGCCCGCATAGGTATTGTCCGCCGTCAGCGTCAGATCGCCGAAGTGCGTCTTGTTGATGCCGTGGATGCCGCTGAGCACCGTATCGATCCGGGCCGACACGGAAGGCAGCACGCGAATTTCCACCGGCTTGCCGTCCGGCGAGCTCAGATTCACCGTGCCGCCCGTCAACCGATAATTCTCGCGAACGAATTGCATGCCCTCGGCCTGCTGCACGCCGTCCACGGTCACCACGCCGCCCTGTCCGGTTTCGGGGCCATGCGCGAACACCGCCAGCTTGCCGGACCATTGCAGGGGGACATCGCCGTCCACGGACGCATACCAGTTATAGCTCGACGCATTCCATACGCCGTCGCCGGCCGACCAGTGCCGCAGCGTATCGGTATACGCATACAAATCGACGTAGCGTCCGCTGTCCGTCAATATCCTATATTGATCCAAGCCCACGACCGTGCTGTCGGGGTCGATCGTCAGACCAGGGCCGGTCAACGCGCCGTCGTAGGTAAACAAGCGGTAATAGCCCACGCCCGCGACCTCTCCATCCCCCGGATCCTCGCCGGGGTCGAACTCTTCGGCCGACTCGAGAGTCACAGCGCCAGCCAGACGCAGATCGCCGTGAACGTAGACGTGATCGCTATTGCCCGGCAACGCGCGCGACGAACCGGGCGTGCCCAGTTCATAATGCAATTTGGCGCCGTCATCCAGCAGCAGATCGCCCATGATGCTCAACTGGCCGATCGAATTACCCGGCGCCAGCGTTCCGCCGTCCATCACCCGCGTCGTCAGTCCGACCGCGCCCACGCCGCCGCCGCCGCCCAGGGTCGCGCCATTCCATACGTCCAGCGCGCCGCCCAACGCGCCCACGCCGCCATGGCCCACCACCAGGGTACCGGATTGCACGTCAGTGTGGCCGGTATAGGCGCTGCTATCGCCCGCCAGGTATAACGCCCCGGTTCCGCTTTTGACGAGGTCCCCCGTGCCGTTCAGGCTGCCGGCCAGCGTTCCGCCGAACTCGTCGCGGACTTCCAGCGTCGCCGAGTTGTCGATATCGATGTCGCCCTCGCCCAAGCTGGAAGCGGCGCCGATCACCCTGCCAGACGCCACCGTCAAACCGCCTTCGAAGCCATTGAGTCCAGTCAACGTGAGCGTCGCACCGCTTTCGTGCCGGACTTGGCCGCCGCCCGCAATATCCCCGACATAGGTTCGATCGCCTCCATAATCGAAGACCAGCATCGTCTGCACGTGGATCCCACCCGCCACCGACCCGGCGGCGCCGACGCCATCGCCCAACCGCATCCCTCCGGCATTGGCCACCGTCGTCACGCCGTCATACGTGCTGTCGGCAGCCAGCACCACGGTGCCGTCCCCCGTGGTCGTCAAGCCGCCCTCGCCCGTTATCGGCGCGGCCAGCGTGAAGGTTTGTCCTGGCAGGGGCAGTCGCAGCTCGCCGCCCGCCTGGCCCAGCGCAACGGCATGCGTGCTATGGGTATACATAGGATCCGGTTGGAACACACCGCCATCGAGCGTCAAGGCGCCCGCGCCCAAGCCGGCGTCGTCCAGCGCCGTCAACACGCCCGCTTCGACCTTCACGCCGCCGGAATGCCCGCCGTTCGCGCCCGCCAGGACCAAACGACCTTCGCCCGTTTTGCGCAGCGGCCCCCCGCCCGTCAGATTTTGCGACAAAGTCAGAATGTTCGCCGCGCCTTCGACATCCAGAGCGCCGCCGTCGCCGACAAAGGCCACCGCGCGCGACGCAGACAACGCGCCCACGCCATCCGACACCCGCAAGGCGCCGCCGTCGAAGGTCAAGGGCGACGTCACGCCGCCCAGGCGATTATCTTCCGTGATCGCCAGAACACCGTCACGAATGACCGTGCCGCCCGTATACGTATTGGGCACGTCCAGCGTCAAGGCATTGACACCCAGCTTGATTACCTGTCCATCGCCCTGGATCTGGCCCTGATGGGTAT
Source organism: uncultured Bifidobacterium sp. (assembly GCA_964630425.1). Lineage (GTDB taxonomy): Bacteria > Pseudomonadota > Alphaproteobacteria > SMXS01 > SMXS01 > RI-34. Next base: position 1,602 of record CAZVVC010000238.1, on the reverse strand, counting down.
GATCTTCGCGATGCAGGAACGTCAACGTCGACTCGGGCAAGGTCAGCAGAATGCGGGCATCCGTCGCGCCCGTCTCGCCGTCATCGCCCAGTTGCAGCCCGCCATCGTTGGCCACCACCAGCCTTCCCGAATGCGTGCCCGACGCATTGTCTCCCGCGAGCACGACCTTGCCCGCCCCCTGGAGGAACAGATCGCCCGCTCCGCTGATGTTGCCCGATACCGTCAGCACATGCGCCGGATCCACGATCTCGACGACGCCATTGGAGGAAACCACTTCGATCGGACGCGACATACCCATCGTGCCGGCCACGCGCAGCGTCCCCAGCGAGGCCATCGCCAACGTGCCGAACTCGGGATCGCCCAGGCTGGCGTCATCGGCCACCACGACCGTGCCGCCGATAACGCGCGTGCCGCCGCGCTGGGTGTTGACGCCGGTCAGCACCAAAGCGCCTGCGCCCATCTGCGACACGAAGCCGTCGCCGGACACATTGCCCGCATACGTGACCGTGTCCGCGCGCCCGAAATACAACGCCGTGTCCGCGACCGCGTCGCCGCTCAAGCTGCCTGCGACGCCCATCCCCACTTGGACGCCGTCCCCATTACGGACCAGCAGCCGACCTTGCGCGTCGAAAACCGCATCGTTCGCCAAGATCAGGCGCCCCGTGCCGGTCACGGCCAGATCCGCATCCGCGTTCAAGGTTTCCGTCAAGATCAGGCTGTTGGACGCGCCCACGTCCAGATCCAATCCACTTGGCCGATCGACCACCAGGCGGCGAGCCAGGGTGTGCGACGGTCCGCCGATATGATGGAACTGCAGGGCGCCGCCGCTGAGCGTCACCGTTCTGTCGGCCGACGTGACGGCGGCGCCCAGGTTCTCGTCGCGGCTGATGCGCAACGCCCCGCCGGCCAGCACCGTGCCGCCGCTATATGTATTGTCGTTTTCCAGAATCAAGGTGCCGCCCTGGGCCTTGACCAAGCCGTCCGCGCCGGTCACCAGCGCGGCGATCGTCGCGTTTACATTGGACGCCACGCTGATTTCCGGACGCTCGCCCGGCTCGGCGGCGATCAGCTCCAGCGGATCGCCGCCCGCCGCGAGGCGATAGCCATCGGCGATGAACTGCAGCCGCTGCGCGCTTACGCTGGTCGCCGGGCCCTCCGCCTGCAACATGACGTCGCCGCCCGCCACCGGGGGACCGGAAACCGGATCGCGGAACACCGCCATCTTGCCTCCCCATATTGTGGGGTCGACGTCATTGTCGCTGTTGTACCAGTCCGCTTGCATCTCGCGCCACGCACCATCGCCGCCCTTCCAGTATTGCAGCGCCGTGACGTCGGTCGGCAAGTACATCACGTTGACGGTCCCGCCCGATCCCAGCGTCGACGGCGTCACGTTCAACGCCGCGACCGCCCCGGGCACCGCGGGCGCATCGACCAGGCTCAGCGTCTGATCGTTCAGCGCCCCCGCATAGCTCATAATCTGATATTGGCCGAAACGCGGCGTGTCGCCGGCCTGCGGGCTGGGCAGCAATGTCAATTGGCCGTCCAGCAGCAGGTCGCCCTGCACGCTGACGTGGTCGACGTTTTCCCGGCCGATCTCGAACG
>CAZVVC010000237.1:0-5872 GCA_964630425.1 uncultured Bifidobacterium sp. | reverse complement strand
TACGCCATGAAGGATATCCTGATCTCCCTCGCCACCTATCCGGACGCCACCAGCGAGGCCGCGCTCGAATCCGCCGTCAACATGGCCTCGTGGCTCGGCGCGTCGCTGACCGGCCTCGCGGTGGAGGTCGACATCCGGGTGGGGCCCAACGCCCTCGCCGACCTGGTGCTGGACCTGCGGACCATGGTGAACGAGGCCGAAGGCAAGAGTCATGACGCCGCCGGCGCCCTGTGCCGCCGGCTGGTCGAGCTGGGACGCGCGGCGGGCGTCGACACCGATTCCCTCACGGCCACCGCCACGCCGCCGCTGACCGCCGACGTCATCGCCCGGCACGCCCGGCTGCACGACATGACCGTGTTCGCCGTGAAGCCGAACGGCGGCGGCGAGAGCTGGCGCGCGGGCGAGGTGGTCTTCTCGTCGGGCCGGCCGGTGCTGATCCTCCCCGAGAAAAGCGCGCCGCACGCCGCGCCGGGGCGCATCGCCGTGGCCTGGGACTACAGCAGGGCCGCGGCCAGGGCGCTGGCCGACGCCATGCCGCTGCTCCGGCGGGCGGGCGAGGTGCATCTGGTCTGCGTCACCGACGAGAAGGACGTGCCCGCGCGGAACCCGGACGCCGTCACGCGCCATCTGGGGCGGCACGGCGTCACCGCCGCCTATGACGAGGTGAAAGCCGCGGGCAGGAACATCCACGACACCCTGCGCGCCTATGTGGAAGGCGCCGGGTCGGACCTGCTGGTGATGGGCGCGTTCGGCCATGCCCGGCTCCGCCAGTTCGTCCTGGGCGGCGCGACGAAATCGCTTCTGGAGGACCCCTATGTGCCGACGCTCCTGTCGCACTGAGGCTTGGCGGCCCGGCGCCTCGTCATGTTAGGAAAGACGTGACCTCGCACCAGCCCGCCGCTCTCGCGTGAACAGCCCGGAAACCGGAGTCATTCGCCGCAGCATGGAAGACCGGACGGCCCCCGACCGGGGGCTGGTCCGCGCCCTCGGCCTCACGCATGCGATCCTCTACGGGCTCGGCGTGACCATCGGCGCGGGGATCTATGTCCTGGTCGGCGTCGCCGCCGGGCGCAGCGGCATGCACGCGCCGCTCGCCTTCGTCGCCGCGGCGCTGGTCATGGCGCTCAGCGCCGCCTCCTTCGCCGAGCTGGGCAGCCGCATGCCGGTGAGCGCCAGCGAGGCCGCCTATGTGCAGGCCGCCTACGGCCGCAGGCGGCTCAGCCTGGCCGTCGGGTTGCTGGTCGCCGTCACGGCCATGATCTCGGCCGCCACCATCAGCGTGGGCAGCGCCGGCTACATCGCCGTGTTCCTCGACGTGCCGGGCCTGCTGATCGTCGCCGCCGTCGTCGCCCTCATGGGCGCGCTGGCCTGCCTGGCGACGGTCCAGTCGGTGACGTTCGCCGCCGTGATGACGGTGATCGAGATCGGCGGCCTGCTGCTGATCGTCGCCGCGGGCCTGACGTCGGGCCCGGAGGTGGTCGGCCGGCTGCCGGAGATGCTGCCCGCCGCGGGCGATCTGACCATCTGGGTCGGGCTTTCCGGCACCGTGCTGATCGCCGTCTTCGCCTATACGGGCTTCGAGCATCTGGTCAACATCGCCGAGGAGCTGAAGCAGCCGAGCCGCACCCTGCCGCGCGCCCTGTTCTGGACGCTGGGGGTCACCGCCGCCATCTATGCGGCGGTGGTGTGGATCGCGGTCGTGACCGTGCCGCCCGACGAGCTGGCGCAGTCGCGGGCGCCGCTCGCCACGGTCTTCCAGCGGCTGACCGGCCTGCCGCTGGTGGTCATGAGCGCCGTCGCCATCGTCGCCACGCTGAACGGCATCATCGTGCACATGATCATGATCGGCCGCGTGCTCTATGGCCTGGCCACCCAGGGCAACCTGCCTGCCGCGCTGACGCATCTGAATCCGGCGACCAGGACGCCGGTGCGCGCCACGCTGATCGGCGTCGGCGTCATCCTGGCGCTCGCGCTGGCGGTGCCGATCACCGGCCTCGCCGATTTCACCGCGCGCTTCACCCTCGTCGTCTTCGCCATCGTCAACCTGGCGCTGATCCGCATCAAGGGCCGCGAGGCGTCGCCGCCGCCCGGAATCTTCGTCTGCCCGCGCTGGACGCCGGTCGCCGGCCTCGCGTCGAGCCTGCTGCTGCTGGCGTTCGACGCGGCGGCGGTGTGGAAGATACTTGAGTTCTAGCCATGCGGCGGCATCCTCGACACCGGAGGCGCTTTTGACGCACGACGCTTACCATGCCCGCCCCGCCGAGGCGGTCCTGTCCTCGCTCGGGGCGACCCCGACGGGCCTCGACGCGGACGAGGCCGCGCGCCGGCTGTCCCGGCATGGCCCGAACGCGCTGCCGGAGCCGCGCTCGCGGTCGGCGTTGTCCCGGTTCCTGGGCCAGTTCAAGAGCGTCCTCGTGTATTTCCTGCTGGCCGCGGCGCTGGCGGCCTTCGTGCTCGACCACAAGGTCGACGCGTTCGTGATCGCCGCGGTGGTGCTGGTCAACGCGGTCGTCGGCTTCGTGCAGGAAGGCAAGGCGGAAAAGGCGCTGAACGCCATACGCGGCCTCATCGCGCCCTATGCCATCGTGCTGCGGGCGGGAGAGAAGGTCCGTGTCCCTGCCAGGGACATCGTGCCGGGCGACATCGTGCTCGTGTCGGCCGGCGACCGGGTGCCGGCGGACATGCGGCTGACGGACGCGCGCCGCCTGCTGGTCGACGAGGCGCTGCTGACCGGCGAATCGCTCGCCGCCGAGAAGGGCGTGCGCGCCGTCGCGGCGGACGCGCCCCCGGGCGACCGCTCCAGCATGGTCTTCTCGGGCACGCTGGTGGCGGCCGGGCAGGGCGCCGGGGTGGTGGTCGCGACCGGCCTCGATACGCAGATCGGCCATATCAGCCGGATGCTGCGCGAGGTGGAGCCGCTGGCGACGCCGCTGCTGCGCCAGATCGACGCCTTCGCGCGCCGGTTCACCTGGTTCGTGCTGGCCGGCGCCCTCGCGCTGTTCCTCTTCGCCGTCTCGGTGCGCGGCTTCGGCTGGGTCGATGCGCTCATCGCCGTGGTCGCCCTCGCCGTCGGGATCGTGCCCGAAGGGCTTCCGGCCGTCATCACCATCACCCTGGCGATCGGCGTCAGGCGCATGGCCGCGCGCAATGCCGTCATCCGCAAGCTGCCGGCGGTGGAGACCCTGGGCGCCACCTCGGTCATCTGCACCGACAAGACCGGCACGCTGACGCGGAACGAGATGACGGCCCGCAGGGTGCACACCGGCGGGGCGGCGCTGATCGTCGAGGGCGCGGGCTATATGCCCGAGGGCCGCCTGCGGGCGGCGGAGGGCGGCGACGACGAGGCCGCGCGGGCCGCCTCGCTGGACCTGATCCGCTGCGGCCTGCTCTGCAACGACGCGGCGCTGGCGCGGCAGGACGGCCAGTGGAAGGTGAACGGCGACCCGATGGAGGGCGCGCTGATCGCGCTCGCCATGAAGGCGGGGCTGGAGCCCGCGCAGGTCCGCGGCGAGTGGCGGCGGCTCGATTCGATCCCGTTCGACGCCCGGCACCGTTTCATGGCCACGCTCGACCGGGGGCCGGACGGCGAACATGTCATATTCGTTAAGGGCGCGGTCGAGGCGCTGCTCGCCATGACCGGCGGCGATATGGACGCGGCGCGGTGGAACCGGCGCGTCGAGGAGGCGGGCGCGGCGGGCGAGCGGGTGTTGGCCTTCGGCATGAAACGGATCGACCGGCCGCCCGCGCGGCTGGAGCCGTCCGACCTGTCGGAGGGCCTCGACTTCCTCGGGCTGGTCGGGTTCATCGATCCGCCGCGGCCCGAGGCGCTGGACGCGGTGGCGCGGTGCCGTTCGGCGAACATCGCCGTGAAGATGATCACCGGCGATCACGCGGCGACGGCCAAGGCGATCGCCGCCCAGCTGCGGATCGCCGACGATCCCGTGGTGGCGACGGGCGAGGACATCGACGCCCTCGGCGACGACGCGCTGGGCGATCTGGTCGAGCGGGTCTCGGTGTTCGCGCGCACCAGTCCGGAACACAAGCTGAGGATCGTGCGGGCGTTGCAGGCCAATGGCCACATCGTCGCCATGACCGGCGACGGCGTCAACGACGCGCCCGCCCTCAAGCAGGCCGACGTCGGCACCGCGATGGGCGTGAAGGGCACCGAGGCGGCGAAGGAGGCCGCCCAGATGGTCCTGCTGGACGACAATTTCGCCTCGATCGTCAACGCGGTCAGCGAGGGGCGCACCGTCCACGACAACATCCGCAAGGTGATCTCGTGGGAGATTCCCACGAACGGCGCCGAGACGGTGGCGGTCGTGCTGGCGATCCTGGTCGGCTTCCAGCTGCCCATGTCGGCCACCCAGATCCTCTGGGTCAACCTGGTGCTGGCCGCCACGCTGGGCCTGGTCCTGGCGTTCGAGCCGCCGGAGCCGAACGTGATGTCCCGCCGGCCCCGGGCGGCCGACGCGCCCCTGCTGTCGCCGTTCCTGCTGTGGCGCATAGGGCTGGTGTCGGTCCTGCTCGCCGCGGCGGCGCTGTATGTGTTCTTCCACACCCTGGATGCGGGAAGGGGGCCGGAGGCGGCCCGCACCATGGCGGTGAACATGTTCATCGTCGGCGAACTGTTCTACCTGTTCAACGTGCGGTACCTCCACACCGCGTCCTTCAACTGGCGCGGCCTGGCGGGAACGCCGCCATTGCTGATCGCCATCGCGGTCCTCGTGGTCGCCCAGGCTTGCTTCACCTACGTGCCGTTCATGAACCGGACGTTCGGCAGCGCGCCGCTGCATCTCGGCGAACTGCTGCTGCTGACCGGGATCGGCGCGGCGCTGATGACGGTGCTGGAGCTGGAGAAGACCGCCGTGCGCCGCGCGCGTCTGTTCGGGGAATCGCCGTGACCGTCCGCCCCGGCGCGCCCGCCCCGCACGGACAGGCCTGATGGGCATGCTGGCCGCCCTCACGCTCTGCGCCGCGGGTCTCGCGGTCCTCATCCTGGGCGCCGAGCTGCTGGTCTCCGGCGGCGTGCGGATCGCCGCCCGGATGGGCATATCCCCCATGCTCATCGGCATGACCGTCGTCGCGATCGGCACCAGCGCGCCGGAGCTGGCCGTGGGGATCGACGCCGCCATCAAGGGCAGCGGCGACCTGGCCGTGGGCAACATCGCCGGCACCAACGTGGTGAACATCCTGCTGATCCTGGGGCTGAGCGCGTTCATGCTGCCGCTGGCGCTGCGGCCGGACACGCTCCGCCTCGACCTGCCCATGATCGTCGCCGCCTCGCTGCTGCTGTGGGCGCTGTGCGCGGACGCCTCGCTTTCCCGCGTGGACGGGCTGGTGCTGATGGCGGGGGCGCTGGTCTATACGGCCCTCATCCTGAATCTCGCGCGGCGGGACAACCGGGCCGCGAGGGCCGCGGTGCCGCCTGCCGAGGCCGCGCCCGCGGACAGCCGGCGCGCCGTGCTCGACCTGATGGCGCTGGCCGGCGGCATCGTCATCGCGGTCGTCGGCGCGGACCTGCTGGTCGACGGCGCGGTCGCGCTCGCCCGGCTGTGGCAGGTGTCCGACGCCTTCATCGGCCTCACCGTGGTGGCCATCGGCACGTCGGCGCCCGAATTGGTGACCACGCTGGTTTCCACCCTGAAGCGGCAGCGGGACATCGCGATCGGCAACCTGCTGGGAAGCAGCACGTACAACATCCTCTTCATCCTCGGCGTGACCTGCGTGATCTCGCCGGACGCCGTGGCGGTCAACCCGGTGCTGCTGGGCACCGACATCCCGGTCATGGTCGCCCGCCAGGTGGTCCGGGCCGTGCTCAAGGGGGTGGCGGCCCACGCCGCCAACGAGGCCGACCCTTGGCTGGGGTTGCTGG
>CAZVVC010000236.1:0-5886 GCA_964630425.1 uncultured Bifidobacterium sp. | reverse complement strand
ACGACAACAGGGACATCGGGCTGTCGCAGAAATTCGACGGCGTGCCCGTGCCCGCGCTCCAGGACCTCATCGACGGCCTGATGAAGGGCAAGCCGCTGAAGGTGCCCTACCTGCTCTCCGACATGGCCGCCGACGCGGTCGGCGTGCTCGACGCGCTGGGCATCGGCAAGGCGCATGTCGTCGACGCCAGCATGGGCGGGATGATCGCCCAGCTCGTCGCCATCGACCATCCCGAGCGGGTGCTCTCGCTCACCTCCATCATGTCGACCACCGGGCGCTTCGGTCTGCCGCCGGGAAAGCCCGAGGCCATGAAGGCGCTGTTGAGCCTGCCGGCGGGCCAGGACAGGGCCTCGGTGGCCGATCATCTGGTGATGCTGGCGAAGGTGATCGGCAGCCCGGCCTATCCGGTGCCGGTGGAGCAGCTTCGCGTCTTCGCCGAGCGCAGCTACGACCGCTCGTTCTATCCCCAGGGCGCGGCGCGGCAATATGCCGCCATCGTGTCCTCGCCGGGGCGCGAGGCCCGGCTGCCCGGCGTCAAGACGCCGACGCTGGTGATCCACGGCGACGCCGATCCCTTGCTGCCCATCGAACACGCGCAGGATACGGCGCGGCTGATCCCGGGCGCCCGGCTCGAGGTGATCGAGGGCATGGGGCACGACCTGCCGCCCCAGCTCAATCTGCGCCTGACCAGCCTGATCGGCCGGCACGCGAAGGCGACGTCCTGAGAGGCCTCGCTGCCTTCCGTCACTGCGGCGGCGCGGAGGGGCCGCGCGCCAGCGCGCGCAGCGTCTCCAGCACCCAGCTCTCGCGCGCCGGGTCCTCGGGCGAGGCGAAGGACAGCGCCAGCGTGTCGCCGTCCACCGGCCCCTGCACGACCGGTGCGTTCAGTATGTCGCGCCCCAGCAGGGTGGCGATCTGCCGGCCCGCGTTGACGGTGGTGAGCGCGTTCACCATGTCGCCTCCCTCCGGCGTCAGCCGCAGCATGATCGCCGGCGCGCCGCCCGGGCTGCGCGCCTCGTCCGCCGCCTCGACCTGGGTGGTGAGATCGATGGCGGTGCCCACCGCCCAGATGTCGACCCGGTCGGGCGCCTCCAGCGCGTCGGTCTGGTCCGCCGGCGCGTCGCCGTCGACCAGCGGGATGATCCCGTTCGCATCGTAGAGGTCCTCGTCGGCCGGCACCTCGCGCAGCACCCGGCCGCCGCGCACGATCAGCAGGGTGTCGCCGTCATGGGCGTCGAGGAAGGCCTCCAGCCGGCCCTGGTCGGGCGGCCCGGGCCGAAGGACGGGGCCGGCATCGACGGAAGGGCCGTCCAGGTCCTGCGCGCCCGGCGTGAACGAGAAGATGCCGTCGACGGGCATCATGGACAGGCGCACCTCCTGCGCCTGGACGGCGGACAAGGACAGGCCCAGCAGCAGGGCGGCGGCAGCCAGGGGACGCAACATGGGGACTCTCCGGTTGGGGCCTCGGGAAGGGTGGCGGTGCGACGGCGTGAACGCCGGCCCCGGCCCTGGGTTCCGCGCGCGGAACGACTATTCGGCGGCCTTCCTGTCCGCGTCCATCTCGGCCGCGTCGGTGGCGAACAGCCGCTCCAGCTCCTCGGCGGCCTTGCGCGCCCGCTGGCGCAGGCGTTCCTCGTCGCCCGCGAGCTCGAAATCGTTGACCAGCCGCTGCTCGTCGTGGCGGCGGAAGGTCTCCACCGTGCGCGAGGCCTGCGCGGACGTCAGGCCCAGCCCCAGCAGCACGTCCTCGGTCAGCTTCAGGGCGGAATGGAACGCCTCGCGGCGGATGTGGGTCACCCCCAGCTCCATCAGCGCGTGCACGTGGTTGCGGTCGCGGGCGCGGGCGAAGACAGGCACGTGGGGAAAGTGGTCGCGGACGATGCGCGCCGTGCGCAGCGCCGTATCCGGGTCGTCGATGGCCAGCACGAAGGCGCGGGCCACGCCGACGCCGGCGGCATGGAGGATGTCGGGCCGGGAGGCGTCGCCGTAATAGATATGGCTGCCGAAGCGCCGGATGAAATCCACCTGCTCCGAGCTGGCGTCGAGGGCGGTGAACGGGATGCCCCGCGCGCGAAGGACGCGGGCGACGATCTGCCCGAACCGGCCCAGCCCCGCGATCACCACGAAGCCGGCCTGGCCCTCGGGGATGTCGTCATAGTCGGGCCGTGCCGGCGGTTTCGCGGGGGCCAGCAGGCCGTCCAGCTTCAGCAGCAGGGGCGTCGCCATCATCGACAGGGTGACGACGACGCTGAGCAGGGCGGCGGTCTCGGCCGGCATGATCTTCTCGGCGGTTGCCGCGGTCAGGATGACGAAGGCGAACTCGCCGCCCTGCGAGATCGACAGCGCCAGGCGCCGCGACGGCCGGTCGCCCAGCCCGGCGAAGCGCCCCAGCAGGTAGAGGATCGCGGCCTTGACCGCCAGCAGCAGGGCGACGAGGCCCAGGATCACCAGCGGCGCCTTCAGGAACAGCGCCAGGTCGAGCGACATGCCGATGGCGGTGAAGAACAGGCCGAGCAGCAGGCCCTCGAACGGCGCGATGTCCGCCTCCAGCTCGTGCCGGTAGTCGGATTCGGACAGCAGCGCCCCGGCGATGAAGGCGCCCAGCCCGGCGGTCAGGCCGCCCAGCTCCATCAGCAGCGCGGCGGTGACGACGGTCAGCAGGGCCGCGGCGGTCATCGCCTCGCGCACGCCCGACCGGGCGATGAGGGGAAACACCCGGTTCAGCAGCAGCCGGCCGCCGACCACCACCACGGCGATGAAGCCGATGGCCTTGAGCGCGCCCAGCGTCGACATGCCGGCCGCGCCGTTCACCGCGCCGCCCACCGCGAACAGCGGCAGCAGCGCCATCAGCGGAATGGCGGCCAGGTCCTGGAACAGCAGGATGGAAAAGGCGGTCCTGCCGTGGCGCGCGGTCAGCTCCTTCTGCTCCTCCAGCACCTGCAGCGCGAAGGCGGTCGAGGACAGCGCCAGGGTCAGGCCGACCAGCAGCGCCGTCAGCCCCGGCAGCCCGACCCAGACGCCGAGGCCGGCCAGCGCGGCGCCGGTCAGCAGCACCTGCGCGGTGCCCAGCCCGAACACCGGCGCCCGCATGGTCCACAGCCGCCGGGGCCGCAGCTCCAGGCCGATCAGGAACAGCAGCAGCACCACGCCGAACTCGGCGAAATGCAGGATGGTCTCCACCTGGTAGACCGAATAGATCAGGCCGAGGCCGAACGGCCCGATGACGATGCCGGCCAGCAGATAGCCGAGGACCGAGCCGATCCCCAGGCGCCTCGCCATCGGCGCGGCGAACACCGAGGCGGCGAGGAACAGGGCGATCTCGATCAGGATGTTGTCGGGCATCGGTCAATCCGTGGCGTGCCGCATGGTGGCACGAAAAAGCGGCGCGGCGCCCGGTAATTTTCGTGCCCGATCCGGCCGTGCTTCGCGACGCGCTTAGCGCTCCTCAGCACCCTCGGCTGTTCATCGGCAGCAACCACAAGACCGGGAGTGCTGAGGAGCCGCGACAGCGGCGTCGCGAAGCACGGCTCCAGGATTCAGGACCGCTGGACGAACCTGGTGCCGGGAGGCGGCGGGTCCTCGGGCGGGCCGGCGAAGCATTGCGCCGTGGCCATCCAGCGCGTGGCCGTGTCGCCGGTGACCTCGAGGCCGGTGTCGGCCACGTTCCGCACCTGGGTGACCACCTGGCAGAAATGGGTGGCGCTTCCCTCGATCCGGTTGGTCTCGCTCGGCTCGTGCCATTCCCAGACCGCCCCGGACGGCGCGGTCAGGCGCACATGGGGCGGCGCGGCGGGAATCTCCAGCTTCCTGTTGGCGAAGGTCCAGCCGAAGGTGTTGATGCCGATCACCGCCACGTTGCGGATGCGGTCGGCGTCCACCCGCTCCACGCCCAGCAGATCGTAGACCGCCTGCGCGTGCGACCAGGTCTCCATCAGCCGGGCGGTGATGCAGGACCGGGCCGACATGTCGGGGCCGCCCCATTTCACCCGCTGTTTCGGATCGGCCGCCGCGAACCGCTCGGCGGTGTCGCGGTAGAGGTCGCGCCAGCGGGCCAGCAGCGCCCGCCCGCGCACTCCGCCCAGCCATTCGTGGGTGAACGCCAGATGGGAGCCGCCCGCCTTCATGTGGACGGCGAGGCCGCCGCGGAAGGCCAGGAAGGCGTCGGCGTCGGCCAGGGTCAGGCAGGCCGCGTGGTTCCACATGTGCAGGTGGGCGATGACGTCGTTGATCGTCCAGCCCTTGAACTGGGTCGGGCGATCCCAGTCCGCCTCGCCCAGCGGCGCCAGCAGCGCGAAGATCGCATCGCTTTCGTCGCGGAAATCCGTGGCCTGTTCCATGCGCGCTCCTCCCCGTCCGGCGGCGCAGCCTAGCCTATCCGCCGCCGGTGTGCCTAGAGGGGCGGACATTGCGGCCGCCCGCCGCGGATCAGCTTCCCAGGATGACGTCGGCGGCGCGCCAGCCCAGCGCCATGGCAGGGCCGTTGGTGTTGCCGGAGACGAGGCCGGGCATCACCGAGCAGTCGGCGACCCTCAAGCCCTCGACGCCCTTCACCCTGAGCGCGTTGTCCACCACGGCGGAATTGTCGCGGCCCCTGCGGCACGATCCGGTGGCGTGCAGGCCGCTGGTCGACATGCGCCGCACGCTCATCAGGATGTCCTCGTCCGTCTCGCATGTCGGGCCGGGGATCAGTTCCTCGCCCACATAGGGTCGCAGCGCCGGCTGGCGGACGTAGTCGCGCATGTAGCGCACCATGCGCACCGCCGTCTCCCGGTCGTAGTCGGTGGTCAGCCAGTTGGGCAGGATGCTCGGCGGCGCGTCCGGGTCCGCCGAGGCGATGGCGACGCTGCCCTCGCTGGTCGCCTGGAGAAGCTGGCCGTAGATGTTGAAGCCGGGCACCTTGTCCGGCCGGTCGAGCGGGACGGGGAAATTGTCGCTCGAGCGGGCGAAGGTGAACGCGCCCATGAACAGCTGCATGTCCGGCCGGTCCTGATCCGGCGTGCTGCGGGCGAAGGCGCCGATCTCGTAGGGGCCTGTCGCCATGGGGCCGTTGCGGAAGGCGTAGTATTGCAGCACGCTCGCCATCAGGCCCAGGCCCTGATAGCGGTGGTTGAGGCCCTTGATGCCCTTCAGCCGGTGCGGCATGCCGAAGCCCACATGCTCGCGCATGCGCCGCCCGCAATCCGGGCTGTCGCTGACGACCGTGACGCCCGCCGCCCGAAGCTCGGCCGCCGGACCCACGCCCGAGCGCTGGAGGATGACCGGCGACATGATCGTGCCGGCGGACAGGACGATCTCGCCCCGCGCGCGGTATTCCACCGGCCGTCCGCCCATGCGGCCGGCGACGCCGACGGCGCGCTTGTCCTCGAACAGGATGCGGTCGACCATCACGCCGGTCTCGACGCGCAGGTTCTGCCGCCGCCGGGCCGGATCGAGGAACGCCTGCGCCGCGCTGACCCGCTTGCCGCCCCGGATGGTGTGGGCGTAATAGCCGACGCCCTCCAGCTCGGGATGGTTCAGTTCGTCGCGCTCGGGCAGGCCCATCTGCACGCCGGCCTGCAACATGGCCCGGGTGGCCGGATAGCGGAACTTGCCGGTGCTGACATGCAGCGGCCCGCCGGCGCCGCGATAGTCGGTGGCGCCCAGCTCGTGGTCCTCGATGGCCCTGAACGCCGCCTTCATGTCGGACCAGCCCCAGCCCGGGCCGCCCAGCTGTTCCCAGTCCTCGTAGTCGTTGGGATGGCCGCGGGAATAGATCATGCCGTTGATCGAGCTGGACCCGCCCAGCACCTTGCCGCGCACCCAGATCTCGCGCGACGGCACGCCGGGGACGCGCTCCTGCTCGACCTTGAAGTGCCAGGCATGGGCCGGGTCCTTGACCAGCTTGCC
>CAZVVC010000235.1:0-5888 GCA_964630425.1 uncultured Bifidobacterium sp. | reverse complement strand
GTCGCCGGCCCGTTCGACACGCTGGAGGCGGCGATGGCTGCCTACCTGCTGGTGGCGACCGTGCACCCGGGGAGTTAACAGGTGTTAACGATGGAGGGCATCATGGACTGGATAAAGGACCTTGCCGCGCTGCTGTGTGCAGGGGCTGCGATCTACGTGACTTGCGCACTCATCGCCGCGGTGCTGACGTGACCGTTGAGTGGAAGACCTCGGCCGCCCGGCTACCCGGCGTCTGGTGGATGGCGAGAGACGTCGGTCCGTGCGCGCTGAACATCCAGCGCCGCGATGAGGGAGGCTACGTCATCAGGCACGACAACAGCGACTGGGCGAAGGACCCTCCGCTCGCCGGTCCGTTCGACACGCTTGAGGCAGCCAAGGCCGCATACATTCTGCTGGCTGGCATTAACAACTGTTAACAGAGGAGAGTACCCATGGAGATACCACACCGCATGCTGGTCGCTTACCTGGACGTGATCGACCGGCTCAAGAAGGACTTCCCCGAGTGGGCGAACACGCCGCAGCTGTGGGTGAAGGCTCGCTACCCGCGGCCGGCGACGTACCGGTATAGCTACGCGACGGGGGAGAGCATCGAGGTAAAACTGGCGGAGCCGACGCCCTGGAAGGCGGCGCACGCGGACGTCGTCGACGCGCTGAGGCGCATGAGGGGCAGGGTCTCCGCGGCGCGTGTGCAGCGGCAGCAGGTGGCGCCCTACAGCCCCCTCATGGCGGACATGGAAGCGACGGCGGCGGAGCTGCGCGGGGCGCTCGCCGAGTGGAGGGGGCGCCCTACCTGGATCGCCGAGGTGAAGCCGTGGAGGGGGACGGTGGAGCGTGTCACCACCGACTACGGCACCGTCCGCAACGTCGTCACCGCCCGGCCGATGTGGGCGCACCGCGTCAAGCAGCACCTACAGGGGGACCCAGTGGTGGACGACCGGTTCGTCCTCGACATGAGGCCCGCCCGGGACCCGGCGTTCGACGTGTCCATGCTGGAGGCGACCGTCATCGAGCCGGAGGGCAGGGATGGGTTCCACCTGAGGCAGGTGTACATCGTCAACGAGGGACGGAGGCAGTTCTTCTCCCTCGGGGACACGCCCAAGGCTGCCTATGGCAGGTACCGCAAGCGGCTGATCGCCGCCTCCAAGGCGAGGTTCGCGGCATGATCAGGGTCTACCGGATGGTCGATCATGACGGGATCGCGGCGCCCGCTTCGGAGCTGGACGGGTGTCGCGTCAAGGTCGTGGCGCGCCTGGACGACCCGTGCCACACGTGGGGGGGGATTACCTTCTTGGAGGGACCGTTGATGGATAGCGAGATACGTGCGGCGGGGTATCAGTTTACCACCCAAGGCGAGAACATCGGCATGAACGACCCGCTCCGCGCCGCTGCCTGGGATATCGCCCACAACCACCGGAAACCCTCAAGTCCAGGGGAGCAGTCTTGACACACATTCTAACATATGTTACTATATAAACTGACCACGAACAGGAGGCGAGAGTGACGACTTTAACAGCCGTTAACAGCAGGAGGGCCGATGCTGGTTCCCCATCATGAGTTCCGGGTTCGGCGCGCCGTGCGGCTTGCGGCCATCAAGGACCCGGCGATCCGGTATCTGGTGGCGGGCATGATTTTCATCGCCGTCAGCAGGGGCACCGTGGCCATCGACGGTCGGCAGATGCGCTACCGCCCCGAGTGGGTGATGGCCCAGGACGACAAGACCCTGGTCCGCCGCATCGGCCTGGCCCTGTGGTCGCTGCTGCCCCTCCACGAGAGGACGCTGTGATGCAAGCGCCTAAGGTGCGGCCGATACTATAACAGGTGTTAACAAGCGTTAATCAACAACGAAGGAGAACCACACGATGTCGACGGTTGAGGACTACAATGCCCGCATGGCCGGGCTTAATAAGAAGGCGCTGAGGACGTACATATGCAAGACCATGCGGCTGCTGGGCGCCGCTGTCATCGTCGCCGAGTACGAAGGCAGCGACGACAGCGGGAGTATCGTCGGGGTCGAAGCGGCCACGTCCGCGGCGGGTATCGACCCGGAGTACGACGACCCGATGCCGGCGAGCACGGCGCCGGTCGACATCCCCGATGACCTGAATGACCCTATCCAGAACATCCTCTACGGCATCCTCGACCATCACTACGGCGGCTGGGAGAATAGCGACGGCGCGCGCGGGTGGATCATCTGGGACCTGACCGCCGACAAGCTGCACCTGCACCACACCGCGTACATCACCGAGACCTGCTACAGTTACGTGGCCGAAGGCGGAACCGTGGATGAGGTGGAGGCATGACGCACCCCATCCACCACGCTGAGAGTTCCGCCCGGAAGTGGGGCGGGAAGGCCGCGGACTATCAGGCGATCCACGACTGGTTCGATGCGACCAAGGAGACGTTCGCTGACTTCCGGCACCGGGCGCTGCGTCACCACGCCCAGGGTATCTTCGAGGCCGAGCGCGTGTTCGGCACGCACATCACCAACAGCGACGGGCGGAAGGTGCCCGTCCGCTACATCGGCGAGCAGCACGTGAAGGAGGACTGTGGCGGGACCATCCCCACCGTGTCCGACTGGTTCCGCAACATCCGGCGCGAGAGCTGGATGAGCCGGGGCTACGAGCTGACGCCGGCCGAAGTTGGTCACACCGATTAACACCTGTTAATAACCGAAGGAGAACCACGACATGCGACCCACTCTGCTTGCCACCACCCTCAAAGGCCTCATCCAGAAGAAGCGTTACACCCACATCGAGGGTTCGCCCGGCCTGGGCAAGACCGCCGTGCCGCGGCAGGTCTGCGCCGATCTCGGCATCGGGCTGATCCTGATCCACGCACCGACTCTGCAGCCCGAGGACCTGGGCCTGCCGTCGGCCAACGCAGACAAGACGCGGCTCAAGTTCCTGCTGACCGAGCGGTTCCCCGTGGTGGGCGACGACGGGCCGGACGAGGGCGTGATCCTCATCGACGAGCTGCCGCAGGCGGCGAACGACATCCAGAAGACGATGGCCCACCTGGTGCAGGAGCACGACCTGCTCGGCCACCCGATCAAGCCCGGCTGGTCGTTCGTGAGCACGGGCAACCGGCAGTCGGACCGCGCCGGCGCCAACCGTATCCTGTCCCATCTGAGCAACCGCTGCACCCGCCTGGAGTTCGAGCCGCACCTCGACGACTGGTGTGCCTGGGCGCTGGACAACGGCGTGCGGCCGGAGATCGTGCAGTTCCTCCGCTTCAAACCGGGCCTGCTCGCCGACTTCAACCCGCAGATGGACAGCAACCCGACTCCCCGTGCCTGGGTGGAGGGCGTGTCGGAGATCATCGACGCCGTGCCGGCGGAGTCCGAGTACGAGTGCATCAAGGGCGCCGTCGGCGATGGCGCGGCCCGCGAGTTCGTGGCGTTCCTGAAGATCTACCGCAAGCTGCCGGACCCGGACGCCGTGCTGCTCGACCCGAAGAATGCCAAGGTGCCGGACGATCCGGCCACGCTCTACGCCATCAGCGGCGCCGTGGCGCACCGGGCGACGCAGGTCAATGCCGAGGCGGTGCTGACCTATGCCCGCCGGCTGCCGCCCGAGTTCACCGTGCTCGTGGTGCGTGACGCTGTGAAGAAGGACCCGTCCTTCACCCAGACGCGGGCGTTCATCGACTGGGTGAGCAAGGAGGGGCAGCACATCATCTTGTAGGGCCGGCCCGGTGACCCGCAGGGAGCGCCTCGCCGAGGAGTACCTGCGGGTCTTGCTGGAGCACCACCAACAGACCGGTGGAGGCGGACAAGGTAACACGTATTAACAGGAGTGAGCATCATGCAGGGGTACATCGAGGCGGTCGATAAACTAGTCCAGGCACTCGCAGGAGAGCATCGTTTCACGCAGCTGGTGGCGGCGATTGACGCGGCCCGCCCGGAGGAAGCCACAGAGGCTGAGAGGGCGGAGGCGGCCGACGACTATGGCACGGACGACGTGGAGGTCGACGACGTCGCCTACGTCTCCCGGGCCGACGATGGCTGTTGGGTAAGCGCATGGGTCTGGGTGGCGTACTCGGACACGGGCGATGACGATGAAGCCACGCTGTGACCTGACGTTGATCCGGGACAAGGTGGTCGAAGACTTCCGCACCGCCGTGGCGACCGCCCACTTCGTCCAGCACCCCAACGCCGCCGTGTGGGACAGGACGTGGGTGGAGCGGGTCGTCAACGAGCAGCCGACCCGCTGGATCAGCGACGCGACGGCGAACATCCGAGGGCAGATCAACTGTTGGCTGAAGGAGAAGGAACATGCCACTCGACAAGGGCCTTGAGGAGGCGGTGGAGCGGTTCAAGCAGGCGTGCCTGACGGCGCACATGTTGGGACGGTACGGCGCGTTGCCGTGGCCGGATTTCTGCCGTACCCAGCTTATCCAGTACAACGAGATCGCGTCAGGCAACCCGAAAGTCATGGCGGACAGGGTGAGCGAAGGCGCGCATCTAATCGAGGTCGCCAACCGCGCGTTCATCGTGAATGCCAAGCGTGGAACGTGATGACGCCGTCGCCCGGCTACGCTCGGCATATGTGACGGCACGCCTGATCGGCCGCTACGACGCGCTCTCTTGGGAGGAGGTCGTTCAAATCTTGTTCCAAGACTGCCCGCTGGATCAAGTGGCGCCCTCGAGCATCGTCCGTACCGCCGCTGTCATTGAGAGAGGCAACAATCATTACTTGTTAACAAAAGGAGAACAGCCATGACGAAACTGAACGAACGCGCCATGCTGGCGCAGCTGAACATCAGCCAGTGGACGGCTCGGAAACTGGACCGGGCGGAGACCGAGGCGCTCAACCGGTCGCATGGTGCGAGCGACAGGGCGGCGCGTGTAAACAAGTCGCTGCTGCCCACCAGCATGTCGCTCGACATGATCGCCCGGAAGGCAACGGTGATCCGGGACGACTACTACTTCCACACGCTGCCCTGGGCGATGAACGGTGCGCGCATCATCAAGGCCGAAGCCTACATGGAGTTCATCGTCAGGATGCGGGACCACCTGCACGACTGGGACGGCCTGGTCGCCCAGTTCGTTGGCGAGTACCCCCGGCTCAAGGTGGACGCGCAGCGGGCGCTCGGCACCCTCTACAAGCCGGACGACTACCCGTCGGACCACGAGATCGCCGGCAAGTTCCGCGCTGGCATGAGCTTCCTGCCGCTGCCGGACGCGGCCGACTGGCGCATCGACTGCATCGACGAGGCGATGGACGATCTGCGGGCTCAGGTCACCCGTCAGGTCCAGGAAGGCCTGGGCATCGCCATGCGCGAGGCGTGGGACCGGGTGAGGGACGTGGTCGTGAAGGCGCGCGACCGCCTGCGTGAGCCGGAGGCGGTGTTCAGGAACACGCTGGTGACCAACGCCGTCGAGCTGTGCCAGGTGCTGCCGGCCCTCAACCTGACCGACGACCCACATCTTGAGCAGATCCGGCAGGAGTTGGAGCGGTCGCTGTGCGCCTGCCACCCGGACGACCTGCGCGGCTCGCCGGTCCTGCGCAAGGACGTGGCCGGCAAGATGGACGACATCATGCGCAAGATGGGCGCCTTCTACCAGCAGGCGGCGTGATGCCGAGCCCGGCGGACATATCTCAGAATATGGAGGATGCGATCAGGGTGGATCTCGAGGGCTCATTCTACCGGCTCGGCCGCGTCTCGCTGTTCCTGTGGGCCGTGGTACGTGTCAGCCCGTGCAGCGAACTGGGATACCCGAGCATCCGCAGGACCGTGGTCGCAGGGCCGTTCTGGAGGAGGCGCACCGCCCTGGCTGTCCTGCGGCTGATGGGCTCATGAGCGAGGGCCGTTGGAAACATAGCGGCAACCTGTGGTGGCTGGATACGTGCCAGCCCATGTGGATCGCCGTCCGCAGAGACGGGTGC
>CAZVVC010000234.1:0-5889 GCA_964630425.1 uncultured Bifidobacterium sp. | reverse complement strand
CGGCTTCGTCGCGGGGCTGGCGCTGCTGCCCCTGTTCAAGCCCGGCCACATCCCCTATTTCGCGCGCGGCCACCACAAGCCGTTCAGCATCATCCGCAAGCGGCGCGACCCGGCCGACGGTCCCTGGGGCCGGCGCTGAGGGTCACGGATCGGGCGCGATCCACTCCGCGACGATGTAGCGCGCCTGGCGGGGCAGGGCGTCGGGGTGATGGTGCCGGAAGATGGTCACCGCCGCCTCGAAGGCGTGCGGATCGAGGACGCCGCCGGCCCGCAACGCCTCGTAGGCGCGCATGGCCGCGTCCCGGCACGGAGCGCCTTCGCCGCAGAACTCCACTGGTATGCCGATCATCTGCTTTGCTCCCGATTGCAGGCGTCCACCCTCGTCCCGGCGCGGTGCAGCCGCATTGATCTCGATCAAGCGCGACTGGGATCTCGATCAAGCGCGGCTGGACAAAGGCCCTGTCCGGCGCATAGCCTCGTGCCGAGAGGGAGGGCGGCATCGTGAAACATGCAATGGCCATGCTCGGCCTGGCGGCGCTGCTGGGCACGGCGGGCGCCGCGGCGGCGCAGTCGCCGGGCCAGCCGGCCATCCGGGCGGCGGTCGCGGCGGTCGAGCCCGAGGTGATCGCGTGGCGGCGCGACATCCACCAGCATCCCGAACTGGGCAACCGCGAGACGCGCACGGCGGGGATCGTCGCGGCGCATCTGCGCGCGCTGGGGCTGACGGTGCGCACGGGCGTCGCCCATACCGGCGTGATCGGCGTCCTCGAGGGCGGCCGGCCGGGTCCCGTCGTGACCCTGCGCGCCGACATGGACGCGCTGCCGGTGACCGAGCCGGCGGGCCTGCCCTTCGCCTCGACGGTGAAGGCCGAATACAACGGCCGGCAGGTGGGCGTCATGCACGCCTGCGGCCACGACGCCCACACGGCCATCCTGATGGGCGCGGCCAAGGTGCTCGCCGGCATGAAGGCGGATATCCCCGGCACGGTCGTCTTCATGTTCCAGCCCGCCGAGGAGGGCGTGCCCCAGGGCGAGACCGGCGGCGCGCACCAGATGATCGCGGAAGGCGCGCTGGCCTCGCCCAAGGCCGACGTGGTGTTCGGCCTGCACACCTGGCCGGGGCCGCCGGGCCAGCTCACCGTGCGCTCGGGCGGGACCATGGCCGGATCGGACCAGCTCTTCATCACCGTCAAGGGGCGCCAGACCCACGGCGCCATGCCGGCGAGCGGCGTCGATCCGGTGACGATCTCGGCGCAGATCATCGTCGCGCTCCAGACCATGGTGACGCGCCAGATGGACGCCGCCGCTTCGCCGGTCGTCATCTCGATCGGCAGGATCGAGGGCGGCGTGCGCCACAACATCATCCCCGACACGGTCGAGCTGTCGGGCACCATCCGCCATCTGGACCCGCGCACCCACGACGATTTCCTCGCCCGCATCCGCAAGACGGCGGCGGGCGTCGCCGAGACCGCCGGCGGCAGCGTCGATGTGCGGATCGAGCCCTACGCGCCGCCGGTCTTCAATCCTCCCGATCTGGTCGCGCGCATGATGCCGACGCTGGAGCGGGTCGGCGCGGGCGCGGGCGGCGTGCTGCGCGATCCGCCCGCCGCCATGGCCGCCGAGGACTTCGCCTGGTACCAGCGCGAGGTGCCGGGCCTCTATTTCTTCCTGGGCATCAACAAGCCGGGCGTGCCGGTCGGGCAGGCGGCGCCGAACCACTCTCCTGACTTCTTCGTCAACGAGGATGCCCTCAAGACCGGCGTCGAGGCGATGGTCAGCCTGACGCTCGATTACATGGCGGGGTCGCAATGAGGCGGCCCGGCCCCCATATCCACGATTGTGGCGCAATCCGTACCCGGCCTCGCCGGCGATCCGTGGCTTGCCGCCATTCCTGTTGAGGGGACGGCGCCAAACTATCGGCGCTTTGCCGGGTTATGCCGGTGGAACTGGGAACTGCGGAAAGGCGGATCATGCAGAATTTCTTGGGCATTCTGGCGGTGACGGTGCTGTGCGCGGTGTTCATGCTGGTCCCGTCGCTGTTCACGTACGGAAAGATTCCCGCGCCGTTCCAGTTGCAGGCCGGCGCGTTCATGCGGCTGCTCGATCTCGACGACACCGACCATGTGAAGATTTGCATCGACGCGGCGAACAAGTCGTCCGGCGTGCTCGTCACCTATGACGGGAAGGAAGGCCAGGTCGATCCGGGCGACTGCATCAGCGTCGAGGCCAAGACCGTGGCGGTCCGGACCATCGACGCCCTGCCCAGGGGCACCGTGGTCACGGGGATGTACTCGATCGATCAGCGCTGAGCCGCGCGCCAGCGCCGCCGCATTTCCCTTCCGCCCGGCCGCCGATGCGGCCGGCGATGTTGCCGATTTACCCGGTCCGTCGCTGACCCTAGACTGGCACGGAAACGAAACACCGGACGACCGGCACGGAAGGGGATTTGATGGACGGCAAGGGGAAGGTGGCGATCGTCACCGGCTCGGCGACGGGCGTGGGCGCGGAAGTGGCGCTGGAGCTGGCCAGGCGCGGCTGCAACGTGGTGATCAACTACACCAGGAGCGAGGCCGAGGCGAAGCAGGCGCAGGCGGCGTGCGAGGCCCAGGGCGCCGAGACGCTGCTGGTGCGCGCCGACGTCTCCGACGACGCCGATTGCCGCCGCATGGCGCAGGCCGCCCTCGACAAATGGGGCCGGATCGACGTGCTGGTGAACAATGCCGGCACCTCCAAATTCGTCGCGCATCACGATCTCGAGGGCCTGACCGCCGAGGATTTCCAGCGCATCTACGCCGTCAACGTCATCGGCCCCTATCAGATGACCCGCGCGGTCGCGCCGGCCATGCAGAAGCAGGGCGCCGGCTCGGTGGTCAACGTCTCGTCGCTGGCGGGCGTGCGCGGCGTCGGCAGCTCCATCGCCTATGCCGCCTCGAAGGGCGCGCTCAACAACATGACCATGTCGCTCGCCCGCGCGCTGGGGCCGGAGATCCGGGTGAACACGGTCTGCCCGGGCTTCATCGACACCCGCTGGCTGCGGACCGGCCTGGGTGACGAGACCTTCGAGAAGCTGCGTGGCGCGGTCGCCAGGGGCAATCCGCTCAAGGCGGCGAGCACGCCGTCGGAGGTCGCCGAGCCCATCGTCTATTTCGCGCTGAGCGCCCGTCACACCACCGGCGAGACCCTGCTGGTCGACGCCGGCACGCATCTGGGCGCCTCCATGAGGGTGGAGCGCTAGGAGGTCCGTTGGGCAACAGGGGGCGATTGATAGGCTGGTGCGCCCCGTTGCTGGGCCTGCTGGCGGTTGCGCTGTTCGCCTGCTCCCAGGACGATCCCTATGTCGAGACGCCGGCGACGCACCCGGCGCTGGCGTCGGCGCGTCTGGCGCCCATTCTCACCCGCCAGCAATTGTTCGGCGAGCAGCGCGAGCCCCATGCCTGGCGGCTGTCCGACGACGGCGAGATGCTCGCCTGGCTGGAAGCGGGGAACGCGGGCCGGACGCGGCTGGTGATCGAGACGCTGGCCAGCCGCCAGCGCCGCGTGCTCGATCTGCCGATGAAGCCGCAGGATCTGAGCTGGGGACCGGGGCACGACACCCTGTTCCTCGACGTCGACGCCATCGGCAACGAACATTTCCGCAGCTATTTCATGAAGCTGGAGGACCCCGATCCGCTGCCGCTACCGCTGGGGCCGGAGAGCGTGACCACCGAGATCGAGCAGTATTGGGGCG
This sequence comes from uncultured Bifidobacterium sp., assembly GCA_964630425.1. Taxonomy (GTDB): domain Bacteria; phylum Pseudomonadota; class Alphaproteobacteria; order SMXS01; family SMXS01; genus RI-34. Next base: position 2,162 of record CAZVVC010000234.1, on the reverse strand, counting down.
CGGACCTGCTGGTCAGCGACAACCGGCGCGACCGCGACCTGATGGACGTCTATCGCCGCAACCTGCGCGACGGGCGCGAGGTGCGCGTGGCGCGGAATCCGGGCGACGTGATCGACTGGCACGCGCTGCGCGACGCCGGCCTGTTCGCGCGCACCCGGCGCCTGCCGTCGGGCGGCACCGCCATCGACGTGCTGCGCGGCGAACGGTGGCACGAGGTCGCCCGGGCGGCGGTCGAGGAGACGTTCGAGTTCATCGGCAACCGGATCGTCGGCGGCGGCGTGCTGGCGCTGTCCAACCGGGGGCGCGACAAGGTGGCGCTGGTCCGCTTCTCGCTGGCCGATGGCCGCGAGACGGTGCTCTACGCCGAACCGGACGCGGACGTGGAATGGGTCTGGCGCACGGGGCCGGAAAACCGGCCGGTGGTCGCCGAAGCCTATCCCGGCCGCCGCGCGGCGCATTACTTCGACGCGGTGCTGGGCGAGGCGCTGGGCGGCCTGGCCGGCGACGATCCGCGCGCCATCGCCGCCATCGAGGACCTGGACGCGCTGGGCCGGCGCGTGGTTGTCAACGTGGCCTCGGACGAGGGGCGCATGGAAATCTGGCTGGTCGACCGCCAGAGCGGCGAGCGCCGGCTGCTGAACAGGGACCGGCGCAGCCGCCATCCCGACCGCTTCGCCCGGACCGAGCCGTTCAGCTTCCTTGCCCGCGACGGTCTGCGCATCCACGGCTACGTCACCGTGCCGCGCGGCGCCGAGGGCAGGAAGCTGCCGGCGATCCTCTGGGTCCACGGCGGGCCGTTCGCGCGCAGCTATTGGGGGTTCGACCCCATGGTCCAGTTCTTCGCCAATCGCGGCTATGTGGTGCTGGACATCAACTACCGGGGATCGACCGGCTACGGGAAGGCGTTCCTGGCGGCGGCGCGCGGCGAGTTCTCGCGCGCCATGCACACCGACCTGATCGACGGGCTGGACTGGGCCATCGAGCGCGGCCTTGTCGATGCCGACAAGGTGGCGATCGGCGGCGCCTCCTATGGCGGCTGGGCGGCGCTGGTGGCGCTGGCCCAGGCGCCCGACCGCTTCGTCGCCGGCATCTCCATGAACGGGCCGTCGGACCTCGCCAGCCTGGTGGCGTGGCTGTCGCCCACCGTCAGCATCTGGACCGAATTCGCCGGCAACCCGGACAGGCCCGGCGCCATCGCCGACATGAACAGCCGCTCGCCGCTGCAAAACGCCGAGAAGATCGTCGATCCGGTGCTGATCATCCACGGCGCCGAGGACGACCGGGTTCCCGTCACCCACGGCGAGCGCATGGCCCGGCGGCTGCAAGGGCTGGGGCGTCCCGTCGAGACGCTCTGGGTGCCGGGCGAGGGCCACGCCCTGGCGACGCCGCAGCGTTTCATGCTGGTGGCCGGGCGCATGGAGCGCTTTTTGGCGCAGCATCTCGGCGGCCGCGTCAGCAGCCAGTGAGCGCGGCGACGATTGTGGCAACGCGCGGTTGGCGTCCGCCGCAATTCCCTCTAATTTGCCCCGGGAGCGCAGGCGGCGGTTCGCCGGGAAATGGGAAGATTCATGGCTTTTTCGATCAAGGTGAACGGCACGCAGCATCAGGTTGACGTGGACGCAGACACGCCGCTGCTGTGGGTGCTGCGCGACAATCTGGGGCTGACGGGAACCAAATATGGCTGCGACGCGGCGGTCTGCGGCGCCTGCACGATCCATCTGGGCGGCGTCGTCACGCGTGCCTGCGCGGTCGCGGTGCAGGAGGCCGGCGAGCGCGAGATCGTCACCATCGAGGGACTGGGCGGCACCCATCCGTTGCAGGCGGCCTGGATCGAGCACGACGTCTCGCAATGCGGCTATTGCCAGAGCGGCGTCATCATGACGGCGGCCTCGCTGATCGGCGGCGGCGCCAAGCCGACCGATGCGGAGATCGACGCGGCCATCGCTAACATCTGCCGCTGCGGCACCTACAACCGCATCAGGGCCGCGATCAAGCGCGCCTCGGGCCAGGGCTGAGGGGGCGCACGGCATGACACGGATCGTCAACGTTTCGCGGCGCGGTTTCCTCAAGGGCGCGTCGGTCGCCACCGGCGGGCTCGTCCTCGGGGTCTCCATCCCGGTGTTCGACGCGTTCGGCCAGCAGGTCGCGCCCGCCCAGCCGGG
>CAZVVC010000233.1:0-5937 GCA_964630425.1 uncultured Bifidobacterium sp. | reverse complement strand
AGGGTCAGCTTGCCGCAGGGATCGCCCTCGGGGAAATCCTCGGGATCGAGCGCGAAGGTCAGCTCGCCGTCGATCTCCCAGCGCCAGCCGTGATAGGGGCAGGTGAAGGCGTCGACCGTGCCCAGGTCGTTGAAGATCAGCCGCGCGCCGCGATGCTGGCAGACGTTGTAGAACGCTTTGACGGACTCGTCTTCCTGGCGGACCATCAGGATGGACTCGGGGCCGACTTCCTCCATCTGGTAGTCGCCCGGCTCGGGAATCTCGTCGGCGCGGCCCAGCAGCAGCCAGACCTTCGTCCACATGTACTCCCACTCCTGGTCGTAGAACTCTTTCGAGTGGTAGCGGTAGCCAGGTATCTTGTGGCCCTTGAGTTTCGGCGTCGGCCATTTGTCGGCGCCCTGGGCGGCCCAGGCGGGATTCGGTGCGGTCATGCTTCAAGCTCCCCGTTAAAAGATGCAGTAGTATCGGCCCGTCGGCGCATTTCTGTCACCTGTTGACTCTGATAGTGCGGCGCGGGCGGCCTTTTCCCCGTCAATCCAGGCCGAGGCGGATGGATTCGGCGCGCATCAGGGCGCCGTCGCCGAGCTGGTCGCGGCGCGCCTGCCGGAAGGCGTCGAAATCGCCGGTGATCACCTGCCAGCTCAGATAGCTCTCGGCGCCGCCCACCGTCTGCGGGATCGGGCTGCAGCCCAGCGGCACCACGGCGAACGGGCCTTTCGTCTCCTTGTACAGGTGCGCGTCGACGAAGTTCAGGTAGCGCTCGAACTTGTCGGCGCGCACCATGTCGACGAAGGCGACGGCGTTTTCGTGGCCGGCGCCGATGCGGCGGAGCATTTCGGTGGGAAACAGGCCGCCGGTCCAGCGGGCGTTGATCTCGGTCACCATGACCTCGTCGCCCCTGATGAAATAGTCGACGCCGCAATTGATGCCTTCCGGCCGCACGAATCCCTGGGCGCGGGCATATTCACCCACCTTCATCAGTTCCTTGCGGTGCGCCTCGGTCAGGATCACGTCCGGGCCGATCAGGTTGCCCACCCAGACGCCGTCGGCGAACATGATCTGGCGCACATTGGCGATGGTGATGTCCTTGTCGGTGATGCGGTAGTCGGCCGTCATCTCGGTCCAGTCGCTGAAGTCGAGGCGCTGCTGCAGCAGCACGGCGGCATCGCCGTCGAGCTCGGCCACGTAATCCCTGGCCGCCTCCAGGCTGTCGACCACGGTCACGTTGCGCGCGCCGGCGAGGCCGGCGATCTTCAGCATCACCCTGGGGCCGTACTTGGCCATGAAGGCGCGGGCCTCGGCCGAGTCCAGCCCCGCCCTGGTGGTGACCAGCGTCTCGGGCACCGGGATGCCGAAGCCGGGCGCGTTGGCGGCGAAGTGGAACTTGGAGTTGACGTTGCGGCTGATGCGCAGCGCCTCGGGGTCGTTGTGCAGCACGCTGTTGGTGCCGCTGGTCATGTAGAGGGTGACGCTGTCGGTGGGCGGCAGGTCGCGGGCGACGGCGGCGTAGAACTCCTCCTTCGGATAGAGGGGCCGGTGCTCGGGCGGCACCGGCGCCAGGCCGATGCGGTTGAAGAAGTCGGTGTAGCGGGCCAGCCGCTCGGGCCACGGCGCCCTGCCGAACTCCTCATACATGGCCACGTAATCGGCCGGCTTGCCCAGCCCGATCAGCACGACCTGCAGGAAGCCCATCAGGTCGCGGCTCTCCTCGTCGTCCCGCTTCTGCTTCGCCGTCAGCTTGCCGACGTCGAAATAGAGCGATGTGTCGTCCACCGACATGGCGAAGGTGGTGCTCATGGTCTGGCCAGGAAAAAAGGGCGCGGCGCGCAAGGGTTGTCTCTCCGTTTGCTTGGGGCGTGATAGGCGACGGCTGGCCGGGCTCCCCTTCACGGTCCGGCCGTCGGATGGCGGGTTCCTGCGGTTACCAGCGGTAGGTGGCCTGCAGGGTGATCAGACGCGGCATGGCGATCTCGCCGGTCAGGTCGCCGGTCTTGCCCAGCGGCTTGTCCAGGATCGACACCACGTATTTCTCGTCGGTGCAGTTCGAGCAGATCAGTGAAAATTCCCACGGGCCGCCGCTCTTGTAAACCCGGGCGGACAGGTCCAGCACCACATAGGACGGCACGGCCGTGCCGGGCTGGCGCAGGAAGGGACGGCCCTTCTGCTTGTAGAGCACGTCGCCGCTGAAGGCGATGTTCCAGTCGCCGGCGCCGACGGGCCGGTCCCAGGTGAATCCGGCCTTGAACTGGAACGGGCCGCCGCCGAAGCGCTCGCCGTTCATGTTCTGCGCCATCGCGCCCAGGGCCGGGTCGAACAGGCACAGCGCCGCCAGCTCGGGCCGGTAGTTGGACGCGCCGGGATCGTTCTGGCCCACATAGCACTGGGCATTGGTATAGTCGCGGTACTTCTGGTTCACGTACTGGAACGAGCCGCGCAGCTCCAGCGCGTCGGTCGCCATGAAGTTCAGCGAGCCTTCCAGGCCCATGTTGATGGCGCTGGCCGCGTTCTGGATGGTGAAGGTGGTGGTGTCCGAATTGAAGATCGCCACCTGCAGACCGGAATATTTGTAGCGCCAGCCGATCAGTTCGGCGCGCAGCCGGTTGCCGAGGAACTGGCCCTTGATGCCCAGCTCGAAGCCCTTCACGTCGGTGCCGTCGAAGGTCAGGGCATCGTTGATCTGCTCGGCGGTGAACGGACAGCCGTTGCCGCAGGTGTAGAAGTTGGTGAAGGTGCCGGGGTTCGAGGTGCCGGCCGCCTGGAAGCCGGTCTTGTAGGCGGCATAGATCATCACGTCGTCGACCGGGTGCCAGCTCAGGGTGGCGGACGGCGACACGTCGTCGAACTTGCGGCGCAGATGGGCGACGCTGCCCGACGGCGCGAACGGATTGAACTCGGGCGGCAGGAAGGTGTCGAGCCGGGTGAAGTACTGCTCGCCGCGGGTCTGGCGGTCCTCCTCGGTATAGCGGACGCCGGCCGACAGCTCGAGGCCCTTGGTGATCTCCCACACCATCTCGCCGAACACCGAATAGCTCTCGATCTTGTTGTCCCAGTGATGGTGATAGGTCAGGAAGCTGCCGTCGTAGAAGCCGGGCCACGGGCCGGACGGGGCGGGACCCAGCGGGAAGATCTGCACCGGCGCGTCGAGCTGGCGCTTCATGTGCTCGTAGAACGCGCCGACCATGAAGTTGACCGGGCCGTCATAGTGCGACTGGGCGCGCAGCTCCGTGGTCCAGGCCTGGCCCTCCTCGCCCTGGAGCGAGGAGACCACGGCATAGTTGGTGTAGTCGTAGTTGGTGTATTCGTCCTGGTTGTAGTCCCAGAAGCCCGACACCGACGTCAGCGTGATGTCGCCCAGCCGCCAGTTCATCTCCAGCGTCGACAGGATGTTGCGGGTGCGGTTGAAGTACTTGTTGGGGCGATCGCCCAGGGTCGGGTTGGCGGCGGCGACGGCGTCCGGCGGCAGCGCCGTGGGGCGCTCCAGCTTCACCTTGCCCGGCTTGTCGGGGCAGGTCTGGCCCGGGTCGACGATCAGGGATTCGTTGACGCCGGGGGTCGCCGGATCGTCGAAGAACGAGTTGCTCAGATAGGGATGCGATCCCGGCCCGTCGGCGCAGGCATAGAGGACGATGGAGCCGGCATCGTTGGTGCGGATGCGCGAATAGGTGGTCTTGAAGGTGGCATCGAAATTGTCGCTGGGCGTCAGCACCGCCGTGAAGCGGGCGACCTTCTGGTTCTCGCCCGGGAACTTCCTGGCGGTCGGCCCCTTGGACGGATAGAGCGCCTGGGTCTCGAATGGGCTGATGTCGCGCGGCACGTCGGCCGAGGTGGAATAGCGCAGATAGCCGCCCTGCATGAACTCGCCGCGGCCGGCGACCCGGATGGCCAGCTTGTCCTCGACCACCGGCACCGACACGCCGAACTCGACCACCGGGTTCTCGGTGCGGAACTCGTAGCTGGCGCGGGCGAAGCCCTCGAAGGTGTCGCCGGGGCTGACCGTCTTCAGCGAGATCACGCCCGCCGGGCTGTTCTTGCCGAAGAACAGGGTCTGCGGGCCCTTCAGCACCTCGACGTTGGCGATGTCGAAGAACGCCATGCTGACGGCGTGGCCGCGGGTGAACGAAAAGCCGTCGATCACCAGCGCGACGGGCTGCTCGGCGCCGTAGTCGGTGGCGGTGCGGCCGACGCCGCGGATCTCGAAATTGCCGCCCGAGCCGCCGCCGCTGGAGCGGAAGATGTTGATGCCGGGAAGCGCCGTGGCGAGCTGCTCGACCGAGGCGATGTTGTATCGCTCCAGGGTGGCCTGGGGCAGGGCGGTCGCGGCCACCGGCACGTCGATCAGGCGCTCCTCGCGCTTGCGGGCCGACACCAGCACCGTCTCCACATGCGGGCTGGCCGGGCTCGCCGCGGGCTGCGGCGGCGCGTCCTGCGCCGCGGCGGCCGGGACGGCGACCGCCAGGCTGCCCAGTCCCAGCATGGCGGCGTTCGCGGCGCGGAGGATTCCGAGACGGGTGAATGTCGGGCGGGCGTCCCGGTCGGCCAGGACGGATTCGCGGCGTCGATGCGGTGTCATCGCTTGCTCCCCTTGGCGGTAGCCTTACGGTCTGTCCAGCCAAAGCGGACGCGGCCGCCGACTACCTTGATCTCCCCATGAATATGAACATGAATATCTATTCATATTGCGGCGCGCAAGGGCTATTTCGATGGTGCGAGGCTGCGCCCGCTCTGCCGGACCGTCCGGCCGCGATAGCCTGGATTTCCGGGCGCTTCGGGCGATCCGGCAGATTGGTCTTTCCTCGCCGGTAACAAAATGACTACATGGCGTTGGAAAGGGGCCGCGATCCATGAAAGACGAAAAGCTCAAGCCCGAGGCCTCCTGGCCGCGCCCGATCGACGCCATCCTGCCGTGGGCCAATCCCATGCCGTGGATCGTCGAGCCGCAGCAGGCGCGCAGCCGCGACAAGCTGCAGCGGATCATGGACGCCGCCCTCGACCTGTTCACCCGCAAGGGCTACGAGAACGCCGGCATGGCTGAGATCGCGGCGGCGGCGGGCGTCGCCGCCGGCTCCATCTACCGGCGTTTCCCCGACAAGCAGGCGCTGCTCTATGCGGTGCTGGCGTCGTATTTCAACGCCCGCGCCGGCGACGTGGACCGCTTCTTCGCCGAGAACGCCGCGCAACTGAAGACGCCGCGGCAGGTCGTCGAGTTCTACATCCGGCTGATGTTCAGCTCGCGCCGCAACGACCGGGCGATCCTGCGGCTGTTCGAGCGCTCGGCGCTGTTCGACAAGGTGGCCTGCGAGATGGCCGCCTCGGCCAACCGCTACACGGCGGACGCGGCCATCGCGCTGCTGCGCGAGCGCTGGCCCGACGCGCCGCCCGACATGGCCGAGACCGTCGTCAGGATCCACGCCGTGATCCGCGGCACCGTGGTGCTGATGGTGATGAACGACCACGCGCCGTCCTGGCCGTCGCTGTCGGTCGACGATCCCGACTTCGAGGACGACCTGATCGACATGGCGCTGCACTGGCTCGGCCTGCCGGCGCTGGAGCGCCGCAAGCGGGACTGAGCGTTCATCCCTGTCCCCGCCCTTCGCGACGCGCTTCGCGCTCCTCAGGGCTTCCGGTTTATTTGTTTGCCGCCCCACAACCGGGAGTGCTGAGGAGGGCCGCAGGCCCGTCGCGAAGCGCGGGAAGATCGGGCGCCCATCCGTAGCCAACGAAAAAGAGGCGCCGAAGCGCCCCTTTCCCATCCCCTCGGCCGGCCTATTCGGCCGCGATGGCGCTGGAGCGGCTGGGCGCGGGGCGCTTGCCCTCGATATACTCGTCGATCAGCTCGTGATAGCGGCGGACGCGGTGCTCCTGCTTCGCCAGGTAGACGCCCTTGTAGGCGCGGCTGCGGAAGCCGAGCTGCTGGCCGGTGGTGATGCCCATGTCCTG
>CAZVVC010000232.1:0-5967 GCA_964630425.1 uncultured Bifidobacterium sp. | reverse complement strand
CCGGCCGATGCCGCGGATGATGAAGTTGCCGCCCGCGCCGCCGCCCGAGGCCTTGTTGACCTCGACGCCCGGAAGCTGCGAGCTGAGCTGGGTGACGTCCGTGGTCGCGTAGCGCTGCATCTGCGCCTCGGTCAGCACCGCCAGGGCGACCGGCGTGTCGATGGCGCGTTCCTCGGTCTTGCGCGCGGTCACCATCACGGATTCGATGGAGGGCCGGGCCGACGGCTGCTGGGCCGGTGGAGGCGGCGGTGCCGCGCCTTCCTGGGCCATGACGGGCACGGCGGCCGTCAGCATCAGCGTCGACGCGACGCCTGCGAGCAGCCGGCTGGAATGGCGGCTCCCTTGTCCCTGTTTTCCATATCGCACGTTGTCGTCTCCCCTGTTGCCGGTGGTCGCGCGGGCGCCCCGGTGGTGATGTTCTTGATGGCTGTGGTGGCGTGCACGCGGGCGGCTGGCGCAGGCCGCGCGGCAGGCGACTCCGGTGAAGTCGGTGAGGCGCACCCGATCCCTCCCCAAGATGGCGTGCCGGTTTCCTGGGGAAATGAGAGCATAGGTCCATTTAAACATTCAAGCGTGAATTGAACAGTACGTGTTGACTTTATTCGGCCCGTGTCCGTTGGGTGACACCCTCCGCCGGCATATTCCCGAATGATTCCCGCGCGCTCTGCGGCTAGGCTGGCCGGCAGGCATTGAAAAAAGGGGAGACGATCCATGCCCAGCGAACGGCAGTTGCAGGAGCTTTGGGACAAGCAGGAGATCGCCGAGGTGCTCGGCGCGCGTTACGGCCGCGGCCTCGACTGGCTCGACGAGGAGGCGCTCATGGACTGTTTCCACGAGGATGCCTTCGTCGATTACGGCTTCTTCGTCGGCAACGCCCATGAATGGTGCCGGATGGTGATGCCGATCGAGGCCCAGAGCCTTCACCGTTTCCACTATGTCTTCAACATCCTGGTCGAGATCGACGGCGACAGGGCCGAGGCGGAAAGCAACAGCCTGGCGGGCGGCCGCTCGCCGGACGGGAAGGGCGGTTTCAACCAGAGCTTTTTCGGCAGCCGTTACCTGGACAAGCTGGAGCGGCGCGACGGACGCTGGAAGATATCGGAGCGCCGGACGCTGCTGGAATTCGCCCAGCAGATGCCCAGCTCCGGCGGCCCGGACGGCGGGTTGAAGGGGCTGGAGCTGATCGAAGGGGTGTCGCCCCGGCACCCGCTCTATCGCAGGATGACCTATCGGCCGAGGTGACGGCGAAGGGCGGCGGGCGAATCGGTCCGCCGCCTTTTTCGCGGTACGCCGCCACCGCGCCGGCACGAAAAAGCCTGATTTCGCGTGTAGAAGGTCACGTGTAGGGGGAGTTCGGATCGCACGGGATTCAAGGCGTTCCGCCCGTTGGAACCAGGCGGAAGCCGAAGCCGCTCATGTTCGATCGCATCGGTTGGGTGGCGCACGGGATCGCGCCGTGCTTTTATGGCGCCCCCTGGACGGTAAAAGGAGCGGCATTGGGTTTGCCCGCTGAAATAATCCGGCCACGACGTGGTGACACGGTTCTTCGAGTGGCGGCGGCCTTCGGGCTGGCCGCCCTTGTGATTGGCGGTCCGGCCGGCACGGCCTGGGCCAGCACGCCGGCGCCGCAGAAGACAGTCAAGCAGAAGGCCGCCCAGCAGAAGACGGTCAAGCAGGCGGACGCCAAGCCCGAGCCGTCGCGCGTGCTCGGCGATCCCGAGCCCTGGACCGGCGATCTGGACGGCATGAAGGACCGGCAGGTCATCCGCATCCTCGTGCCTTTCAGCAAGACCCTGTTCTTCTACGACAAGAACAAGGAGCTGGGCGTCGTCCACGACATGGGCGTGTCGCTGGAGAGGTGGGCCAACCAGCAGGCAGACATCGGCAAGAAGCTCAAGGTCGTGTTCGTTCCGGTTCCCCAGGAACGCCTGCTGTCCGACCTCATGGCCGGCCTGGGCGACGTGGCCGCCGGCGACATCCTGGACGACGCGGCGGACCGCGACGAGATCGATTACAGCGGCTCCCTGGCGCCGGACAGCGGCGCGGTCATCATCACCCGCAAGCGCGGCGACCCGGTGAACCGGCTTGAGGACCTGTCGGGCCGGGAAGTGGTCATCCATCGCTCCAGCGCGTCCTACGAGCCGCTTCGCGCGCTGTCCGGCCGGCTCGAGATGCAGGGCCGCCGCCCGATCAGGCTGATCATCGCCCCCGAGGAACTTCAGGACGAGGACCTGCTTCAGATGGTCAGCGGCGGCCTGGTGACGACCGCGGTGGTCGACGGCTATGTCGCCAAGTTCTGGAACCAGATCATCCCGGGTGTCGTCGTCACCGACAGCCTGCTCGATCCGGACGGCGCGGCCCTGGGCTGGGCGGTGCGCAAGGACAGCCCGCAACTGAAGCGCCTGCTGGACGGCTTCCTCGCCCACGGCAAGGGCGATGCGTTCAATGGCGGCGCGTCGCTGAAGAAATATCTGGGCGAGACCAGGCTGCCTACCAATGCCGTGGCGCAGGCCGAAATGGACCGGTTCAACGGCGTCATGGACCTGTTCAAGAAGTATGGCGACGCCTACGACATCGATCATCTGATGATGATGGCGCTGGGCTACCAGGAGTCGCGGCTGAACCAGCAGGCGCGCAATCCCTATGGGCCGGTGGGCATGATGCAGATCACGCCGTCGACGGCCGCGGCGCCGGTCGTCGCCATCAAGGGGATCGACAAGGATGCCTCGCGGAATGTGGAGGCCGCCGCCAAGTATCTGCGGTATATCGCGGATTCCTATCTCAGCGATCCCGGCATCAACCAGATGAACAAGACGCTCATGGCCTTCGTCGGCTATAATGTCGGGCCGAAGAACCTGGAGATCATCCGCGACGAGGCGATCAGGAGCGGCCTCGACCCCAATGTCTGGTTCAAGAACGTCGAGCTCGCCGCGGCCAAGACGATGGGTCGCAAGAGCGTCGAATACATCTCGAACATCTACAAATACTATACCGCCTACCGCATCAGCGTCGGCGATCCGGCGCTTCGCGACGATTCCTCGCTGGCCTCGCCCTCGGCGATCCAGCCGCCGCCGGATGGACCCGCGGCGGGCACCACCACCGCGTCGCAGCGGTAAGGCCCGGCGGACGCGGCGGGGCGGAAATGCGGCCATTCCGAAAAAGCCTGCCGCCGATCGCCGGATGGGCGATAACGTCTTGGCCGGCCTGGTATCACGGCGTATATCTCGCTCGCGCGATCAGAGGTGGAAGACCGATGGTATTTTTTCGGCAGACTTGCAGCGTCGAAGGCTGACGATCATGCTCGCCGCGCGTGGAATGACGATTGAACGCGTGCCCGGCATCCCCATTTCCTTGTTGCGCCGCACATAACCCGCAAGGCCTCCATGCGATCCGTTCCCGCTTTCCGCCCCGCTCGGGTGTTCGCCGTCCTCGGGATGGCGTTGCTGGCAGCGTGCGGCGACGAAACGCTCCAGGAGGATGCGGGCAGGGGCGCCATGACGATCACCACCGCGGCTGTCAGGACGGCGCCCGTTTCCAGGACCATCACGGTCATGGGCACGGTGGTCGCGTGGGAGGAGATGCCCGTCGGCGCCGAGGTCGGCGGCCTCGCCATCACCGAGGTGCTGGTGGACGAGGGCGACGAGGTCAGGCGCGGCCAGGTGCTGGCGCGGCTCAACGACTCCGTCCTGCGCGCGCAGCTGGCCCAGCAGGAGGCGAACATCACCTCGGCCGCGGCCACGCTCGCCGAGGCCCAAGCCAATCTGAAGCGCGCCGAGGAGCTGCTGCCCAAGGGACACATCAGCGGCCAGACGGCCGATGCCCGGCGGGCCGCCGCCGCCACCGCCGCCGCGCAGCTCACCCTCGCGCAGGCCTCGCGGGCCGAGACCCTCGCCAAGCTCGCGCAGACCCGGATCGTCGCGCCCGACGACGGCTATGTCTCGGCGCGCAGCGCCGTCATCGGCCAGATCGTCAGCTCGGGCGCCGAACTGTTCCGCGTGGTGCGCGACGGACGCCTGGAACTGGACGCCGAGATTCCCGAGACGACGCTGGCCGCCCTCCGGCCCGGCCTTCCCGTCCAGGTGACGGCCGAGGGCGTGCCGCCCGCCGCCGCGACCATCCGCGCGGTGGCGCCCAGCGTCGACGTCAGATCGCGGCTGGGCCTCGCCCATATCGCGCTGCCGCCCAGGGCGGGCTTCCGCCCCGGCATGTTCGCCCAGGCGAGCATCGCCCTGGAGAACAGCGCCGCCCTGCTGGTGCCCAGCTCGGCCATCGTCTACCGCGACGGCGTCGCGGGCGTGTTCGTCGCCTCGAAGGACAGGACCGTGCGGTTCCAGCCGGTCGAGACCGGCGAGCGGGCCGGCGATCACGTGGAGATCGACAAGGGCCTGGCCGCCGGTGACGAGATCGCCCTGAAGGGCGCCGGCTTTCTCGAGGACGGCGACAGGGTGACGATCGCGCGCGAGCCCGAGGGGCATCAGACGCCGCTCGCCAGAACCGAACCGCGCCAGCCATGAACCGGCTGTCCTCCTGGTCGATCAGGAATCCGGTTCCGACCGTCGTCCTGTTCATCGCGCTCGTCGTCGCCGGCATCGCCGGCTACATGACGCTGCGCATCAACAACGTGCCCGACCTGGACGTGCCGGCCATCGTGGTGACGGTGGCCCAGCCGGGCGCCGCGCCCTCGGAAATGGAAACCCAGGTGACGCGGCTGATCGAGGATTCGGTCGCGGGCCTCGGCGGCGTGAAGCACCTCCGCTCGACCGTCAACGACGGCATCTCGGTCACCACGGTCGAATTCTTCCTCGGCACCGACAGCGACCGCGCCACCAACGACGTCCGCAACGCGGTCACCGGCGTCAGGCCTGACCTGCCGGCGGATGTCGAGGAGCCCACGGTCAAGCGCATCGACGCCGCGGGCGGCCAGCTCGTCACCTTCGTGGTGCGCGGCGAGGGCATGTCGCCGGAGGAGCTGAGCTGGTTCGTCGACAACGACGTGGCCAAGGCGCTGCTCGCGGTGCGCGGCGTCGCCGAGGTGCAGCGCGAGGGCGGCGTCAACCGCGAGATCGCCGTCCGGCTCGATCCCCAGCGCATGGCCTCGCTCGGCATCACCGCCGGCGACGTCAGCCACCAGCTTCGCCTCATCAACGCCAACCTGCCCGGCGGCCGCTCGGACATCGGCGCGGCCGAGCAGTCCATCCGCACGCTGGGCAGCGCCGTCTCGGTCAGGAACCTGGGGACGGCGCTCATCAACCTGCCGGACGGCCGCACCGTGCGCCTGTCCGACCTGGGCAAGGTCGAGGACGCCTGGGCCGAGCCGCGCACCCGCGCGCGCTTCAACGGCCAGGAGGTGGTCGGTTTCGGCGTCATCCGCACCCGCGGCGCCAGCGAGGTGCATGTCGCGGCCAAGGTCCGCGAGGCGGTCGCCAGTCTCGACGCCAGCCGCGACGACGTGAAGATCGAGGAAGTCACCTCGGCCGACGAGTTCGTCCAGATCAGCTACGTGGCCTCTCTCGAGGCGCTGCTGCTGGGCGCGGCGCTGGCCGTCGCCGTGGTCTGGTGGTTCCTGCGGGACGCGCGGGCGACGTTCATCTCGGCGCTGGCCATGCCGCTGTCGCTCATCCCGACCTTCGCGGTCATGGCGCTGTTCGACCAGTCCTTCAACATCGTCACCCTGCTGGCGCTGGCGATCACGGTGGGCATCCTCGTCGACGACGCCATCGTCGAGATCGAGAACATCGTCAGGCACATGCGCGAGGGCAAGAAGGCCTATCCTGCGGCCATCGAGGCGGCCGACGAGATCGGCCTGGCGGTGGTCGCCACCACCATGACCATCGTCGCGGTGTTCGCGCCGGTGGGCTTCATGCCCGGTGTGGTGGGGCAGTTCTTCCGCGCCTTCGCCATCTGCGCCTGCGTCTCGGTGCTGTTCTCGCTGCTGGTGGCGCGCACCATCACGCCGCTGATGGGGGC
>CAZVVC010000231.1:0-5978 GCA_964630425.1 uncultured Bifidobacterium sp. | reverse complement strand
GGGCTTCGGCCTGCTGTTCGACCAGGACACCCAGATCATGCGCTGGCAGTGCGAAGGCAACCACGCAAGCGTGAAGGGCGCGATCACCTATTCCACCTACATGGAATCCAGGCTGCGCCACCTGCACACCACGCTGGACAAGTATCTGAACGCGTAGAGGCACGCACGTTTTTCGCCCTCTCCCTCCGGGGGAGGGAGGGCCCCGCGAAGCGGGAGGGTGAGGGACAACTTCAGATCAGTGAAGGTCGGCGGCGGTTGCGGCATCGCCCCTCACCCTGCCCTCTCCCAAAGGGAGAGGGTTCATTCCGGGATAACGCCCGACGCTTCCAGCACGTGCCCGGCCAGGTGCAGCGAGCCGCAGATTAAAACCTCAGGCGACCGGCAGGCCGCCAGTGCGGCGGGCACGTCGGGAAACGCGTCGGCGTCGAGCCCCAGCTTCCGCGCTGCGCCCGCCAGGTAATCCGGGTCGTGGCACGCATCGCCGGGAATGGGCACTGCCTTCACTGACGCGGCGAGAGGCGCCATGATGCGCAGGTATTCCGATGCGTCCTTGCCCTCCAGCATGCCGAGCACCAGGTCGAATCGCCGCCCGTCCAGCGCCGCCAGCAGCGCCTCGGCGGCGTGCGGATTGTGGCCGCCGTCGAGGAACAGCGCCGTGCCCTCCGGCAGGATAGCGAGCAGCGGCCCGCGGTCGATGGGCTGCAGCCGCGCCGGCCAGGCGACGCGCCGCAGCGCCGTCTCGGTCCCCGCCTGTCCGGGGGCGATGCCCAGGCCGCGCAGCGCCGCCAGCGCCAGCGCCGCGTTGCCGATCTGGTGCGGCCCGCGCAGCGCCGGAAGCGGCAGCCGCAGGTCGCCCGCGCGGTCGGCGAACAGCCAGCCGTCGCCCTCCGGCCGCGCCGTCCAGTCGCGGCCGGCGACCGACAGCGGCGCGGAAGCAGCCGCCGCCTCGGCCTCGATCACCGCCAGCGCGGCCGGCGCCTGTGCCGCCGAGAACACCGGCGTGCCCGCGCGGATGATGCCTGCCTTCTCGCCGGCGATGGCCGCCAGCGTGTCGCCCAGGAAGTTCTGGTGGTCGAGGCCCACGGGCGCGATCAGGCTGGCGAGCTTGCGGTCCAGCACGTTGGTGGCGTCATAGCGCCCGCCGAGGCCCACCTCGACGATGCAGTAATCCGCCTCGTCCTCGGCGAAGGCCAGGAAGCCGGCGACGGTGGTGATCTCGAAGAAGGTGATGGGCCGGCCGTCATTGGCCGCCTCGCAGCGCGTCAGCACGTCGACCAGCCGCGCTTCCGGGATCAGCCCGCCCGACAGCCGGATGCGCTCGTGGAAGCGCACCAGATGCGGCGAGATGTAGGTCTGCACCCGCTTGCCGTCCGCTTCCAGCAGCGCGCGCAGATGCGCGACCGTCGAGCCCTTGCCGTTGGTGCCCGCCACATGCAGCACCGGTGGCAGCCGCCGCTCGGGATGGCCGAGCGCCGCCAGCAGCCGCTCGGTGCGCCCGAGCGACAGGTCGATGAGTTTCGGGTGAAGGGTGTGAAGCCGCGCGAGAAGGTCGGCGCTGCTCAACTTGCCGCGGCCCCGCGCTTGCCCTTGGACGGCGGCGCCAGCGCCAGCGGCTTGCCCTCGCGCGCGCCGCCCATCAGCAGCCGCAGCAGGTTGCCCAGCCTGGCCGCGAGATCGTGCCGGTGCACGATCATGTCGATCATGCCGTGCTCGAGCAGATATTCGGCCCGCTGGAATCCCTTGGGAAGCTGCTCGCGCACCGTGCTCTCGATCACGCGCGGCCCGGCGAAGCCGATCAGCGCGCCCGGCTCGGAAATCTGGATGTCGCCCAGCATGGCGTAGGACGCGGTGACGCCGCCCGTCGTCGGGTCGGTCAGCACCACCACATAGGGCAGCCGGGCCTCGCGCAGCATCTGCACCGCCACCGTGGTGCGCGGCATCTGCATCAGCGACAGGATGCCTTCCTGCATGCGCGCGCCGCCGGAGGACGTGATCATCACGAACGCGGCCTTCTCGTTCACCGCGCGGAGCGCGCCGGCGACGAACGCATCGCCCGCCGCGATGCCCAGCGAGCCGCCCATGAAGGCGAAGCTCTGCACCGCGACGACGGCGGGCACGCCGCCGATCTTGCCCTGGGCGACGGTGACCGCGTCCTGCTCGCCCGTCTCGTTGCGGGCCGCCTTGATGCGGTCGGCGTATTTCTTCTTGTCGCGGAACTTGAGCGGGTCGTCGGCCTGCCTGGGCACGGCGATGGGATCATAGGCGCCGTCGTCGAACAGCGCGGCGAAGCGCTCCTTCGGCGGCATCTTGTGATGGTGTCCGCAATGGGGGCAGACATACTGCGCCGCGACCATCTCCTTGTGATAGACCATCTGGCCGCAATTGACGCAGGTGTCCCACTTCACCTCCTCGGAGCCGGGACGCTCGCGCCGGAAGATGGTGCTGAGCTTGGCGCGTCCTTTCTTCAGCCAGTTCACCGGACACCTCCCGCCATTGCCGGCGCCGCCGCGCGGCGCACGCCCGAGGCCAGCTCGGCCACAAAGCCGAGCACGTCCCCGATGCCTTCCTCGGTCAGGCCGCCGCCGGGGCCGATATTCCGCGCGATCCTGTCGATGATGGCCGATCCCACCACCGCGCCGTCGGCGACGGCTGCGATCTCAGCCACCGCGTCGGCCGTCCTGATGCCGAAGCCCACCACCACCGGCAGATCGCTTTTCGCCGCGAACCGCCGGCGCGCCGCGCCCACCGCCTCCTGCGCGCCCTTGGCGGCGCCGGTGATGCCGGTGACCGACACGTAGTAGAGGAAGCCGCTGCAATTGGCGATCACCCGCTCCAGCCGCTTGTCGTCGGTCGTCGGCGTCAGCAGGCGGATGAAGCGGATACCGGCCTTCACCGCCGGCTCGCACAGTTCGGCGTCCTCCTCGGCCGGCAGGTCGACGATGATGAGGCCGTCGACGCCCGCCTTCACCGCATCGGCCAGGAACGCGTCGACGCCGTATTTGTAGATCGGATTGTAATAGCCCATCAGAACGACAGGCGTGTCGTCGTCCGTCCGGCGGAACCGCTCGACCATGCCGAGCGTCCTGCGCAGCGTCTGGCCGGCCGCCAGCGCGCGCAGCCCGGCCGCCTGAATCGCCGGGCCGTCGGCCATGGGATCGGTGAACGGCATGCCCAGCTCGATGATGTCGACGCCCGCCGCCGGCAGGCCCGCGAGGATCTTCTCGGCCTGCTCCAGGTTGGGATCGCCCGCGGTGACGAACGACACGAAGGCGGCGCGGCCTTCGGCGCGCAGGGACTCGAAGCGGCGTTCGATGCGGCCAGGCGTCACGGTCAAATCTTCACTCCCAGCGCGTCGGCGACGGTGAAGATATCCTTGTCGCCGCGTCCGCTGAGATTGACAACGATTAAGTGATCCTTCGGCAGGCCCGGCGCGATCCTCGCCACATGGGCGAGCGCGTGAGACGATTCCAGCGCCGGAATGATGCCTTCCAGCCGGGAGCAGGTCTGGAACGCATCGAGCGCCTCCCGGTCCGTGGCGGACACGTACCGCACCCGTCCCACATCGTTGAGCCAGCCATGCTCGGGTCCGACGCCCGGATAGTCGAGGCCCGCCGAGATGGAATGCGCCTCGGCGATCTGCCCGTCCTCGTCCTGCAGCAGATAGGTGCGGTTGCCGTGCAGCACGCCCAGGCTGCCGGCGCTGATCGAGGCGGCGTGCTGGCCGGTCTCGATGCCGTGTCCCGCCGCCTCGACGGCATGCATGGCCACGCTCTCGTCGTCCAGGAACGGGTGGAACAGGCCGATGGCGTTGGAGCCGCCGCCGACGCAGGCGACCAGCGTGTCGGGCAAGCGCCCCTCGGCGGCGAGGATCTGCTCGCGCGCCTCCTGGCCGATCACCGCCTGGAAGTCGCGCACCAGCTCGGGATAGGGGTGCGGGCCGGCGACCGTGCCGATCAGGTAATAGGTGGTGTCCACATTGGTCACCCAGTCGCGCAGCGCCTCGTTCATGGCGTCCTTCAGCGTCTTCGCGCCCGACTGGACCGGCACCACCTGCGCGCCCAGCAGGTTCATGCGGAACACGTTGGGCTTCTGGCGCTCGATGTCGGTGGCGCCCATGAAGATCACGCATTCCAGCCCGAAGCGCGCCGCGACGGTCGCCGTCGCCACGCCGTGCTGGCCGGCGCCGGTCTCGGCGATGATGCGCGTCTTGCCCATGCGCCGCGCCAGCAGGATCTGGCCGATGCAGTTGTTGATCTTGTGCGCGCCGGTGTGGTTCAGCTCCTCGCGCTTCAGGTAGACCTTGGCGCCGCCATAGTGCTCGGTCAGCCGCTCGGCGAAATAGAGCGGGCTGGGACGGCCGACGAAGTTCTTCATCAGGTCGTCCATCTGCGCCTTGAACGCCGGATCGGCCTTGGCCGCGCGATAGGCGTCCTCCAGGTCGAGGATCAGCGGCATCAGCGTCTCGGCCACGTAGCGGCCGCCGAAGATGCCGAAATGACCGTCGGCGTCGGGCAGGCTCCGGTAGGAGTTGGGCCGTTCGGGTTTGTTCATGACGTCGCGTTCCGTGCCGCAGTGACAAAGGCTTCTATCTTCGCCGGGTTCTTGACGCCCGGCCGGTCCTCGACGCCCGAGGAGACGTCGACGAAGCGGGCGCCGCTCTGTTCCACGGCGCCGGCGACATTCTCGGGAGTCAGGCCGCCGGACAGGATCCAGCCCCGCTTCCAGCTTTCCCCGGCGATCAGGTTCCAGTCGAAGGCGAGGCCGTTGCCGCCCGGCAGCGCGAGGGGCATAGCTTTAGGCGGTTTCGCATCGAACAGCAAGAAATCCGCCGTGTCCTCATAGGTATGCGCCAGCGCCACGTCCTCCGGCCCCGCGATGGCGACCGCCTTGAACACGGGCTTGCCGGTGCGGGCGCGGACCTCGGCGACCCGCGCCGGCGTCTCCCTGCCGTGAAGCTGGATGACGTCGAGCCGCACGGCGCGCAGCACCTCGGCGATGTCCTCGTCGGTGGGATCGACGAACACCCCGACCAGACGCACGCCCGGCGGCACGGTCAGCGCCAGCGCGCCGGCCTGCTGGGCCGTCAACGCGCGCGGCGAGCGGGGATAGAACATGAAGCCGATATAGCCCGCGCCCGCGTCGATCGCGGCCCGCAGGCTGTCCGGTGTGTTGAGGCCACAGATTTTGACGTCGATCGGCATGGTGAGCGGCAGATAGGACGGCGGGGTCAGCCGGCAACCGGCTCGACGAGCGAGCGGGCGATTTCCTCGGCCGCCGCGCGCGGATCGGGCGCCTCGGTGATGGGCCGGCCGATCACCAGATAGGTGGCGCCGGCGTCGACCGCCTCGCGCGGCGTCATCACCCGCTTCTGGTCGCCCAGCGCGGCGCCGGCCGGGCGGATGCCCGGCACCAGCAGGATCAGGTCCGGGCCGCAGGCGCGGCGGATGG
Organism: uncultured Bifidobacterium sp.; assembly: GCA_964630425.1. GTDB lineage: Bacteria > Pseudomonadota > Alphaproteobacteria > SMXS01 > SMXS01 > RI-34. Next base: position 530 of record CAZVVC010000231.1, on the reverse strand, counting down.
GCGCGATCTCCCGGGGCGAGCAGACCACGCCGTCGAGGCCGCTGTCCTGCGCCAGCCGCGCCAGGCGCACCACCTGGTCCTCGACGCCGCCGGAGACGCCGGCGGCGGCGAGATCGCCCTGGTCGAGGCTGGTCAGCACCGTCACGCCCAGCAGCCTGGGGCGCGCCACGCCGGCCTTGGCGGCCGTCTCGCGCGCCGCGTCGGCGGCCGCGCGCATCATGGCCTGGCCGCCGCCCGCATGGACCGTCATCAGCACCGGCGCCAGCGGCGTCACCGAGGTGACCGCCTGGGCGACCGTGTTGGGAATGTCGTGGAATTTCAGGTCGAGGAAGACGGGCATGCCGGCCTCGGCCACCCGGCGGATGCCGTCCGGCCCCTGCGCGCCGAAGAACTCCAGGCCCAGCTTCAGGCCGCCGACCACGCCCTTCAGCCTGGCCGCCCGGTCCAGCGCCACCGCGACCGAGGGCGTGTCGAGCGCGCAGAAAACCTTGTCCGCATGTGTCATCACAACCCCGTCAGCCCCGAATGGT
>CAZVVC010000230.1:0-6007 GCA_964630425.1 uncultured Bifidobacterium sp. | reverse complement strand
GACCCCTTGACGGTGTCGTACATGTGCCAGCGCCAGTTGTCCTCGCCCATGTTGCCCAGCGAGGCGGCGATGCCGCCCTGCGCCGCGACGGTGTGCGAGCGGGTGGGGAACACCTTGGTCAGGCACGCGGTGCGCAGACCCTGTTCGGCCATGCCCATGGTGGCGCGGAGGCCCGAGCCACCGGCGCCGACGACGACGACGTCATATTCATGGTCGATGAGCGGATAAGCCTGGCTCATGACGGATCAGCCTCCAAACGCGATCTTGAGCACGGCGAACACCGAGACGGCGCCGCCGGCGAAACAGACGAAGGTGTTGAGCAGGCTGGTCACCAGCTTGGCGCCCTCACCATGCACGTAGTCCTCGAGAATGACCTGGATGCCCAGCTTCAGGTGATAGAAGCCGGCGATGACCAGCAGCAGCATCACGATGGCGTTGAACGGGCTGGACAGGAAATCCAGTACGTCGTCGCGCCCGGCGCCGGTCATGCAGATCAGGTTGGCGACCAGCCACAGGGTCAGCGGGATCAGGGCGACGGCGCTGACGCGCTGGACCCAGAAATGATGCGTGCCTTCCTTGGCCGAACCCAGGCCGCGGACCTTGCCGATGGGCGTGCGCAGGCTCATCAGTAGCCTCCCGTCATGGACAGGCCGACGGCCCAGGCGACGATGGTCAGCACCACCGACAGGACGACCACGACCCAGCCGGACGTCGTGGCCGTCTTGATCTCGAAGCCGTAGCCGACGTCCCAGGCCAGGTGGCGGATGCCGTTCAGCAAGTGGAACATCAGCGACCAGGTGACGCCGAACAGCAGGATCATGCCGACGATCGAGGTGCTGAAGGCCTGCACGCATTCGAAGGCCTCGTAGCCGGTCGAGGCGGCGAGCAGCCACCAGGCGAGCCACAGCGCGCCAGCGCCGAGCGCCACGCCCGTCGCGCGGTGCAGGATGGAGCTCGCCATGGTCACGGTCCAGCGATAGACCTGTAGATGTGGCGAGACAGGGCGTTTTACTTGCGCCATGAACGGCTCCCCGATGACAGTCCCCGGTAAGAATGGCGCGCCATATTAGTCCCGAGACTAGTGAGGTCAACGCCAGACTCTTGTTACTTGGCCCTTATACTCCGTCGATCCCGGCAGTACAGCGCATAACGGCTATGCGTCGGCGAATAAAGCGCTTCCTGTTGCGAGTCATTTGCGTTTTGGCGGTTTCAGTCTATGCTCGGCGCAGCATAGGGAGCGTGCCGTGATCACCCAGTCGGGCGTGTCCATCCGAACAGGCAACGCGAGCGACGCCGAAGGCATCGCCCGGGTCCATGTCGAGACATGGCGCGACACCTACCGGGACATCCTGCCGCCCCGCGTGCTGTCGGCCCAGACCTATGCCAGGCGGCTCGCCCTGTGGCGCCAGACCCTGTCGCGCGACCTGCAACGGCTGGTGCAGGTGGCCGAGAAGGGCAAGCAGATCGTCGGCTTCGCCACCAGCGGCCGCAACCGCAGCGCCAACGTCCCCTTCACCGCCGAGATGTACACGCTCTACGTGCTGCCCGACTGGCAGGGCGAGGGCATCGGCCAGGAACTGTTCCGCGGATCGGTCGGCCAGCTCGCCGGCGACGGCCACAGGAACCTGGTGACATGGGTGCTGGCCGACAATCCATCCGTCGGCTTCTACGAATGGCTGGGCGGCATCCCCGTCGCCGAACGCGACGAACGCTTCGGCATGGCCGTGCTGCGGCAGCGCGCCTACGGGTGGTGGATCTAGAGACGTTTGGGCCAGCGTCGCCTGCCATGAAGCACCGCCCTGATCCCGATCCGGTCCTCATGAATCTGATAGACGACGATGTAGGGCGTCACGACGAGTTCGCGTGTATTGTCGATACGCCCGCGCCGGCCAAGTTCCGGGAATTCCTTTAGCCCCAGCACCCGGCTCTGGATCAGCTCGGCCATTTCTTCCGCAGCCTGGATGTTGTCCCGAGCAATATAAGCCCAGATGTCCTCGAGCTCACGGACAGCCCGCCGATCCCAGACGAGCCTCATTTAGCCCGGGATCCGAGCATCCTCTTGAACGCCGCCTCGACCTCGTCGTCCGTCGCCCAATCCTCGGTTTCCAACCGCTCTCGCAGACCCGCGATCTGGGAATCGAGGATATCCTGCGGCACGTCGGAGAACTCGTTGATCTCCTCGATCGTCACCTCGACATCGTCATCGGGATGCAAGGGCGTTTCCATCCGCGCCGCCTGTTCAGGCGGCAGGTCACGGGCCTTGATGCGGAACGACACCTTGTTCATGGCCGCAATATAGACGAGATCGCCCTATCCGGCGAGCCACCCGCGCGGCATCAGCGCCCAGTAGTCCAGGTCGAGCACCACGGCGGGGTGGTCCTTGCCGTCCTCGCCCTTGTCGGGGAAGCCGGCGGCGGGCTGGTTCTTGACGCCCACGGTGCGCAGGCGCAGGGCGCCCACGTCGGAACGGCCCGGAATCCCGGCCTTCTCGAGCACCTCCGACCAGGCGAAGATGGTGTCGCCCGCGAAGCTGGGCGCCACGTGGCGGCCGCCGTTGAGGGCGGCGATGAAGCAGGCGTTGCCCAGGCCGTTGAAGCTGATGGCGCGGGCCAGCGAGATGATGTGGCCGCCATAGATCAGCCGCTTGCCGAACCGGCTTTCCGCCTGCATCACCTGGTTGAAATGCACGCGCGCCGTGTTCTGGTACATGCGGGTGGCCAGCATGTGCTCGGCCTCCTCCATGGTGATGCCGTCCACATGGTCGATCTTCTCGCCTGCCTCGTAGTCATCCCACAGGTGCGACGCGCCGGCCAGCACCGTGTCGTAGGCCGAGAAGTCCAGCTCGTCGGGCACGATCAGGTCGCGGGCCGCGACCGCCGCCGGCAGGTCGGGGATGACCTCCTTCGGCGCGGGCGCGGACGGATCGCCCTTGTTCACCATCACCCAGCGCACATAGTCCAGCACCACCTCGTCGGCCTGGTTGGTCCCGGTCGAGCGCACATAGACCACGCCGGCCTTGCCGTTCGACAGCTCGCGCAGGCCGATGACCTGCGAGACGGCGGTGAGCGTGTCGCCCGGATAGACCGGCTTGAGGAAGCGGCCGTCCGCATAGCCCAGATTGGCGACGGCGTTGAGCGAGATGTCCGGCACGGTCTTGCCGAAGACGAAGTGGAAGGTGAGGAAATCGTCGAGCGGCGCGGCGGCCAGGCCCAGGTCCATGGCGAACGGGTCCGAGCAGTTGACCGCGAAGCGCGAGCCGTAGAGCGCGGTGTAGAGCGCCACGTCGCCCTCGGTCACCGTCCGCGGCGTGGCGTGGACGATCTCCTGGCCCAGCGTGAAGTCCTCGAAGAAATTGCCGCGTGCTGTTTTCGTCATCGGTGCCTCTGTCTGGCATCGCCCCTCACCCTGCCCTCTCCCAGAGGGAGAGGGTTCAAGGCGGCGGCCTTCATCTATGCTCCCTCTCCCTTTGGGAGAGGGTTAGGGTGAGGGGCGTTGTCTCCGCCTCACAAATGTCAGGCCGCCTGGAGCTGCTGGATGGCCTCGGCCAGCGCCACCAGCCGCTTGGCGTTCTCCACATGCAGGTTCTCGACCAGCTTGCCGTCGACCACGACGACGCCCTTGCCTTCCTTCTCGGCGGCGGCGAAGGCCTCGATGATCCGGCGCGACAGGTCGACCTCGGCCGCGTCGGGCGCGTAGACCTCGTTGCAGGGATCGACCTGGCTGGGATGGATCAGGGTCTTGCCGTCGAAGCCGAACTCCAGCCCCTGCACGCAGGCATTGCGGAAACCGTCCGTGTCCTGCAAGTCGAGATAGACGCCGTCGAGGATGGCGAGACCCTCGGCGCGGGCGGCGAGGATGCAGAGCGACAGGCTGGTCAGCATGGGCAGACGCAGCGGCGTGTGGCGGGCGTGCACGTCCTTCACCAGGTCCGAGGTGCCCATCACCAGCGCGCCGAGGCGCGGCGAGGCCGAGGCGATCTCCTCGACGCGCAGCACGCCGCGCGGCGTCTCGATCATGCACCAGATGGCGGTGGTGGCGAGCGCGCCCGAGGCCTCCATCAGGCTCTCGACCTTGTTCACCATCTCGGCCGATTCGACCTTTGGCACCAGGATGGCGTCCGGCTGGACCGAGACGGCGGCCTGGAGATCCTCGACGCCCCAGGGCGTGTCGAGGCTGTTGATGCGGATGATCATCTCGCGGCCGCCATAGCCGCCCCCCTGCACCGAGTTGCACACGGTCTCGCGCGCCGCCGCCTTGGCGTCGGGCGCCACCGCGTCCTCGAGGTCGAGGATGATGGCGTCGGCCGGAATGGTCTTGGCCTTCTCCTGCGCGCGGGCGTTGGAGCCCGGCATGTAGAGCACGCTGCGGCGAGGGCGGAAGGTGGCGGCCATGACAATCCCCTGTGGTTCGTTCGTTCCGCGCCAACCTAGTGAAGGTTCGCGCCCGCGGTAAAGTTCATTTTCCGCGCGGGTGCCGTCCTACGATCCCTGCGTCCCGGCTTTCGCCGGGATGACAAGGAAAGAAGGACGAAGCAGCCTTACGACGCCTTCTTCAGATGCCGGCGGCCCAGCAGCTCGGCGATCTGGACGGCGTTCAGGGCGGCGCCCTTGCGGAGATTGTCGGACACGCACCACAGGCTGAGCCCGTGCTCGACGGTCGGGTCGTTGCGGATGCGGCTGACGAAGGTGGCATAGTCGCCGACGCATTCGACCGGCGTCACATAGCCTTCGTCCTCGCGCTGGTCGACCACCATGATGCCGGGCGATTCGCGCAGGATCTCGCGCGCGCGCTTCTCGTCGAGCGGCCGCTCGAACTCGACGTTGATCGACTCCGAATGGCCGACGAACACCGGCACGCGCACGCAGGTCGCGGTGAGTTTGATGTCCGGGTCGAGGATCTTGTTGGTCTCGGCCGACATCTTCCATTCTTCCTTGGTGTAGCCGTCGTCGAGGAAGACGTCGATGTGCGGGATCACGTTGAACGCGATCTGCTTGGTGAAGCGTTCCTTCTTGATCGGATCGTTGACGAAGATGGCGCGGGTCTGGGTGAACAGCTCGTCCATCGCCTCGTTGCCGGCGCCCGAGACGGACTGGTAGGTCGAGACCACCACGCGCTTGATCCGCGCCGCGTCGTGCAGCGGCTTCAGCGCGACGACGAGCTGGGCGGTGGAGCAGTTGGGATTGGCGATGATGTTGCGCCTGGCATAGCCGTCGATGGCCTCGGCGTTCACCTCGGGCACGACCAGCGGCACGTCCGGGTCCATGCGGAAGAACGAGCTGTTGTCGATGACGACGCAGCCCGCGGCCGCGACCTTCGGCCCCCATTCCTTCGACACGGCCGAGCCGGCCGAGAACAGCGCGATGTCGGTGCCGCTGAAGTCGTAGTGCTCCAGCGCCTGTACCTTCAGGGTCCGGGTCTCGCCGAACGAGACCTCCTTGCCCTGCGAGCGGCGCGAGGCCAGCGCGACGACCTCGGAGATCGGGAACTGGCGCTCGGCCAGGATCTGCAGTATCTCGCGGCCGACCACACCGGTCGCGCCGACGACGGCAACCTTGTAAGCCATCTCGTTCTCCTCGGCCTCAGGCGGCGCGCTTGTCCAGGGCGGCGATGATCGCATCGCCCATGCCGGTCGTCGAGGTCCTGGTCATGCCCGGCTGCATGATGTCGCCCGTCCGGTAGCCGGCGGCGAGCACGTCCTGTACCGCACCCTCGACCAGGTCCGCGTCGGCGCCCAGGTCGTAGGAATAGCGCAGCGCCATGGCGAAGCTGAGGATGGTGGCGATGGGATTGGCCAGGTTCTGGCCGGCGATGTCCGGCGCGCTGCCGTGCACCGGCTCGTACATGGCCCGGCGCCTGCCGTTCGCGTCGGCCGCGCCCAGCGAGGCCGAGGGCAGCATGCCCAGCGAGCCGGTCAGCATGGCGGCGATGTCGGACAGCACGTCGCCGAACAGATTGTCGGTGACGATCACGTCGAACTGCTTGGGGTTGCGCACCAGCTGCATGGCGC
>CAZVVC010000229.1:0-6043 GCA_964630425.1 uncultured Bifidobacterium sp. | reverse complement strand
GAAGGCCTGATCGGCGAGATCGCCGCGCGCGGCGCGGCGCTCAACCTGGCCGACGCCCAGTCCCATCCCAACTTCGCCTACCGGCCCGAAACGGGCGAGGACATCTATCATTCGCTGATGGGCGTGCCGGTGATCCGCGCCGGCCGCGTGCTCGGCGTGCTCGCCGTCCAGAACGTCACCCAGCGCCTCTATACCGAGGAGGAGGTGGAGGCGCTGCAGACGGTGGCCATGGTGCTGGCCGAGCTGGTCGGCTCGGGCGAGCTGATCGATCCCAGCGAGGTGCACGAAGGCACCTTCGCCCAGGGACATCCGCCCAAGATCGACGGCATCGCGCTGGCCGAGGGCATCGCCATCGGCCAGGTCGTGCTGCACGAGCCGCGCGTGCAGGTCACCCGGCTGATCGCCGAGGACGAGGCCGAGGAGCAGCGGCGGCTCGACGAGGCGCTGGGCAGCCTGCGCTCGTCGCTCGACAATCTGCTGGAAAGCTCGGACCTGGGCATCGAGGGCGATCATTTCGACGTGCTCGAGACCTACCGCATGTTCGCCAACGACCGCGGCTGGATCGAGAAGATCCGCGACGGCATCCGCGGCGGCCTGACCGCCGAGGCCGCGGTCCAGCGCGTGCAGGTGGACAACCGCGTGCGCATGGCCAGGATCACCGACGTCTATCTGCGCGAGCGCCTTTCCGATCTGGACGACCTGGCCAACCGGCTGATCCGGCATCTGATGGGCCTCGATCAGGGCGCGGTGGCCGAGCTCTACGACCAGACCATCGTCGTCGCCCGGAACCTGGGCCCGACCGAGCTGCTGGACTACGACCGGGCGCGGCTGCGCGGCCTGATCCTGGCCGAGGGGACGCCCAGCTCCCATGTGGCCATCATCGCCAAGGCGCTGGGCATCCCGGTCATCGGCCAGATCGAGGCGATCGTCGGCCTGGTCGATCCCGGCGACCAGATCATCATCGACGCCATGACCGAGCAGGTCTTCCTGCTGCCGACCCAGGACATCGTCGACGTCTACGAGGAGGCCATCGCCCTGCGCGAGCAGCGCCGGATGGCTTATGCCCAGCACCGCGACCTGCCGGCGATCACCCGGGACGGGGTGGAGATCAGCCTGTACATCAACGCGGGTCTGCTGGTCGACCTGCCCCATCTGGAGGAGACCGGCGCGTACGGCATCGGCCTGTTCCGCACCGAATTCCAGTTCATGGTCGGCGCGACCTTTCCGCGCCACCAGGCCCAGCGCGAGCTCTACAGCCGGGTGCTCGACGCGGCGGGGGGAAAGCCGGTGGTGTTCCGGACCCTCGACATCGGCAGCGACAAGGTGGTGCCTTTCCTCGAAAGGCCCAAGGAGGAGAACCCGGCGCTGGGCTGGCGCGCCATCCGCATGGGCCTCGACCGGCCCGCGCTCCTGCGCTACCAGCTCCGCGCGCTGCTGGCCGCGACGGCCGGGCGCGAGCTCAGGGTGATGTTCCCGCTCGTCGCGGACGTGTCCGAATTCATGGCCGCCCGGCTGATCCTGGACAAGGAGCTGGCGCGGCACCGCCGGCTTGGCCGCGAGGCGCCGAGCCGGTTGCTGGTCGGCACCATGCTGGAGGTGCCCGCGCTGGCCTGGCAGCTCGACGCGCTGATTCCCCAGGTGGATTTCGTGTCGATCGGCTCCAACGACCTGATGCAGTACCTGTTCGCCGCCGATCGCGGCAACACCATGCTCACCGACCGCTACGACATCCTTTCGCCGGCGGCGCTGTCGTTCCTCTCCATGATCATCGACAAGCTGTCCACGGCCGGTGTCCCGGTCTCGCTGTGCGGCGAGGCGGCGGGCAAGCCGCTCGAGGCCATGGCCCTCATCGGCCTGGGCTTGCGGGGACTTTCCATGACACCGGCCTCGGTCGGCCCGGTCAAGGAGATGATCCGCAGCCTCGATGTGGACAGGTTGCGCGCCTATCTTCTCACGCTACTCCAGCTTCCCGATCATAGCGTGCGGAGCAAGCTGACGAATTTTGCACGCGACCACGGCGTCGAATTGTAGTTTCCTGCAGCCGTCGCCGTTGAATCCGTTTCCGCGACTCGGTACCCTTGGGGCGCCGAATCTTCTTGACTGTGATTTCCCGGATACAGCGCGAACAAGGTGGACAAACACTCGGTGCTAAAGCTGATCAGGACTGTGCAGAAGACGGACACAGCGCCGGAAATCGAAGTCGAGGAATCGGGGCGGGGGCTGCTGATCATTGACGAGAACGGCGAAGCCCTGCCGTCCGGACCTTACCAGCCCAGCAACGTCGTCTCGATCAAGGGCCGCAAGCACGGCGCGCTCGATGCCGCCGTCGAGCTGGGCGAGCGCCTGCGCGCCTCGCGCGAGGCGCGGGGGCTGTCCATCGACGACGTCTCCGAGGTGCTGAAATTCCGCGCCGACTATGTGGAGGCGCTCGAGAACGGCCAGATCAAGGAGCTTCCGGTCACCTATGCCGTCGGCTTCCTGCGGTCCTACGCCGAATTCCTCGGCGGCACCGCGCTGGGGATCGACATTCCCGAGGCCGTGGCGCGGGTGCGCCATGCCTATGAGAACCCCCGGCATCGCGGCGGCATGTGGGCGCTGACCCGCGAAAACGCCATGCCCAAGCTGTCGCTGATGATCGTCGCGGTGCTTCTGGCGCTGGGCATCTGCGTCGCCTGGGAGCTGTCGCAGGACCCGTCCTTCGGCAAGGACGAGGTGCCGCCCACCTATCAGGGACAGCTTTCGACCATCACGCAGCAGCAGTCGGCGATACAGCAGCGGTAGACTTCCGGCCGCCGCGGTCCAACTGTCAGGCTGACACCGGAAGGGGCTTGGGGTATAAGCCCCATCAACTGCCATTGGATCGCTGAAGCAAATGACCGTCCGCGCCTACAGACACATAGAACGCCGCAAGTCGCGCCAGATTCATGTCGGCAACGTGCCGATCGGCGGCGACGCGCCCATCGCCGTCCAGTCGATGACCAACACCCGTACCACCGACATCAAGGGCACCATCGAGCAGGTGCTGTCGCTGGAGAAGGCGGGCGCGGACATCGTCCGCATCTCGTGCCCGGACGAGGAATCGACCGTGGCGCTCAGGCACATCATCAGGGAAGTGAACGTCCCCATCGTCGCGGACATCCACTTCCACTACAAGCGGGGCATCGAGGCCGCCGAAGCCGGCGCGTCGTGCCTGCGCATCAATCCGGGCAACATCGGTTCCATGGACCGTGTCCGCGAGGTGGTGAAGGCCGCCAAGGACAACAACTGCTCCATGCGCATCGGCGTCAACGCCGGCTCGCTCGAACGCGAGCTGCTGGAGCGCTACGGCGAGCCGTGTCCCGAGGCCATGGTGGAAAGCGCCCTCAACCACGCCAGGGTGCTCGAGGACGCCGATTTCCGCGAGTTCAAGATCTCGGTGAAGGCCTCGGACGTGTTCCTGGCCGTCGCGGCCTATCAGGGCCTGGCCGAGGCGTGCGACTATCCGCTGCACCTGGGGGTCACCGAGGCGGGCGGCCTGATGACCGGCACGGTGAAATCGTCCATCGGCATGGGCATGCTGCTCTGGGCCGGCATCGGCGATACCATCCGCGTCTCGCTCTCGGCCGATCCGGTCGAGGAGGTGAGGGTCGGCTTCGAGATGCTGAAGTCGCTGAACCTGCGCCACCGGGGCGTGTCCATCGTGTCGTGTCCGTCCTGCGCCCGCCAGGCGTTCCAGGTCATCAAGACGGTCGAGACGCTGGAGAAGCGGCTGGCGCATATCGACACGCCGCTGACCCTGTCGATCATCGGCTGCGTGGTGAACGGCCCGGGCGAGGCCCGCGAGACCGACATCGGCCTGACCGGCGGCGGCAACGGCAACCACATGGTCTATCTGTCCGGCGTCACCGACCACAAGATCGACGACCAGCACATGGTCGACCATATCGTCGATCTGGTCGAGAAGAAGGCCGCCCAGCTCAAGGCCGAGCGTGCCGCCGCGGCCCTCGCCAGGGCCTCGTAGCGACCCCAATCCGGAGCCCCCGAAGTGGCAAAGCTGCAACCCGTCCGCGGGACCCATGACCTGTTGCCGGAAGAGGCGCGCCGGCACCAGCATGTCATCGCCACGTTCCGCGACCTGGCCGAGCGATACGGCTATGGCCAGATCGAGACGCCCATCTTCGAATTCACCGAGGTGTTCGACCGCTCGCTGGGCGAGACCACCGACGTGGTCACCAAGGAGATGTACACCTTCCAGGATCGGGGCGGCGACAGCCTCTCGCTGCGGCCCGAGCCCACCGCCGGCATCGCCCGCGCCTTCATCTCGGGCGGGCTGGCGCAGCACCTGCCGCTGAAGTTCTATGCCTACGGCCCCATGTTCCGTCACGAGCGGCCGCAGAAGGGCCGCCTGCGCCAGTTCCACCAGCTCGACATCGAGGTGCTGGGCGTGCCCGAGCCCCAGGCCGACATCGAGGTGATCGCCCTGGGTGCGCACCTGCTCGAGGTGCTCGGCGTGCGCCAGAAGGTGACGCTGGAGCTGAACACGCTGGGCGACACCGAAAGCCGCACCGCCTACCGCGACGTGCTGATCGACTATTTCTCGGGCCACGAGGCGAGCCTCAGCGAGGACAGCCGGATGCGCCTGAAGCGCAATCCGCTGCGCATCCTCGATTCCAAGGACGAGGGCGACCGCCGGATCATCGCCAATGCGCCGCAGATGGGCGACTATCTCAACCAGACGTCGAAGGACTTCTTCCTGAAGGTGCGGGACGGGCTCGACGCGCTGGGCCAGGCTTACACGGTCAACGACCGGCTGGTGCGCGGCTTCGACTATTACACCCATACGGCGTTCGAGTTCACCACCACGCTGCTGGGCGCGCAGAGCGCCGTGATCGGCGGCGGCCGCTACGACCACCTGATCGAATATATGGGCGGTCCGTCCACCGCCGGGATCGGCTGGGGCTGCGGCATCGAGCGGCTGGTGATGCTGCTGGACGAGCCGCCCGCGCCCGAGCGCCCGGTGGCGGTCATCCCGGTCGGCGCCGACGGCGAGGCCGAGGCGCTGGTGCTGACCCAGCAGCTTCGCCGCGCCGGCGTGAAGGCCGATCTGGCGTTCCGCGGCAATGTGGGCAAGCGCATGAAGCAGGCCAACAAGGTGAACGCGCGCGCGGCTATCCTCGTCGGCGGCGACGAGCTGGCGCGCGGCGCGGTCGCGGTGCGCGACCTGGATACGGGCGAGCAGGTCGAAGTGGCCCGGAGCGAGGTCGTCGCCCATCTGGGCGGGAATTGATGGCCGGGTTCTCCCAGGCGCGGATCAAGCAGCTCATCGACCGCTTCGAGGGCATCGAGGCGCAGATGGCCGACGCCGCCAACCTGTCGGGCGACGAATATGCCAGGCTGTCCCGCGAATATGCCGAGCTGACCGACGTGGTGGTGGGCGCGCGCGAGCTGCGCCGCATCCGCCAGGAGATCGACTCCCTGGGCGAGATGGTCGCCGACCCGGACAGCGACGCCGAGATGAAGGCGCTCGCCGAGGAAGAGCTGCGCACGCTCAATGCGCGGCTGCCCGACGTCGAGCGTGACCTGCAGCTTCGCCTGCTGCCCAGGGATGTGGACGACGACAAGGACGTCATCCTGGAAATCCGCGCCGGCACCGGCGGCGACGAGGCGGCGCTGTTCGCGGGCGACCTGTTCCGCATGTACCAGCGCCACGCCGACGAACACGGCTGGAAGATCGAGGTCATGTCGGCCAACGAATCCAGCGTCGGCGGCTACAAGGAAATCATCGCCTCGGTGGGCGGTCGCAACGTCTATGCCCGCCTGAAGTTCGAATCCGGCGTCCACCGGGTCCAGCGCGTGCCGGTGACCGAGGCGGGCGGCCGCATCCACACCTCGGCGGCGACGGTCGCGGTGCTGCCCGAGGCCGAGGAGGTGGACGTCGTCGTCGAGGACAAGGACATCCGCATCGACGTGTTCCGCGCCTCGGGCGCCGGCGGCCAGCACGTCAACACCACCGATTCCGCCGTGCGCATCACCCATCTGCCCACCGGCATCGTGGTGTCGCAGC
>CAZVVC010000228.1:0-6052 GCA_964630425.1 uncultured Bifidobacterium sp. | reverse complement strand
TCCAGCGGGTTGCCGTCGCCGTTGAGGTCGATCAGCGAGGCGAGGCCGCCCAGGCCGCCGCCGCTCGACGCGCCGGGGCGGCTTCCGCCGAGGGCGCCGCCGAGGATCTGGCCCAGCACGCCGCCGCCCTCCCCGGCCTGAGCGTTGCCGCGGTTCGCCAGATAGCCGGTGACGGCCATCGCCAGCAGCGGCAGCATCTTCTTGAGAATAGCGGGATCGATGCCCGTGCCCTGCGCGGCCCGGTCGGCCACGGTGCGGCTGACATCCTTCGAGCCGAAGATCTGCCCGAGCACCTCGTTGCCCGGCTGGCTGGGCGTCGGGCCGCTGCCCAGGAGTGCGTCCAGCAGGCCGCCGCCGCCCCCGAGGAGGCCCGGCAGTCCGTCGAGGCCGCCGCTTTCCTGCTGGGCCTGCTTCCTGAACCCGCCCAGGATGGCCGGTAGCAGCGCCTCCGCGCCGGCGTTGGCGACGCCGGGCGCGACGCCGAGTTCCCGTGAAATCGCGTCCAGTGCGCCCGACTGCCCCAGAAGATCGGTGATGTTCACAATGCTTTACCTTTCAGGTCCGGCCTTTCGGGTCCGGCGTGTTGATACGCGGAAGCGGATTTGCCATGCTCCATGCGCCATCATGAATGCCGCGCCGCCGCGCGGAAAGTGCAAACCGAAGCTTTCAGGAGACGAGCCATGAGCTTCTTCAGCAAGATCAAGGACGCGATTTTCGGCAAGAAGGCTTCGGCGCCGCCGCCGCCCCAGGCCGCGCCCGCGCCCAGCGCCCCCGCAGCGGCACCGGCCGCCGCGCCGGAGCCCATGCCGGAAGTCGACGTCGAGGCGATCCTGGCCGATCTGGCCGCGAAGTCGCCGCAGCGCCTGAACTGGGACAGCTCGATCGTCGACCTGATGAAGCTCCTCGGCCTCGACTCCAGCCTGTCCGAGCGCAAGGGACTGGCGCAGGAGCTGGGCTATACCGGCGCGCTCGACGGCAGCGCGGCGATGAACATCTGGCTCCACAAGCGCGTGATGCAGGAACTGGCGGCCAATGGCGGCAAGGTACCCGCCAAGTTCCTCGACTAGACGGACGCCCGGGACGCGTCCTTGCCAGGGCGCGTCCTCAGAAGATGCTGGCGGCGTCGTCGATCATGAGCTGGGCCTCCAGACGGCCCATCCAGCGGTCGGCGCGCAGGTGGCCGGCGATGTGCAGCGGCTCGCCCTTCGCCGCCGCGTCGAGGAGACCCGGGCCCAGCGGCCCTTCCATGGCGCGGAAGGCGATGGCCTTCAGCCGGCCGCCGTCCCTGCCCGACAGGATGCAGCGCACGTGGTTCTCGCCCACCACGTCCGCCTTCACCAGCCGTGCCTGCGGCAGCACGAAGCGCGGCTCGCGGTGGCCGGCGCCGTAGGGTCCGGCCTGCTCCAGCACGCCGATCAGCTCGGGCGTCGCGCCCATGACGGTCAGCACCGCGTCGATACGCAGGCTGTGCGCTTCCTCGGTGGCGGCGGCGCGGCCAGCCAGATGGTCGTTGAAGAAGGCCTTCAGCGCCGCGATGTTGCCGGCGCGCACGGTCAGTCCCGCGGCCATCTCGTGGCCGCCGCCGTTCTCCAGCAAGCCGGCCTCGAACGCGGCGCGGACCGCCGCGCCCAGATCGACGCCCGGCACCGAGCGGCCCGATCCCTTGCCGATGCCGCCTTCGTCGACGGCGATGACGAAGGTGGGACGGCGGTACTTATCCTTCAGCCGCCCGGCGACGATGCCGATGACGCCCGGGTGCCAGCCCTCGGCGGCGGCGACGACGATGCGGTCCGGGCAGTCGGCGCCAACGCAGGTGACCGCCTCGGCCTGGACCGCCTGCTCGATCGCCTTGCGCTCCTCGTTGAAACGGTCCAGCTCGGCGGCGATCGCCCCGGCTTCCGCGGGATCGTCGGTGCTGAGCAGGCGGGTGCCCATATCGGCGCGGCCCACCCGGCCGCCCGCGTTCACGCGGGGTCCGAGCACGAAGCCGGCATGATAGGTGCCCGGCGGCTCGGTCACGCCGCCCACGTCGGCCAGCGCGGCAAGGCCCGGATTGCCGCGCGTGCGCATCACCTTGAGGCCCTGGGTGACGAAGGCCCGGTTGAGTCCCTTCAGCTTCACCACGTCGCAGACGGTGCCCAGGGCCACCAGATCGAGCCAGTCGAGCGGATTGGGCCGCCTGCGCCCGCCGCCGAACCAGCCGGCCCGGTCGAGCGCGCTGTTGACGCCGGCGACCAGCAGGAAGGCCACGCCGACGGCGGCCAGATTGCCGAAGCGCATCCGCAGGTCGGCGTCCTCGTCCTGCCGGTTGGGGTTGACCAGCGCGAGGCAGGGCGGCAGCACCGCGTCGGCCTGGTGATGGTCGACGACGATGACGTCGAGGCCCATCAGCCGGGCGGCCGCGAGCGGCGCGGTGGCCGTAGTGCCGCAATCGACGGTGACGACGACGGCGGCGCCCTGCTCCTTCAGGCGGCGCATGGCGGCCTCGTTGGGGCCGTAGCCTTCCAGGATGCGGTCGGGGATGTAGTAGGCCGCATCGGCGCCCACCGCGCGCAGGAAGCGCAGCATCAGCGCCGTCGAGGTGGCACCGTCCACGTCATAGTCGCCGAACACGGCGATCCGCTGGCCGCCGGTGATCGCGCGCACCAGCCGGTCGCAGGCGATATCCAGGTCGCGCAGCGGCGGCAGCCCGGGCAGCAGGTCGCGGATGGTGGGATTGAGGAACCGGGCCGCGTCGTCGAGGTCCACGCCGCGCGCCACCAGCACGCGCGCCACCACGTCCGGCAGGGCATGGCGCTGCGCGCAGGCCTGGACGAGCCGGTCGTCGGCATCGGCCATGCGCCACGCCTGACCTGTCAGGGAGGTTTCGACGCCGAAGACCGCTGTCTGACCGGACGCCGTCATTCCCGTCCTATCGCTTGCCGCGGTGCTGGGTCTTGATGGTGCGGATGGTCTGCGACCACGAGCGCATCACGATGGTCTCGGTGGTGCAGCCGCCCGGGATCAGCCGCACGCCTTCCAGCATGGAGCCGTCGGTGACGCCCGTCGCGGCGAAGATCACGTCGCCCGAGACCATGTCCTCGAGATTGTACTTGCGGGTGAGGTCCTTCACGCCCTGCTTGGCGGCGCGGGCCTTCTCGTCGTCGGTCTTGAACAGCAGCCGGCCCTGGATCTGGCCGCCGATGCTGCGCAGCGCCGCCGCCGCCAGCACGCCTTCCGGCGCGCCGCCCGAGCCCATGTAGATGTCGATGCCGGTGTTCGGGTCGGTGGTCGCGATCACGCCGGCGATGTCGCCGTCGCCGATCAGGCGGATGCGGGCGCCCGCGTCGCGCACTTCCCGGATCAGCTCGGCGTGGCGCGGCCGGTCGAGGATGCAGGCGGTCAGCTCGCCCACCGGCACGCCCTTGGCCCTGGCGAGGGCGTCCAGATTCTGCTTCGGCGTCCGGTCGAGATCGACGAGGCCCTTCTCGTAACCGCCGCCGATGGCGATCTTGTCCATGTAGACGTCGGGCGCGCGCAGCATGGTGCCGGATTCGCCGATGGCGATCACCGCCAGCGAGTTCTGCATGGCCTTGGCGGCGATGGTGGTGCCCTCGAGCGGGTCGAGCGCGATGTCGACCTTGGGACCGCCCTTGCCGACTTCCTCGCCGATATAGAGCATGGGCGCCTTGTCGCGCTCGCCCTCGCCGATCACCACGACGCCGGAGATGTCGAGGCTGTTGAGCTGGGTGCGCATGGCATCGACGGCGGCCTGGTCGGCGGCCTTCTCGTCACCCCGGCCCACGAGACGCGCGGCGGCGATGGCGGCGGCTTCCGTGACGCGCACGATCTCGAGGACCAGCATCCTGTCCAGCGCCGATTTGATGTCCATCTGCTTCTCCACGTTCTCTTCTCTCATGCTTGCCGCTCTTTAGACCTAGAATGTTTCAATCCTGATGACCTCGGGCTTCTCGGCGATGAAGGGCAGCTTCGCGATCTTGGCGAGCGCCCGCATCATCTTCGCTTCGGCCACCTCGTGGGTCGTCATCACGAAGCTGACCGGCTGGCCCGATGCGCCGGGCCGTTGCAGCAGTTCCTCCATGGACACCGACTCGTCGCGCAGCACGGCGGCGATGTCGGCCACCACGCCGGGCTGGTCGGCCACCGACAGGCGCACATAGTAGCGCCCGATATTGCCGTCCATGGACAGATTCTCGACCTTGCCGCCCTTCACCGGCGGCGTCAGCACCGCGTGGAGATGGCCCTGGGCGATGTCGACCAGGTCGGCGACCACGGCCGACGCGGTCGGGCCGGCGCCGGCGCCCCTGCCCTGATAGACGGTCTGGCCGACGAAATCGCCTTCCGCCACCACGGCGTTGAACACCCCGTTCACCGAGGCGATCGCCTTGTCGGCGGCGACGAGGCACGGATGCACCCGTTGCAGCAGGCCGCTCTCGCCGTGGGTGGCGATGCCGATCAGCTTGATCCGGTAGCCCAGCTCGGCGGCGAACTCGATGTCGAGCGGGGTGATCTGGCGGATGCCCTCGACGTAGATGGACTCGAAATCCAGCGGCGTGCCGAACGCCACGGCCGACAGGATCGAGAGCTTGTGAGCGGTGTCGATGCCGTCCACGTCGAAGCTGGGATCGGCCTCGGCATAGCCGAGCTGCTGTGCCTCGGCCAGCACGTCCTCGAACGCGCGGCCGGTGTATTCCATCTCGGTCAGGATGTAGTTGCAGGTGCCGTTGAGGATGCCGTAGACGCGCGAGACGCTGTTGCCGGCAAGGCCCTCGCTGAGCGCCTTGATGATCGGGATGCCGCCGGCGACCGCCGCCTCGAAGCGCAGCGCCACGCCTTTTTCCTCGGCCAGCGCCGCCAGCCGCGGCCCGTGCCGGGCGATCAGCGCCTTGTTGCCGGTGACGACCGACTTGCCGCCCGCGAGCGCCTTCTCGACCAGCTCGGCCGCCACGCCGTCGGCGCCGCCGATCAGCTCGACCACCACGTCCACGCCGGGATCGGCCGCGAGCGCCGCCGCGTCGTCGTGCCAGACGATGCCGTCCAGCGGGATGCCCCGGTCGCGGCCCTTGTCGCGGGCCGAGACGGCGGTGACCCTGATGGGGCGGCCGCAGCGGTGGGCGATCAGTTCGGCATGCCGGTTCAGGACCTGCAGCACGCCGCCGCCGACAGTCCCCAGCCCTGCAACGCCAACGCGAAGCGGGCCGCTCATCCGTTGACCACCTTCAGTTCCTGCACGCCGCTGCTGAAGAACTTGCGCACGGCCCGCGCCGCCTGGCGGATGCGCTGCTCGTTCTCGACGATGGCGATGCGCACATGGTTGTCGCCGTACTCGCCGAAGCCGATGCCCGGCGCGACCGCCACCGAGGCCTCCTGCAACAGCAGCTTGGCGAACTCGTTGGAACCGAGATGGGCGTATTGCTCCGGCACCGGCACCCAGGCGAACATGGTCGCGTCGGGGCTGGGGATGTCCCAGCCGGCCTGGGCGAAGCTGGACACCAGCACGTCGCGGCGGTGCCGGTAGATGCGCCGCGCCTCCTCGACGCAGTCCTGGGGGCCGTTGAGCGCGGCGGTGGCCGCGACCTGGATCGGCGTGAACGCGCCATAGTCCAGATACGACTTGATGCGCGACAGCGCCGAGATCAGCCGGGTGTTGCCGGCCGCGAAGCCGATGCGCCAGCCGGGCATGGAATAGGTCTTGGACATGGAAGTGAACTCCACGGCCACGTCCTTGGCGCCCGGCACCTGCAGGATCGACGGCGGCGGCACGTCGTTGAAGTAGATTTCGGCGTAGGCCAGATCCGACAGCACGTAGAGATTGTGCTTGCGGCAGAAGTCGACGACTTCCCGGTAGAAATCCAGGTCGACCACCTTGGCCGTCGGATTGGCGGGGAAGTTCACCACCACGGCCATGGGCGCGGGCACCGAATGCTTCACGGCGTGCGCCAGCGAGCGCATGAAATTCTCGGTGAAGTCGCCGTCCGCCGGGATCGGACGGGGCCGGATCGCCGCGTCGGCGATGATGCAGCCGAAGGCGCGGATCGGATAGGACGGGTTA
>CAZVVC010000227.1:0-6067 GCA_964630425.1 uncultured Bifidobacterium sp. | reverse complement strand
CTTTTATTTCCATTTAATATAGAAAAATTTGCGGTATTCCCGACGGACGGTTGCGGCTCAGGCCGAGATCATGGCCGAGGCCCTCAACCCGCTGCGGATCTTGGCCATGACTCCCTCGTCGGCGCGGGTCGAATGCACCACATAGGCCGAATAGGAGAATTCGGGGCTGTCGGGGATGAGCATCAGCCGGCCCTGCTCCAGATAGCTGCGCACGACGCCCATGCGGAAATAGCCGCTGCCGCCCGTCGCCAGGATGTAGTCCAGCGCCAGCGGGCCGTAGCCGATCGAGACGACGGCGTTGGGCATGTCGGGAAACGCGGCGCTGTAGCTGGCGTTGAACTCGTCGCCCCAGTCCACGTGGACGTGGTCCTCCGGCCGCAGCGGCTGGTCGGCGGGGGTGGTGCGCACCAGCACCAGCTTCTCCTCGAACAGCAGCTCGGCGATGACGCCGGGGCGGCGCGGCGCGGCATAGAGCACGGCCACGTCCAGCGCGCCGTCCTGCACCTGCTCCATCAGCCGGTCGGCGGCGTCGATCTGGGTCCTGACGGCGATGTCCGGGCATTCGCGGCGCATCCACAGCAGCCAGTGCCGCAGCAGCGGGCTCCACAGGCTCAGCTCGACGCCGATGGTGATCACGGTCTGTCGGCCGGGCGGCAGGGCGACGGATTTGCGGGCGCGTTCCCACACCTGCACCAGCGTGGTGGCGAAGCGCAGGAACTGCTCGCCGGCCGGGGTGAGCTTGGCGCCGGCCTTGTTGCGGATGAAGACCGGCCTGTCCAGTTGCTCCTCGAGCACGCGGATGCGCGCGCTCACCGCCGTCTGCGTGAGGTTGAGGTTGGCCGCCGCGTTGACAAAGCTGCCTGTCTTGACCACCTCGAGGAAGGTACGCGCGACGCTGATGTCCATTGGTCCGTCTCCCGCTCGTCCGGGCTCGTGCGGCCCGCCCCCGTTCATGCAATCATATTATTGATATGATGCAATAATAACATTCATTTGTTTGCTTTATCTCTTCGTTGGATGATGACGGCCTCAACCCATGAGGATTCAAATGACCATCCAACTCGGCACGATCGCGCCTGATTTCGAGCAGGCCAGCACCCATGGCCCCATCCGCTTCCACGACTGGCTCGGCACGTCCTGGGGCGTGCTGTTCAGCCATCCCAAGAATTTCACGCCCGTCTGCACGACCGAGCTGGGAGAGGTCGCCCGCCTGCGGCCCGAGTGGGACAAGCGCAACGTCAAGGTGATCGGCCTGTCGGTCGATCCCGTCGAGGCGCACCGCAAGTGGGAGGACGACATCGAGGAGACGCAGAAGCAGCGGCTCGACTTCCCCATGCTGGCGGATCCCGACGCCAGGGTGTCCTCGCTCTACGACATGATTCATCCGCAAAGCGACCCGACTGTGACCGTCCGCTCGGTCTTCGTCATCGACCCGACCAAGAAGGTGCGGCTGATCCTGACCTATCCGCCCAGCACCGGCCGCAACTTCCAGGAGATCCTGCGGACCATCGACAGCCTCCAGCTCACCGACCGCCAGAGCATCGCGACCCCGGTGAACTGGGAGCCGGGCGATCCGGTGGTGATCTCGCCCAAGCTGTCGGACGAGGAAGCCTCGCGCCTGTTCCCGCAGGGCTTCGTGTCGCTGAAGCCCTATCTGCGGATGGTCGAACTGGACGGCACCCGCAAGACTTCGTGACGCGCGGACGGCGGTTCGCCCGCGTGCCGGGCGAACCGCCGGACCGCCGCGCCGCGGCCCATGTGCGGTCGCGGCCGCGTAACCGCTTCTCCGGGCTTCCGTTTCGCCGTCCGCTCGCGCATAAATAGGCGCTGGATCGAACAAGCGTCCGGGGCCTCGTGGACGATCAAACCGCCATCCCTGCTTCACCCGCGCCTGCTTCACCCGCGATCGTGGGAACGGGCGCGCCCGATCTGACGATCGTGGTGCCCACCTTCAACGAGCGCGGCAACATCCGTCCGCTGCTCGAGCTGATCGCCGCCGCGCTGCCGGACCGGCGCTACGAAGTCGTGTTCGTCGACGACGACAGCGGCGACGGCACCCTCGACGAGCTGCGCGCCGTCGCCCGTTCGGACGGTTCGGTGCGCTACCTTCACCGCATCGGCCGGCGCGGGCTTTCCTCGGCGGTGGTCGAGGGGATTCTCAGCAGCGCGGCGCCCTATGTGGCGGTGATGGATGCCGATCTGCAACACGACGAGCGCCTGCTGCCGGCCATGCTCGCGATCCTGCGCGCGGGCGAGGCCGACGTGGTCGTGGGCTCGCGCTACGTGCAGGGCGGCGGCATGGGCGACTGGGACTCCCGGCGCCAGCTCATCAGCCGCACCGCCACCCGGATCGCCCGGCTGATCATCCGCGCCGACCTCTCGGACCCCATGAGCGGCTTCTTCATGCTGCGGCGCGAGGCCTTCGACGGCGCCGTGCGGCGGCTGTCGGGACAGGGCTACAAGATCCTGCTCGACATCTTCGCCTCCCATCCCGGCGGACTCCGGCTGCGCGAGCTGCCCTACGAGTTCCGCATCCGGCGGCATGGCGAGAGCAAGCTCGACGCGCTGGTCACCTGGGAATATCTCATGCTGGTGGCCGACAAGCTGCTGCGCGGCACCATCCCGCTGCGCTTCCTCATGTTCCTGGTCGTCGGCGGGCTGGGGATGCTGGTGCATTTCGCGGTGCTGACGCTGATGCTGAAGGGCGTCCATCAGCCGTTCCAGACGGCGCAGATCGGCGCCACCGTGGCCGCCATGACCTTCAACTTCTTCCTCAACAACCTGCTCACCTACCGGGACCGGCGCATCCGGGGCGCGTGGGGCCTGACCAAGGGATTGCTGAGCTTCTACCTGGTGTGCTCGCTGGGCGCCGTCGCCAATGTGGGCGTGGCGACCATGGCGTTCGAGCACGATTACGCCTGGTGGGGCGCGGGGCTCGCGGGCGTGCTGGTGGGTTCGGTGTGGAACTACGCGGTGACCAGCCTCTTCACCTGGAAGCAGAAGAGATAGGCCGGCGCGCGGGCTATTCGGTCTCCGCGCACAGGCCGGGCTGGCCGGCGGCGCGCCGGGGCTGGAGCGGCGGTTCGTAGGCGAAGCGGGGCGTGATGGCGCCGCCCGGCTTGCGGTCGCCGTGCAGGGCGATGACGCCGCCCTGCGTCCCGCCGCCGTCCAGCGCCTTCAGGAAGCGTGCCGACCAGGCCTCGATATCGTTGAAGTTGAGGATCGGCAGGAGCTTCTCGAAACGCCGGACCCGTTCGGCGCGGGACATGCGCAGCGCGTTGTCGAGCGCGCGTCCGATGGCGTTGATGTCGTAGGGATTGACGATCAGGGCGCCCGACGACAGCTCGGCGGCGGCGCCGGCGAATTCGGACAGCACGAGGACGCCGGGATCGGACGAGTCCTGCGAGGCGACGAATTCCTTGGCGACCAGGTTCATGCCGTCGCGATAGGGCGTCACCAGCGCCACGTCCGAGGCGCGGTAGACGCCGGCCAGGACCTCGCGCGACATGTTGCGGTTCACATAGCGCAGGGGCGTCCAGGACGGGCTGCCGAACCGGCCGTTGACCTGGCCCATCTTCATGCTGATGAAGCGGTCCATCTCCAGATATTCGGGCACCTCCGACCGGCTCTTGGGCGCGACCTGCAGATAGGTGACCTTGCCCTCCCATTCCGGCTGGTGCGCCAGGAGCCATTCGAAGGCCTCCAGGCGGTTGGCGATGCCCTTGGAATAGTCCAGCCGGTCGACGCCGATGATCAGCTGTCCGCCGTTGAGGCTGTCGCGGATTTCCTGGACGAAGTCCGAATGGCACGCCTCCTCGGCCTGCACCGAGAATTCGCGGGTCTCGATGCTCACCGGAAAGACGTCGGTGCGCACCGGATGGCCCGGCCCGAAATGCCGCAGGTAGCGATCGAAGTTGCGCTTGTCCGCCTCGGTCTGGAAGCCGACCAGATCGTAATGCGCCAGCGCGCCGATCACCTCGCGGTGGTGGGGCAGCGCGGCCAGGATGTCGTGGGACGGGCACGGGATGTGCAGGAAGAAGCCGATCCGGTTGCCGACGCCCTGCTGGCGCAGCGTGCGGGCCAGCGGGATCAGATGGTAGTCGTGGACCCAGACCACGTCGTCGGGCTCGAGCAGCAGGGCGAGGCGCTGGGCGAACATCCGGTTCACCCGCAGATAGGCCTCCATCTGGTCCTCGTCGAACTTCATGAGATCGAGGCGGTAGTGGAACAGCGGCCACAGCACCCGGTTGCAGAAGCCGTTGTAGTACATCTCGTAGTCGGCCTGGGCGAGGCCCTGGAGCGCATAGACGATGGCGCCTTGGTCGATGATCTGGACGCTCGGGGCATCGTGTTCGGACACCTCGCCGCTCCAGCCGAACCACAGGCCGCGCCGCCCGGACAGCGCCGCATCGACCGCGACGGCCAGGCCGCCGGCAGGCATCGCGCCTTCGCCCTGCGGCACCGCCACCCTGTTTGAAACGACCACCAATCGGGACACGCTATCCTCCGGCAAAATCCGGCGAAAGGGCCGCACGGCCAAACGCCGGGTCAAAAACCCACAGACCTCCCTTTGGTTCCGCTCGTTTCGGATGAATATCCGATGCTTTTCGTGATGGATGCGTAATAATATTCATCGAAACAATCGACATATATTCATATGAATAAAATTCATATGTCCGGTGCTAGGCTATGATGGACACCAGACTGGTGCGCAGCCAGACCGCCAGTTCATGGATAGACTGGACTCTGAACGCCGCTTTCGTCAATCCATTGCCGACCTTGATGCCCCAGCCATGCGCCCTGGCGGCCTGGGCGAACGCGTCCTCGTCGGTCACGTCGTCGCCCGCGACGACCGGTATCCGGTCCTTCCAGGGCGGCACCTCGCACAGCATGCCCAGGGCGCGGCCCTTGTCGAAGCCCGACGGCTTGATCTCGAGCACGCAGTGGCCGCGCATCAGCATCAGGTCCGCCTGGCCGTGCACCAGGGCGCCGAGTCGGATGATCAGGTCCGGCCCGCGCTCGGGCGCGCGGCGATAGTGCAGCGCCAGCGAGCCGGGCTTCTTTTCCAGCACCAGCCGCTCGTCGGCCGCCACCAGGCGGCGCAGCGCGGCCTCGGTGGGCTGCATGGGCCAGTCGGGACCGAGAAAGCGGAGCGGCCCGTCATGCGCCATGCGTACCTCCAGGCCGTGGACGCCCGATCCCGGCAGCCTGACGCCCAGCAGCCTGTCGATCTGGGCCAGCGGCCGCCCGGTCATGATCGCGATGGCGCCGCCCAGCCGGTCGCTCATGGCGCGCAGCAGGGGCGGCAGCGCCTGATCGATGATCACCGCATCGGGAACCGCGGCGAAGGGCGCGAGCGTTCCGTCGAAGTCGAGGAACAACGCCTCCTTGCCGGTGAGCAGCGGCGGCGCGTCCAGGGATGGCTCGGAAAGGTCGGCTGTCGAGGTCGTCTGGCGTGCGGGCATGTCGGGTTAACCGTCTGGCCACCTTGTGGTTCCCGCATGCATGGGTTGCAGGGGCCGGAAGGCGGCGGCGACATCCTGTCACGAGGCGGCCGGATCATGTCGGCGGCGGCCACCGGAATATGGCCTGGCGCCGGCGCGCGTGTTACGGTTCCGCAACGGTATCGGGCACGAGGGAGCGTCATGAAGGGTTGTCTGGCGGCGGCGGTCGCCGCGTTGATGATCGCGGCGGGGGCGCGGGCGGAAGTGCTCGACTTCTCCGCGCCGGACGCGGCGGCCGGAAAGATCGCCGAGAAGGCCTATGGCGCGGAGATCGCCGACGCGCGGGCGGCGGGATCGTCCGCCGACATATGGGCGAAGCGCCTCGACCTCGACGGCGACGGCAAGCCGGAAATCGTGGGCCAGCTTTCCAGCGCCTATCTCTGCGGCGGCGCGGGACCCTGTTTCTTCGTCGTGTCGTCGGACGGGAAGCTGCTGTTCAGCGTGCCCGGCGTCGACACCGCCGAGGTCCTCGACAGCCGCAGCGCCGGCTGGCGCGACCTGCGCTTCAACGGCAGCACGGTGTGGAAATTCGACGGCAAGGACTACAAATAACCGGCGCCGAA
>CAZVVC010000226.1:0-6149 GCA_964630425.1 uncultured Bifidobacterium sp. | reverse complement strand
GTGTTCCACCACTGCACCGAGAAATGGATGACCGGAATGTTGATCAGCCCGACCAGCGCCAGGATCGCCGCCGCCCGCGCCGCCTTCTCGGGGTCCTCGAACACCTGCCACAACGCCATGTAGCCCAGATAGAGGAAGAACAGGATCAGGAACGAGGTCAGGCGCGCGTCGCCCCATTCCCACCAGGTGCCCCACATGGGCGCGCCCCACAACGCCCCGGTGACGAGCGCCAGCGCCGTGAAGCCGGCGCCCAGCGGCGCGCAGTTCTTCGCCGCGATGTCGGCCAGCGGATGCCGCCAGACGAACCCCATCGCGCTGAAGACCGCCATCAGCACATAGGTGGCGAGCGCCATCCAGGCGGCCGGCACATGCACATACATGATACGCACCGTGTCCTTCTGCCGCGCGTCGGGCGGCGAGCCGACGAGCGACAGGTAGAGGCCGCCGGCGAACAGGATGACGGTGAGGGCCAGCGCCCACGGAAGCACCTTCGCGCTGAGGCGGGAAAAGCGCGCCGGGTTTGCGAAGCGGTGCCAGCCAGACATGCGCAGTGATGTAGCCGCCTCCCGGATCGCACGCAAGGTTCGGATCGCGGGAAATGCCCGAAAACCGCCGCATTGCGACCGGATCGCAAGACGCCGGGCGGATCGCGCCCGTTCCGGCCTATTCCAGCGCCAGTTTCAGCGCCGCGGCGGCGGCGACCGGCGCGACGACCAGCGAGGCGAGGCTGACCGAGGCCAGCAGCATCAGCGGCTCGGCGGCGGGCAGGCCGTTGGCGGCGGCCGAGGTGGCCGCGACGCCGAAGATCAGCGTCGGGATGTAGAGCGGCAGCACCAGCAGCGGCACCAGCACGCCGCCGCGCCGGATGCCGGCGGTCAGCGCCGCGCCGATGGCGCCGATCAGGCTGAGCGCGGGCGTGCCGATGGCCGCGGCGGCCAGCAGCAGGGGAAACGCCGCCGGCGGATAGTTCAGCAGGATACCGACGAGCGGGGCGGCGATGACCAGCGGCAGCCCGGTCACCAGCCAGTGGGCGAGCACCTTGGCCAGCACGGTGAGGAACAGCGGCTGGGGCGAGAGCGCCAGCACGTCCAGGCTGCCGTCCTCGAAATCCGCCTGGAACAGCCGATCGAGCGACAGCAGCGTGGCCAGCAGCGCCGATACCCAGATGACGCCCGGCGCCACGCCGCGCAGGGTCGCCGGATCGGCGCCCACCGCGAAGGGGAACAGTGCCGCCACCACGACGAAGAAGCCCACCGTCAGCAGCGAGCCGCCGCCCTGACGCCGGGCGATCAGCAGGTCGCGGCGGACGACGGCGAGGAACGCGCTCAACGGACCGCCACCCGCCGCCGGGCGGCCATGGTCAGCACCGCCGCGCCCGGCACCTGGATGCCGATATGGGTGGCGATCACCACGGCCCCGCCGGACGCCCGGAAATCGGCGATGGCGGATTCGACCGCGGCGGTCGCCGCGCCGTCGAGCGCCACGGTCGGCTCGTCCAGCAGCCAGAGCGGGCGGCTGACGGCCGCGAGCCGCGCCAGGCTGAGCCGGTGCCGCTGGCCCGCCGAGAAGAAACGCACCGGCAGGTCGCGCAGGCGCGAAAGGCCGAACCGCTCCAGCGCGCCGTCCACATCCGCCCTTTCCCCCAGCACCGCGGCCAGCACGGCGAGGTTCTCGGCGGCGGTCAGCACCGGCTTGAGCGGATCGAGGTGCCCGACATAGTGCAGCCGCGCCCGGTGCGCGTCGGGATCGTCCCCGATGTCCTCGCCGCGCCAGCGCACGGCGCCCGCCGCCGGCCTTATATAGCCGGCCAGGACCCGCAGCAGGCTGGACTTGCCCGCGCCGTTCGGGCCGTGGAGCAGCAGCGCCCCGCCGGGGTCGAGTCCGCAGGACAGCCCTGCGAAAACCTCATGTTCGCCCCGCCGGCAGGTGAGGTTTTCCACAGACAGCCCGTTGGCACCGGCAGTTGGCATGATCGTCCGAAAACTCCGCTGATCTCGCGCCGGACCTTAGCCTCGTTGGCCGCCATGCGTCCAACTTTGCGGTTGGCAAGGCGGCATGTTTGATGCAAAACCGGCACGATCCGCCGGAAACCAACAAATCAGGAGCGCGTGGACGTGAGCGCAGGACACGACACCTTGAAAACCCGCCGTCAATTGTCGGTCGGGAGCAAGACCTATGACTATTTCAGCATCGAGGCCGCGGGCAAGGCCCTGGGCATCGACTTCTCCCGCCTTCCCTATTCCCAGAAGGTGCTGCTGGAGAATCTGCTGCGCTTCGAGGACGGCGTCTCCGTCACCGTCGACGACATCAAGGCCATGGGCGACTGGCTGAACACCCGCACGTCCGAGCGGGAGATCGCCTACCGCCCTGCCCGCGTGCTGATGCAGGACTTCACCGGCGTTCCGGCCGTGGTCGACCTGGCCGCCATGCGCGCCGCCATGCTGGACCTGGACGGCGATCCCCGGAAGATCAACCCGCTCGCCCCCGTCGACCTGGTCATCGACCATTCGGTGTCGGTGGACTATTTCGGCGGCGCCAGGTCGTTCCAGGAGAACGTCGACCTGGAGATGGAGCGCAACAAGGAACGCTATGAGTTCCTGCGCTGGGGCCAGACCGCGTTCGACAATTTCCGCGTGGTGCCGCCGGGCACCGGCATCTGCCACCAGGTGAACCTGGAATATCTGGCGCAGACCGTGTGGACCAACAACGTGGACGGCGCCGAGATCGCCTATCCGGACACGCTCGTCGGCACCGACAGCCACACCACGATGGTGAACGGCCTCGCGGTGCTGGGCTGGGGCGTGGGCGGCATCGAGGCCGAGGCGGCCATGCTGGGCCAGCCGGTCTCCATGCTCATTCCGGAAGTGGTCGGCTTCAAGCTGACCGGCAGGCTGAAGGAAGGCACCACCGCCACCGACCTGGTGCTGACCGTGACCCAGATGCTGCGCAAGAAGGGCGTGGTGGGCAAGTTCGTCGAGTTCTACGGCTCGGGCCTCGACCAGCTCGCGCTGGCCGACATGGCGACCATCGCCAACATGGCCCCCGAATACGGCGCCACCTGCGGCTTCTTCCCGATCTCCGGGGAAACCCTCAACTACCTGGCCTTCACCGGCCGCACGCCCGAGCGCGTGGCGCTGGTCGAGGCCTATGCCAAGGCGCAGGGCATGTGGCGCGACGCCGGCTCGCCCGATCCGGTGTTCACCGACACGCTGGAGCTGGACATCTCGACCGTCGAGCCCAGCCTCGCCGGCCCGAAGCGCCCGCAGGACCGCGTGCTGCTGAGCGAGGCCGCCCCGGCGTTCGAGAAGGAGCTGTCGCTGGGCTTCGGCAAGGCCGACAGCAAGGACCTGCGCGTCGCCGTCGAGGGCGCCAATTACGACATCGGCCACGGCGACGTGGTGATCGCCGCGATCACCTCGTGCACCAACACCTCCAACCCCAGCGTGATGATCGGCGCCGGCCTGCTGGCCCGGAACGCCGTCGCCAAGGGCCTGAAGGTGAAGCCGTGGGTGAAGACCTCGCTGGCCCCCGGCTCGCAGGTCGTGACCGAGTACCTGGACCGCGCCGGCGTCACCCAGGCGCTGGACATGCTGGGCTTCAACCTGGTGGGCTATGGCTGCACCACCTGCATCGGCAATTCCGGCCCACTGCCCGAGCCGATCTCCAAGGCGATCAACGCCAACGACCTGGTCGGCGTCTCGGTGCTGTCGGGCAACCGCAACTTCGAGGGCCGGGTCAGCGCCGACGTGCGCGCCAACTACCTGGCCTCGCCGCCGCTGGTGGTCGCCTACGCCATCGCCGGCACCATCCGCAAGGACATCACCAGGGAGCCGCTGGGCCACGACCAGATCGGCACGCCCATCTACCTGAAGGACATCTGGCCGTCGAACGCCGACATCGCCAACGCCCTGAAGGAGTCGGTGACCTCGGAGATGTTCAAGGAACGCTATGCCGACGTGTTCACCGGCACCAAGGCGTGGCAGGAGATCGAGGTGGCGACCGGCCTCACCTATGACTGGGTGCCGGACAGCACCTATGTGCGCCAGCCGACCTTCTTCGAGGGCCTGGCCGGCGACGCCGCGCCGGTGACCGACATCGTCGGCGCCCGACTGCTGGCGCTGCTGGGCGATTCCATCACCACCGATCACATCTCGCCCGCCGGCTCGATCAAGAAGAACGGCCCGGCCGGCAAGTACCTGATGGACCACGGTGTCCAGCCCGCCGACTTCAACTCCTACGGCTCGCGCCGCGGCAACCACGAAGTGATGATGCGCGGCACCTTCGCCAACATCCGCATCCGCAACGAGATGGCGCCCGGCACCGAGGGCGGCGTCACCACCTACATCCCGACCGGCGAGGTGATGAGCATCTACGACGCCTCCATGCTGTACCAGGAGCAGGCCACGCCGCTGATCGTGGTGGCCGGCAAGGAGTACGGCACGGGCTCGTCGCGCGACTGGGCGGCCAAGGGCACGCGCCTGCTGGGCATCAAGGCGGTGATCGCCGAGAGCTTCGAGCGCATCCACCGCTCGAACCTGGTCGGCATGGGCATCCTGCCGCTCGTCTTCAAGGACGGCGAGGACCGCAAGAGCCTGGGCCTGACCGGCGCCGAGACCATCTCGCTGACCGGCCTGGCGGGCGGCATCGTGCCGCGCATGGACGTGACCTGCACCATCAGCTTCGCCGACGGCAGCACCAGGGTCACCACCCTGACCTGCCGCATCGACACGCTGGACGAGGTCTCGTACTACAAGCAGGGCGGCATCCTGCAATATGTGCTGAAGAACCTGGCCAAGGCCGCGTGACGCACCGCGCATGAGCGCATCGGACGGGAGGCTTCGGCCTCCCGTTTTCGTTTGAGGCTTCCTTTGCCCCCCTCGCCGGCTGTACATTGGCCGGGCTTTTGGCGTGTGCTGCGTGCGCCCGGGCGATACGCCCGATTACGGAGAACGGTGAAACGTTTTTCGGCAAGGCGCTCGGGCATGAAAGATTCGCATCCGTTATCGCCAAACGGCGCTACCCTCGCTCTCTGCCCGTTCGCGGACAACGCCTGTCCGGCGGTTATCGCGTCTGTTGACGCCATCCTGCCGACACATCCCGTCGCCGGCTTCCGGCGTATTTTCCCTGAAGGTTGAGCGAGCGTCCATGGCCGGAGATTTCGAGATATTGCTGGCAAGTGACTTCACCGCCCGATCGGATCGGGCCCTTGATCGCGCGCTGCGGCTCGCCCATGCCAGCGGCGGAAAACTGGTGATCGCGCATGTACTCGAGAAAGGCGTTGATCAAGACCACGGTGCGGTTGAGAGGTTGCGTGCCGATCTGCCGAAAGAGGCGCAGGGCGCCGAGTTGGTGATTCAAACCGGATCGGCGCCCAAAGTGTTGGCGCAGATCGCGGCGGAACGCGAAAGCGACCTGATCGTCACGGGCGTGGCGCGCTACAACAGCATTGGCGACTATGTGCTGGGGACGGCAGTCGATCACATCGTGCGCAATGCCGATGCGCCGGTGCTGGTCGTGCGGGGTGGCGCCACCGGACACTATGCGCGCATGGTCGTCGCCACCGACCTGTCCGACTGCTCGCGCGCCGCTCTCCTCGCCGCCGCCCGGCTTTTTCCCGATACCGCGATTACGCTCGTCCATGCCTTCCATGTTCCCTATGAGGGCTGGCTTAAATCCGATGTCGTCAGACAGGATGTTCGCGCCGAGGTGCAAGGGGAGCTTGACGCTTTCATGGCCCACGTCGACGTCGCACCCCTGAAGCCCCGCATCAAGGCGCTGATCGACGAAGGCGGAACAAGCAGTGTGGTTCTCCATCAGCTCGAGCATGACAGGGCAGACCTTCTCGTACTCGGCACGCATGGCCGCAGCGGCTTCGTCCATGCGGCCATTGGCAGTCAGGCCGCGGCGCTGCTCGCGGCGGCCGACATCGATGTGCTGATGGTGCGCGAGCGTAAGGCATGACGGTGCCAGCGCGTTCATCCATCCTGCGCGATTTCCTGCGCAGCGAGGCGGCGGGCGGCGTCCTGCTGATGTTCGCCGCCGCCCTCGCCATGCTGGTCGCCAACAGTCCGCTCGCAGCGGACTATTTCCATGGCCTGAATGTCTATGTTGGCCCTCTGTCGCTGCTGCACTGGATCAACGACGGGTTG
>CAZVVC010000225.1:0-6197 GCA_964630425.1 uncultured Bifidobacterium sp. | reverse complement strand
GCTACGAGGCGCGGCCCTTCGCCATCCTCGAGGTCCGGGACGCCGACGGCGACAGGGTCTACCGGCACAAGCGCGCCCGCGAGCGGGTGGTGGCGCAGCAGCAGGTCGAGCAGCTCGATGAGGTGCTGCGCGCCGTGGTTTCCTACGGCACCGGCACCAACGCGCGGCTTTCCAGCCACGTGGTCGCCGGCAAGACCGGGACCAGCCAGGAATGGCGCAACGCCTGGTTCGTCGGCTACACCGAGAAATACGTGGCCGGCGTCTGGCTGGGGAACGACGACAATTCGCCCATGAACCACGTCGCGGGCGGCGGCATGCCGGCCAGGATCTGGCGCGACATGATGGTGCGCGCCGACAAGGTCCAGCGGACCAGCCTGGACTGAGCGCCGGCCGCGCGGCGGTTCAGAGCTCCCAGTCCACCAGATGCATGAACAGGTCGTCGGCCTCGCGTTCCGAGACGACCTTGCCGCGGACGGAGATGCCGGCCCGGTGCACCGTGTCCGGGTCGCCCGAGACCAGCGGGTGCCACCATTCCAGATCCCTGCCTTCGGCCAGCCGCCGGTAGGCGCAGCTTCGCGGCATCCAGTGCAGCCCGGCCACGTTGCCGGGCGTCAGTACCCAGCAATCCGGCACCAGCCGGCGCCGCTCGGCATACCGGGTGCAGCGGCACGCCTCGGTGTCCAGCAGCCGGCAGCAGACATTGGTCTGGAGGATCTCGCCGGTGTCCTCGTCCTCCAGCTTGTGCAGGCAGCAGCGGGCGCAGCCGTCGCACAGGGACTCCCATTCCTCGCGCGACATCTCGTCGAGGCGCTTGGTCTTCCAGAACGGAAGCGGCTCGTTCATGGGATCACGCTGGCGGTCACGCGGGGCGGTCGAACTCGCGGATGAAAGCCTTGACGCGGGGCGCGATCTCGGTGTGCCAGCGCCTGCCGTTGAACACGCCGTAATGGCCGACCCGGGGCTGCACGTAGTCGCGCCGCATGGAGTCCGGCAGGTTGATGCACAGGCCGTGGGTCGCCTGGGTCTGGCCGGGGCCGGAAATGTCGTCCTTTTCGCCCTCGACGGTCATCAGCGCGGTCTTGCGGATGGCCTCGGGCCGCACCAGCCGGTCCCGGTGCACCATCATGCCGCGCGGCAGCAGGTGCTCCTGGAACACCGCGCGGATGGTCTGGAGGTAATACTCGGCGGGCAGGTCCATCACCGCCATGTACTCCTCGTAGAATTCGCGGTGCTTCTGGGCGCTGTCGCCGTCGTCCTCGACGAGCTGGCTGAAATAGTTGATGTGGGATTCCACGTGCCGGTCCCAGTTCATGGCGAGGAAGCCGGTGAGCTGCAGGAAGCCCGGATAGACCGGGCGCATGAAGCCGTGGGCGGTGGGCGGCACATGGGTGATCAGCTTCTGCTCGAACCACTCGTAGGGCCGCTCCTGCGCCAGCTTGTTCGGCGTCGTCGGGCTCTTGCGCGTGTCGATCGGGCCGCCCATCAGGGTCATGGAGGCAGGCACGCAGGGATCGTCGTCCTGCGACATCAGCGCCACCGCCGCGAACACCGGCACGGCCGGCTGGCACACCGCCATCACATGGGTGTTCGGCCCCAGCAGGCGGAGATATTCGCGCACATAGTCGATGTAGTCGTCGAGGTCGAAGTCGCCCTCGCTCAGCGGCACGTCGCGGGCGTTGCGCCAGTCGGTGATGTAGATGTCGTGGTCGGGCAGCAGCGATTCGACCGTGCCGCGCAGCAGCGTGGCGTAATGCCCGGACAGCGGCGCCACGATCAGCAGCCGCGGATCGGTCGCCGGCGCGCCCTCGCGCACGAAATGCTTCAACTGGCAGAACGCCTTGCGGCCCACGATCTCCTCGGTGACGGGCACGTCGCGGCCGTCGATCACAGTGCGTTGCAGGCCGAATTCGGGTTTGTCGAAGCGCCGCGTGGTTTCCTCGAACACGGTCAGCGCCGCCGAGATGGCCTTGCCCGCCCAGGTCTGGGACCACGGGTTGAACGGGCTGGAGAACACGTACTGGCCCGCCTCGGCCATCAGCCGGGCGGGCTGGAGGGCGAAGCGCCCCAGTTCGTGGGTGTGATAGAGCATGAGGGGCGGTCCTGCGGTTTCCGGTGTCCCGAATTTGAAGTGATTTCAGGAAAATGCAACCGTGCAGGCAGGCGCGGCCGCCATGCTACAGCAGTTCCCCGAGCGCCTTGGCGATGTCGGCCGGCGAGATGCCGCTGTCCAGATGCCGGATGTACCGGCCCTCGCAATCCATCAGGTAGATCAGCGACGAGTGGTTCATGGTGTAATCGTCCGGCCCCGGTCCCTGGACTTCCCTGGAATAGAAGATCCGGTAGGCCTTCGCCGCCGCCTCGATCTGCTCGGCGGTGCCGGTCAGCCCGACGAAGGAGGGATGGAAGCTCGTCAGGTACTGGGCCATCACCGGCGCGGTGTCGCGGGCCGGGTCGACGGTGACGAAGACGGGCGTGAAGCGATCGGCGTCCTTCCCCAGCATGTCCAGCGCCGCGCTGATGTTCTGCAGCTCGGTGGGGCAGATGTCGGGGCAGTAGGTGAAGCCGAAATAGACGATCCGGTACTTGCCCTTCAGCGTCTCGTTGGTGACCGCCTTGCCGGTCTGGTCGGTCAGCTCGAACGCGCCGCCCACCGGCACGGCCGCGTCGCCCCTGACCTTGCAGGCGCCGTCGCCGCAGCCCGACAGGGACGCGGCGGCGGCCAGAAGCAGGACGGCGAGGGCGGCGGGGGCGAGAAGTCGCATGGGTTTCCAAGTGGATCGGGTTGGTTTAGGGTCGGCCGTAGCCTCCGCCCTATATATAGGGCGGATCGCCAACACGGAAGGATGACGGGCATGAAAGGATTCTGGGGGCGCATCGGCGTCGCTGTGGCGCTGGTTCTGGGCGCGACGGGCATTTCGACGGGCGCGCTGGCGCAGATGACGCCCGATGCCCAGTTCATCCGCGACATGCGCAAGCAGGACTACGGCAAGGTGCTGCCTTACCTGGTCAACGGCGGCAACCCCAATGCCCGCGAATACGACAGCACGCCCGCCGTGGTGGTGGCCGTCGACGTCGGCGACGCCAGCCTGCTGAAGTCGCTGCTGGAGTTCAAGGCCAACCCGAACCTGTTCAACCGCTCCACCGGCGAGACCGCGCTGATGCGCGCGGCCACCCAGAACCGGCTGCAATGCGCCCAGCTCCTGGTCTACTACAAGGCCGACATCGACGCCGCCGACAAGCAGGGCGAGACCGCGCTGATCAAGGCGGTGCGGGCCAAGTCCGAGGATATCGTGGGGCTTCTGATGGGCCAGGGCGCCGACGTGGACCTGGCCGACTACACCGGCATGACCCCGGCCGATCATGCCCGGCGCATGGGCAACCAGCGCATCGTCAAGCTGCTGGAGATGAAGCCGGCGCCCGCGGCGCTGGCCGCGCCCGCGACGCCGCCGATCGAGACGCCGTCCTCCGGGGAGGCGTCCTCGGGAGAGCCGCAGGCACAGCCAGCCAACCCGGCGCAGCCCGCCGAGCCGGCCGCGCCCGCCGAGCCGGCCGCGCCCGCCGAATAGCCTCCGGAAAATGTTCGGGTTTCTCCGCAGGCGGCGCAAGATCGCCAGGGTGCCGGAGAACACCTGCGTCTACGCCATTGGCGACATCCACGGCCGCGCCGATCTGCTCGCGCTGCTGCTGGAGCGCATAGGCGAGCACGCCGCCGGCCATGCCGGGCGCCGCAAGGTGCTGGTCACCCTGGGCGATTATGTCGACCGCGGCGGCGACAGCAGGGGTGTGATCGACCGGCTGCTGGCGCTTCCCGGCGGCTTCGAGGCCGTCTGCCTGAAGGGGAATCACGAGGAGCTGATGCTGCGCTTCCTCGATCAGCCCGCCGACGGCGGCGTGTGGTTCCAGAACGGCGGCGGCGCGACCATGGCCAGCTACGGTGTGCCGGCCGAGGGCGGCTGGGACGTGGAGCACGCCAAGGCGCTGCGCGACGCGCTGGCCGGCGCGCTGCCCGCGGCGCACCTGGCGTTCCTGCGCGGCCTCGCCCTCTCGCATGTGGAGGGCGACTATCTTTTCGTCCATGCGGGCGTGCGGCCGGGCGTGCCGCTGAAGCGACAGGACCCCGAGGACCTGATCTGGATCCGCGACGAATTCCTGCGGTCGGAAAGAGACCACGGCAAGGTGGTCGTGCACGGCCATTCGGTGGCGTTCAAGCCCGAGGAGTTTCCCTCGTCGGAGCGGCCGTGCCGCATCGGCATCGATACGGGCGCCTACGTCACCAGCCGGCTCACCTGCCTGGCGCTGGTGGGCGCCGCGCGGACCTGGATCTATACCGAGCCCGATCCGCGCTTCGCCTGAACGGCGTCAGTGGTGATGATGGTCGTGGGCGTCGTGATCGTGCGCGGCGCCCGCCGTCCACTTGTCTTCCATTTCCTTGTGACGCTTCATCCACTTGGCGAACAGATAGGATATGCCGGCCATGACAGCCATGGTGAAGACCATGAACGAGATGAGCAGCGGAAGCTGATCCGGGTTATGCATCGTTGGAACTCCTGCGCTTTTCTGCGGTTATAGCCCCGCCGCCGAAGATGGCCAAGTGCTTTCGGGCCGGTGTCAGACCTTCGTGCCGAAGGTTTCGCCGCCCGCGTCGAGCCATTCGATCTCCCCGGGCGTGCTCTCGCGGCCCAGGATGGCGTTGCGGTGGGGAAAGCGGCCGAACCGGTCGATGATGGCCTTGTGCGCCTCGGCATAGCGCAGGCCCACCGGCTCGCCCAGTCCGGCGAACAGCGCGACGGACCGGGCCTGCATCTCCGGGTCCTCGCTGTGCTCGAACGGCAGATAGAGGAATTTGCGCCATGTCGCCGGATGCGCCTTGTCGAAGCCGCGCGCCACCGCCGCCCGGGCCACCGACAGCGCCTTGGCGTCCGCCGCGAAGGCGCGCGCCTGGCCGCGGAACATGTTGCGCGGGAGCTGGTCGAGGACGACCACCAGCGCCAGCGCGCCGTCGGCCGTCCCGGCCCAGTCATCGAGGTCGCCGCGCACCGCGGCCTCGTAGGTGGACAGGAACCGGGCGCGGATCGTCTCGTCGAATGCCGGGTCCGGCGCGAACCAAGCGGCGACATCGCGTCCCTCGGGGTGCGACGCATCGGGACGGCTGTCCGGAGGGAACCAGAAATCGAGGACATCGTTGATGGTGGTCACGGTATACCGCCTGTTCTCGGACACAGGCCGCCACCATACCGTCCCATTGATAACATTGCCAAATGTCTGGCAACTCGTTGATACTGCGGAAACAGCCGGGAGGGCATATGGGGCAGAGCGCGACCGTCGGCGACCAGCCGTGGGTATCGCAGGAAAAGGCGGATGGTGGCGCGACGCTGCAGACGGGCGGCCCGTGGGTCATCGCCCATTCGCCCTCGCTGTTCGAGAGCCTCAAGACGCTGTCCTTCCGCAAGGAAGAGCCCATCGTCGTCGACCTGACCAGGGTCGAGCGCCTCGACACGGCGGGTGCCTGGCTGCTGTACCGGACCGTGCGCGACCTGCGCGCCGCCGGCCACGGCGTGGAATATCGCGGCGGCACCGAAGGCCAGATGGCGCTGATCGAGCAGGCGGCGTCGAACGACGCGCTGTGCCTGATCGAGCAGCCCGAGCCCAACGTGATGCTGCACATGCTGGAGGAGATCGGCGCCGGCGTCATGCGCGTCGGCGGCCAGACCAAGGCCTCGCTCGGCTTCGTCGGCCTGCTGATCGAGACGCTCTGGCGCTACACCAGCCAGCCGCAGCGCTTCCGCCTGACCGCCACCGTCAAGCAGATGGAGCTGATCGGCCTCAACGCCATGCCCATCGTCGGCCTCATCTCGTTCCTGATCGGCATCGTCATCGCCTATCAGGGCGCCTACCAGCTCCGGCTGTTCGGCGCCGAGATCTTCACCGTGAACCTGGTCGTGACCTCGGTGCTGCGCGAGTTCGGCATCCTGCTGTCGGCGATCATCATCGCCGGCCGCTCGGGCAGCGCCATCACCGCCGAGATCGGCTCGATGAAGATGAACGAGGAAATCGACGCCATGGACACGCTGGCCATCTCGCCGATGGACACGCTGGTGGTGCCGCGCTTCATCGCCCTGGTCGTCATGATGCCGCTGCTGACCTTCTATGCCGGCATCGGCGGCCTGCTGGGCGGCGGCCTGATAAGCTGGCTGGCG
>CAZVVC010000224.1:0-6298 GCA_964630425.1 uncultured Bifidobacterium sp. | reverse complement strand
GTGCGCGATTATGGTCGCGGCGCCGGCGAACGCGTGATTGTTCCGGTAACGGCGGCGCTTTACGGGGCGATGACGCTGGATTCGGCGATCAATCGGTGGACCGGCAGGACCAGCCGGTGGAAGGGCCGGGCGTATCAAAAAGGTCACACCTGACA
Source organism: uncultured Bifidobacterium sp. (assembly GCA_964630425.1). Classification (GTDB taxonomy): domain Bacteria; phylum Pseudomonadota; class Alphaproteobacteria; order SMXS01; family SMXS01; genus RI-34. Next base: position 6,143 of record CAZVVC010000224.1, on the reverse strand, counting down.
AGCAATTGCACCCGTAGGCCTGCGGCAATCTGTTGGCGCAAAGTCCGGTCTGAACTACCATATATGGAATTGATGAATGGTTCAGGGGGTTCCGTGGCGCATATTGCTATGCAAAACGGCCGGGGCGGTGTAACCGTCCCACCTCACGGCCCATGACCACCAACGACCCGGACAGATGCCGCCAAAAACTCCGCTTCTCGACACCATCGCCAACCCGGAAGACCTGCGCTCGCTGGAGCCGGGCAAGCTTCGGCAGGTTGCCGACGAATTGCGGGCCGAGATCATCGACGCCGCATCGGTGACCGGCGGGCATTTCGGCGCCGGCCTCGGCGTCGTCGAACTGACCGTGGCGCTGCACTACGTGTTCGACACGCCGGCCGACCGCCTGATCTGGGACGTCAGCCATCAGGCCTATCCGCACAAGGTGCTGACCGGCCGGCGCGCCGGCATCCGCAGCATCCGCCAGAAGGGCGGCCTGTACGGCTTCACCAAGCGCAGCGAAAGCGCGTTCGACCCGTTCGGCGCGGCGCACAGCTCGACCTCCATCTCCGCCGGCCTCGGCATGGCGGTGGGCCGCGACATCAAGGGCGGCGACAACAACGTCGTGGCGGTGATCGGCGACGGCTCCATGAGCGCCGGCATGGCCTTCGAGGCCATGAACAACGCCGGCGCGCTGAACTCCCGCATGCTCGTGGTGTTGAACGACAACGCCATGTCCATCGCGCCCGCCGTCGGCGCCCTCAGCCACTACCTCGCCCGTATTGTGGCGGACAATCCGCTGATGTCCTTGACCGAGATCAAGGCGCGACTGGAAGCCGCCTTCCCGTCCGATTTCGCCGACGCGCGCTCGCGCGCCCGCGCCCATGCCGGCAGCGCCCAGGACAAGGGCACCTTCTTCGAGGATCTGGGCTTCACCTATGTGGGTCCGGTGGACGGCCACAACGTGGATCACCTGGTGACGGTCCTCGACCGCATCCGGGACAGCGACCGTCAGGGCCCGGTGCTGCTGCACGTGGTCACCGAGAAGGGCCACGGCCATCCGTTCACGGCGCCGAATGCCGAGAAGTATCATGCGGTCAACAAGTTCGACCCGGAGACGCTGGAGCAGGTCAAGCCGGTCGCCAGGGCGCCCAGCTATACCGCCGTCTTCGCGCAGGGCCTGATCGAGGAAGCCGAGGCCGACCCCAGCATCGTGGCGATCACCGCCGCCATGCCGTCGGGCACCGGCCTCGACATCTTCGGCAAGCGCTTCCCCGAACGGACCTTCGACGTCGGCATCGCCGAGCAGCACGCGGTGACCTTCGCCGCTGGCCTCGCCACCGAGGGCATCAAGCCAGTGGTCGCCATCTATTCCACCTTCCTGCAACGGGCCTACGACCAGGTGGTGCACGACGTGGCGATCCAGCGTCTGCCGGTGCGCTTCGCCATGGACCGCGCGGGCCTCGTCGGCCAGGACGGCGCGACCCATGCGGGCAGCTACGACCTCGCCTATCTGTGCTGCCTGCCCGACTTCGTGGTGATGGCACCCGCCGACGAGGCGGAGCTGAAGCACATGCTGGTGACCTCGCTGGCCATCGACGACCGGCCCTCCGCGCTGCGCTATCCGCGCGGCGAAGGCCTCGGCGTGCCGCTGCCGGCGCGCGGCCAGGAACTGCCCGTCGGCAAGGGCCGCGTCCTGCGCGAGGGCAACCGCATCGCCCTGCTGTCGCTGGGCTCGCGCCTCAACGACTGCCTGCGCGCCGCCGACGAGCTGACCCATTACGGCCTGAAGATCACGGTGGCCGACGCCCGCTTCGCCAAGCCACTCGACGCCGACCTGATCCGCCGGCTCGCGCTGGAGCACGAGGTGCTGATCGTCGTCGAGGAAGGCTCGATCGGCGGATTCGGCGCCCATGTCCTGCAACACATGGCGCGCGAGGGATTGCTGGAGACCGGCTTGAAGGTCCGGACCATGACGCTGCCCGATTTCTTCATTGGCCACGGCTCGCCGGAGCAGCAATATGCCGAAGCCGGCTTGACGTGGTCCGACGTGGTCACGACAGTGCTGGCAGCGCTCGGCCAGCCGCAACTGCTGCGTGAGGTGGGCGCCAACTGATCTCGGGTATCATCGTGGCGCTGGCACAACGATCGTTCACATCCCCGTCCCCCGATCCCGCCGACATGGCGCGGGTGCGCGAGACCGTGACCGCGGCGGGCTCGTCCTTCTACTGGGCGATGCGCTTCCTGCCGCCCGAGAAGCGTGACGCCATCTTCGCCGTCTACGCCTTCGCCCGGGAAGTGGACGACATCGCCGACGGCGACGACGACGACGACACCAAGCGCGCCGCGCTCGAGGCATGGCGCCGCGAGATCGAGGCGCTGTACGGCGGCGCGCCCGGCCATCCGATCACCCGCGTCCTGGCGCCTGCCATCGGCCTCTACGGGCTGGAGAAGAAGGACTTCATCGCGCTGATCGACGGCATGGAGATGGACGGCACCGGGCCGATCCGTGCGCCCTCCATGGACGACCTGATCCTGTATTGCGACCGCGTCGCCTGCGCCGTCGGGCGGCTGTGCGTGTGCATCTTCGGCGACGCCACGCCGGCGGGACAGGCCGTCGCCGACCATCTCGGCCTGGCGTTGCAGCTCACCAACATCCTGCGCGACGTGGAGGAGGACGCGGCCATGGGACGCCTCTACCTGCCGCGCGAGCTGCTGACCGCGGCGGGCATCGAGTCGAGCGACCCGGCCGCCGTGGTCGTCGACCCCCGCCTGCGCGAGACCTGCCGCGCCCTGGCCGTGCGCGCCGACGAGGAATTCCGGCTCGCCGAGGCGGCCATCGCCCGCTGCTCGCGCAAGGCGATGCGGCCCGCGATCATCATGATGATGGTCTATCGCAAGACCCTGGACCTGCTGATCGCCGACGACTGGGACCATCTGCCGAACGGCCCGCGCAACGGCGTGTCCAAGCTGGAGAAGCTGTGGATCGCCGTCCGCTACGGCCTGTTCTGATCCCATGACCCGCACCTGGATCATCGGCGCCGGGCTGGCCGGCCTGAGCGCGGCGTTGAGCGTCTCGCGCACCGGCCGTCAGGTGACGCTGATCGAGGCCACCAGGCGCGCGGGTGGCCGCTGCCGCTCGTTTCACGACGCGGCGCTCGATTGCGTCATCGACAACGGCAACCACCTGGTCATGAGCGGCAACACCGCCGTCATGGCCTTCCTGGACGAGATCGGCGCCCGCGACCGCATGGTGGGGCCGCGCGAGGCCGCCTTCCCCTTCATCGACGCGGCCAGCGGCGCGCGCTGGACCATCCGGCCCAATGCGGGCCTCGTGCCCTGGTGGGTGCTGTCCGCCGCGCGCCGGGTGCCGGGCACGTCCGCCCTCTCCTTCCTGCCGGCGCTGAGGCTGCTGGCGGCCGGGGCGGACAAGACCGTGGCCGATGTGATGCCGACCGATGGCCCGCTGTTCCGCGGACTGTGGGAGCCGATGGTGCTCGCCGCCATCAACGAGCGCCCGGACCGCGCCGCGGCGGTGCTGATGAAGCCCGTGCTGCTGGAGACCTTCGCGCGCGGCTCGGCCGCCTGCCGTCCGCTGATCGCGCGGCACAATCTGGCGGACAGCCTGATCGACCCGGCGATCGCCCTACTGGAGAAGCGCGGCGTCGACATCCGTTTCGGCGAGCGGGTGCAGGCGCTCGGCCAGGACGGCGGCCGCATCGCGGCGCTGACCGTCGGCTCGGACGCGGTGGCCATCGGCGCCGGCGACGAGGTCATCCTCGCGGTGCCGCCGTGGGAAGCCGGCAGCCTGGTCGCCGGCCTGCCCGTCCCGGCGGCGGGCGAGCCTATCGTCAACGTGCATTTCCGCCTGCCCCACGCGCCGCGCGGCCGCGACGCCGTCGAGGCCATCGGCGTGGTCGGCGGCTTCGCCCACTGGATATTCGTCCACGGCGAGATCGTGTCGATCACCATCAGCGCGGCCGCCCGGGAAGCGCAGATGGACGCGGACGAGATCGCCGCCCGGTGCTGGCAGGACGTGATGAAGGCGCTGTCCATCGCCGAGGCGATGCCGCCCTTCCGCGTGGTGAAGGAGCGCCGGGCCACCTTCGCCCAAGACCCGGCCACCGTCGCGCGGCGGCCGGGACCGGCGACGAATCTGGACAATCTGTTCCTCGCGGGCGACTGGACGAACACGGGCCTGCCTGCCACCATCGAAGGCGCCATCCGCTCGGGGAACCGGGCGGCGGCGCTGGCCAGCCAGAGAAGGAAGACCCCATGAGTCGCCTGGGCATCGTCACCGGCATGCAGTTCGAGGCGGATATCGTCCTCGACGAACTGGCGAAGCCGGGCGCCCCGGACAACATCGCCGTCGCCTGCGGCGGTCCCGGCTATGTCGCCTCGCGCACCACCGCGCTGAAGCTGATCGACGACGGCTGCACGGCGCTGATCAGCTTCGGCATCGCCGGCGCCCTGCTGGAGGGGCTGAAGGCCGGCACGCTGCTGATCTCGAGCCACGTCATCGACCACAACGACCGGGTCGAAACCGACGACGCCTGGATGGCCAACGTCCGACGCGCCATCGGCGAGGTCAAGCTCCGCAAGGAAGTGGGCAATCTGGCGCACAGCGATCCGCCCACCGCCACGCCGGCGGACAAGCGCGCCCTGCACATCGAGACCAAGGCGCTGGGCGTGGACATGGAGAGTTTCGCCATCGGGCGCGCCGCGCAGCAGCGGAACATACCGTTCATCGCCCTGCGCGCCGTGGCCGACGAGGCGGGCAGGCTGCTGCCCCTCTCGGCCATCGAGGCGCTGGACGAACTGGGGAACGTCAGCGCCCGGCGGGCGCTGATCTCCCTTGCCCTGCATCCGTGGGAAACCGGCGAGATGATCCGCCTGGCCTACCAGACCGGCCAGGCACGCAAGACCCTACGCGACCTTGCTCGGCTTGGAGTTCCGCGGCTTTTCTTCATGTAGATCGTGCATGAAGTTGGTGACCTGCTTCTCGAAGACATAGGTCGCGGGCCGCTGGTTGTGCAGCGGGATGTCCTCGACCATCGGCTTTTCGGTCTCGATGCCCTTCAGCATCACCTTCAGCCCCTTCAGCGGGTTGGCGACGGTGTCGGTGACCGCGGTCGGCTCGTAGCCGCAATGCACCATGCAGTTGGCGCACTTCTCGTACCGGCCCGTGCCGTAGCTGTCCCAGTCGGTGGTCTCCATCAGCTCCTTGAAGGTCGAGGTATAGCCCTCGCCCACCAGGTAGCACGGCTTCTGCCAGCCGAAGACGTTGCGCGCCGGGCTGCCCCAGGGCGTGCATTCGTACTTCTGGTTGCCGGCGAGGAAGTCGAGATAGAGGCTGGACTGGTTGAACACCCACTTGGAGCCGCGCGACTTGCCCAGGCGGAACACCTTGCGGAACAGCTCCTTGGTGTCGCGGCGCGACAGGAAGTGATCCTGCATGGGCGCGCGCTCATAGGCATAGCCCGGCGAGACGGTGACGCCCTCGACGCCCAGCGTGCGGACATAGTCGAAGAAGTCGGCGACGCGCTCGGGCTCGGCGTTGTTGAACAGGGTGCAGTTGACGGTGACGCGGAAGCCGCGCTTCACCGCTTCCTGGATCGCCTCGACGGCGCGGTCGAACACGCCGTCCTGCGACACCGACTTGTCGTGCTCTTCCTTCAGGCCGTCCAGATGGACCGAGAAGGTCAGGTAGGGCGACGGCTTGAAGAGGTCCATCTTCTTCTTGAGCAGCAGCGCGTTGGTGCACAGATAGACGAACTTCTTGCGGGCGATGATGCCCTCGACGATCTTGTCGATCTCCTTGTGGAGCAGCGGCTCGCCGCCCGGAATCGACACCATGGGCGCGCCGCACTCGTCGACCGCCTGGAGGCAATCCTCGACCGACAGGCGCTTGTTCAGGATCGCGTCCGGATAGTCGATCTTGCCGCATCCGGCGCAGGCCAGGTTGCAGCGGAACAAGGGCTCGAGCATGAGCACCAGCGGATAGCGCCGGTTGCCCTTGATCTTCTGCTTCATGATGTAGCTGGCGACGCGGACCTGCTGAATCAGAGGGACGGCCAAGGCGTTATCCTTTCAAAAGGGGCTGCGCCGGACGCCGTCAGGCGGCTGGACGCTGTACGTTGCGGATCTGAGGCGGCAGCTTGAAC
>CAZVVC010000223.1:0-6329 GCA_964630425.1 uncultured Bifidobacterium sp. | reverse complement strand
GGACCAGGGCGCCGGCACGGGCTTTGGCGTGAACATCGTGATCAACCAGCGCGCCGTGGTGTCCCCTCCCCAGCCCGACACCGTTACCATCGACATGCCGGCCGAGCTGCCCGACCGCCCGCGGCGCCTGGAGGCCTTCGTGAAGCGGCTGCAGGGGATCGCCCCGCTGGATATCCAGGAGCCCGTCAATGGCTGAGATCATCGACCTCGAGGCGCTGCGCCGCTCCTGGGAGGCACCGGACTCGGACCAGGTCCGCAAGGACGAGTACGGCCGTCCGCTGTATCGCTTCCTGTTGGAGTACAGGGTCTGCCGCCGTACCTACGCCTCGGACGTCTGGGCCTACGACATGGCCGATGCCGAGGCGCACGTCGCCGCCATGCGCGAGAGCCTGGAGCTTCTGGGCCAGTGCTATTCGAGCGGCCCTGCCTGATGACGGTCTTCTACGAGCCGCCTGGCTCGCTCGCCGATTTCCTGCTGAGCCGGAAGTTCATCAGCTTCCAGGTCGGGCCGATCGGATCGGGCAAGACCACAGCGGCCATCATGAAGATCGCCTACCACGCGTCGCTCATGGCGCCCTGCCCCGATGGTATCCGGCGGTCCCGCGCGGTGTGGGTGCGCAACACCCGCGAGCAGCTGCGCGACTCATCCATCAAGGACTTCCTGCAGTGGTTTCCCGACGGCGAAGCCGGGCTGTTCACCAAGACCGAGTATTCGTTCCTGATGCGGTTCGGGGACGTGGAGTGCGAGGTGCTGTTCCGCGGCCTGGACGACGCCAACGACGTGCGGCGGCTGCTGTCGCTGCAGGTGAGCTTCGGCATTCTCGAGGAGTTCCGCGAGATCAACCCGGCGATCTTCGACGCGCTGCAGGGGCGCCTGGGGCGCTACCCGTCGAAGGCGCTGAACGGGGTCGGCTGCGTCGCCGACGACGGCACGGCCAACAAGCACCTGTGGGGGGCGACCAACCCGCCCGACATGGATACCTTCTGGGAGCAGTTCCTCTCCAACCCACCCGACAACGCGGACGTGTTCTTCCAGCCATCGGGCCTGTCGCCCGAGGCCGACTGGGTGGAATACCTGCCTGACGACTATTACGACAACCTGGCCAAGGGCAAGTCCGAGGACTGGATCGACGTCTACATCCACTCCAAATTCGGCAAGTCGCTCGCCGGCAAGGCGGTGTTCAGGACGTTCGACACGGCCTTCCACGTGGCGAAGGAGCCCTTGACCCCTATCAGATCGTCGAGCCACCCGCTCATCATCGGGGTGGATTTCGGGCTGCAGCCGAGCGCGTCCATCTCTCAGCTGGATCCCAAGGGGAGGCTGCTCACCTACGACGCCCTCACCTCCGACGGCAGCGGCATCCTGCAGTTCACCCGGTCCCAGCTCAAGCCGCTCCTGGCCCAGAAGTACGCCGGGTTCCAGGTGCTGGTGATCGGCGACCCGGCCGGCGCGCAGCGGGCGCAGACCGACGAGCGGACGTGCTTCGACATTCTGAGGGCCGAGGGCTTCGCCGTGCGGCCGGCTAGGACCAACGCGGTCGCCGCGCGGATCGCCGCGGTGGAGCAGTTCCTCAGCCGCCAGATTGATGGCGGACCCGGCTACCTGATCGACCCCGGCGCGCGGGTCCTGATCGACGCCATGCGCGGCGGCTACCGCTACAAGCTCAAAAAGAGTGGCGAGCACGAGACGTCGCCGGAGAAGAACCACCACAGCCACATCGCCGACGCGCACCAGTACGCCTGCCTGCATGCGGACAACGCCGCGGGTCGGGCGTTGGAGGTGCCGCGGGCGCGGGAGATTCAGCGGGTGTCCGCTTTGGGCTGGACATAATAACAGGTGTTATCATATCCTGATGCGGCCTGGTCGCACAGGAGTGCACGTTGCAAGCCATCCCCGTGGGTATTACCCCGTCCACCCCCGCACCCGCGGGAAACGTCGTCCAGCTCGGCCTGACGCGGGCCGCGCCGCTGTCGACCGTGCTCAAGGAGCAGCAGGATGCCGAGCGCCGCGCCGCCGAGGCGCGCCAGGCGCAGCCCTTCATCGGCAACCTAGCAGGCCATATCCGCAAGTGCTGGGTCGAGGCGCGCGAGGCGAAGCGCCCGGTCGAGCGCCGCATGCTGGCATCGCTGCGCGCGCGCCGCGGTGAGTACGACCCGGACAAGCACGCGGCGATCTGCGAGATGGGCGGCTCCGACGTCTACCCCATGCTCACCTCGGTCAAGTGCCGCGGCGCGGCCAGCTGGATCCGCGACGTGATCATGGGCCAGGGGGTCGAGCGCCCGTGGGGCATCCAGCCGTCGACCGTGCCGGACATCGACCCGGAGGTGAACGAGCAGATCGTCCGCGCCGCCGCGGTGCCCATCGTGCAGGCGACGGCCGCCGGCATGCCGCCGGACGACGAGCTGGTGCAGGAGCTGATGCGCCGCATGCGCGACCAGGTGCGCGACATGCTGAAGAAGGAGGCGGTCGCCGCCTGCGACCGGATGGCCGACAAGATGGCCGACCAGCAGGATGAGGGCGGGTTCCTCGAGGCGATCGACCAGGTCATCGACGACGTCACGACGTTCCCGGCGGCCATCCTCAAGGGGCCGGTGATCCGGCGCAAGCCGCGCCTGAAGTGGGCGCCGGCTGAGGGCGGCAAGTTCACACCAGTGGTCGATATGAAGCTGGTCATGGAGTGGGAGAGGGTCGACCCGCTGAAGGCGTTCCCGTCGCCGAGCGCGACGGACTTCGAGAACGGCTACTTCATCGAGCAGCACCAGATGTACCGCCAGGACCTGCACGACCTGATCGGCGTGGAGGGCTATGACGAGGCCTCGATCCGCGCGGTGCTGGACACCTACGCCGGCGGGCTGCGCAACTGGCTGGTCGACGACGTCGAGCAGGCCCAGGCCGAGGGCAAGCCCACCCTGTCCTACATCAACAACACCGACGGCACGATCGACGCCCTGCAGTTTTGGGGCTGCGTGCCGGGCAAGATGCTGCGGGAGTGGGGCATGTCTGACGCGGACGTGCCGGATCCGGTCAAGGAGTATCATGTCGAGGCGTGGCTGATCGGCAGCTACGTCATCAAGGCCGTGCTGAACTACGACCCGCTGAACCGCAAGCCCTACTTCAAGGCGAGCTACGAGGACATCCCCGGCAGCTTCTGGGGCAACTCGGTGGCGGACTTGGTGCGGGACACCCAGTCCATCGTCGGCGCCGCGGCGCGCGCCCTGGTCAACAACATGGCGATGGCGTCCGGCCCACAGGTCGCTGTCAGCGTCGACCGTCTGGCGCCCGGCGAGAACCTCACCCAGCTGACGCCCTGGCGCGTCTGGCAGATGGTGGCCGACCCCGTAATCGGCGGAGCGCAGGGCCAGCCACCGATTACGTTTTTCCAGCCCGACAGTAACGTCGACCAGCTGCTCAAGGTGTTCGAGTTCGGCAGCGCCTTGGCGGACGAGTACTCCGGCGTGCCGAAATACATGACAGGGGAAGCTGCGCCCGGCGGCGCCGGCCGGACGGCATCGGGCCTGTCGATGATGATCAGCAACGCCTCCAAAGGCATGAAGCAGGTCATCAGCAACATCGACATGAACATGCTCCGGCCGGCGATCGAGCGGCAGTACTACCACAACATGCAGTTCTCCGAGGACCCGGAGCTCAAGGGCGACGTGGTCGTGGTCGCCAAGGGCGCGGCCGCGCTGATCGCCAAGGAGACCGCCCAGGTCCGCCGGAACGAGTTCCTGGTGGCGACGGCGAACCCGATCGATATGCAGATCGTCGGCATCGAGGGCCGCGCCGCGGTGCTGCGCGAGGTTGTCCGCGAGCTCGACATGGACGTCGACAAGATCGTGCCCGACCTGGAAGCCATCCGGGCTCGGCAGATGGCGATGCAGGCGATGGCCCCGCCGCCCGGCCCGGAGACCAACGGGCAGCAGCTCCAGAACGGCGCTCCGGTGACGGATAACTTCTCGCCGCCGTCAACTTCGTAACATATGTTGACACCTGTTATAATGTTATCTAGTCTATCCACATGTTGAGCAGACCCTCCTCAGAGGCGCTCAGGGCCTTGGTCCAGCTGCGAGTCATTCCGGCCTGGGCCGACGTGCTCAAGATGCTCGAGGAGGAGCTGGACAGGACGCTGGAGTTGCTGGTCGAACGGCAGGACGAGCCGGGGATGCGGCAACTTCAGGGGAGAGCCAGGCTGCTCCAGGAAATCCGACAGCTCGCGGAAGATGCTCCGCGGCTGCTCGCCGCGCCCGGGGGCCGCTAAGCCCCTACAACCCGCAGACCGTACCGCGCAGCACATACCCATGAAGGACGTGCGAGGCGTAGTCGGCGCAGGAGATCCAGATGGCATTGCCCAAGTCGATACAGAAACAGGCCGACAAGGCTAAGGAAATCAGCGACCAGCTGAGCAACCCCTCGCCCCCGCCTGCCGCGGAAGCCCCGCAGGATCCTGTACCGCCTGAGCCGCCATCTCCGCCACAACCGGCCGCGGACCCCGCGCCGGCGCCGCAGGTCGAGGCCGACTGGGAACAGCGTTACCGCACCCTCCAGGGGAAGTACGACTCCCAGGTCCCCCAGCTACAGCGGCAGGTGCAGGAGCTCACGAGTCAGCTCACGCATCTGACCTCGAAACTGGAGGGGCTGACAGCCAAGCCCGAGCCGGCGCCCGAGCCGACCGCCCCGCTCGTGACGGACAAGGACGTAGAGGTGTACGGGGCTGACCTCGTCGACCTCGTCAAGCGCCAGGCGATGCAGGTCGCCCAGGAGATGACGCGGGAGATGACGGGCAAGCTCACGGCTCTCGAGCAGGAGAACCAGCAGCTGCGCGACCAGCTGGGCGGCGTGTCCAGCCAGCAGGTCCAGACGCGGGAGCAGAGCTACCTGGCGGCCCTCACCCAGATCGTACCCGACTGGAGCGAGATCAACCAGGACCCCGCGTTCATCCAGTGGCTGACGGTCGTGGACGATCTCAGCGGCGTTCCGCGCCAGGCGTATCTCGACAGCGCCTACCAGGCCAAGGACGTGCAGCGTACCGCCACGATCTTCAGCTCGTTCAAGCAGACGCAGTCCCCTGCCCAGCAGCCGGCACCGCCCGCCCCTACGCCCCTCGAGAGACAAGTTGCGCCGAGCACCTCGCGGGCGACCGCACCGGAGCCGACCCCTGGCGCTGCAGACAAGGTGTGGACGCGTGACGAAGTCACCCGGTTCTACACGGATGTGCGGACAGGGAAGTACCGGGGCCGAGAGGCGGATGCCGCGCGGATCGACGCTGAAATCACCGCCGCCGCTGCCACCGGACGGGTCAAGACCTGACCATCACCGGGAGCCTCGGCGGAGAGCCATAACTCCAGGAGGTTCACATGGCAGTGCCTGTCCAGGCTCCCTACAACACCAACCCTTCCTACTCGGGCAACTTCATCCCCGAGATCTGGTCCGGGAAGCTGAACGTCAAGTTCTACGAGACCACGGTCCTTGGCGAGATCGCCAATACCGACTGGGAAGGCGACCTGCGCCAGATGGGCGACAAGGTCCACATCAACAACATCCCGTCGATCACCATCAACGACTATGTCGTCGGCGGCAACCTCACCTACGAGGTCCCGGCGCCGGAGGTGATCGAGCTGGTCATCGACAAGGCCAAGGCGTTCGGCTTCGGCGTGAACGACGTGCTCGCCTTCCAGTCGCAGCCCGACCTGATGGACATGTTCTCGCAGGACGCGGCCAAGCAGATGGCGATCACCATCGACCGCGCCGTCCTGTCGGACATCTTCAGCCAGGGCGCGAGCGCCAACAAGGGTGCGACGGCCGGCGTCATCTCAGGCGGCTACAACCTGGGCACGGACGCGGCGCCGGTCACCCTCAGCGACACCACGACCATCCCGCTGATTGTGGGCCTGTCGAGCGTGCTGGATGAGCAGAACGTGCCGGACACGGACCGCTTCCTGGTGATCCCGCCGTTCATGCGCCAGTGGCTGATGCGGTCTCCGCTGGCCCAGGCATATGTGACTGGTGACGGTCAGTCGATCCTGCGGAACGGCAAGATCGGCACCATCGACCGCTTCACGATCTACGTCAGCAACCTGCTGCCGCAGGCCGGCAACGGCCTGGACTTCGACGGCAACACTCAGGGCGGCGCCGTGGCGCGTCAGGCGATCATCGCCGGTCACAAGTCGGCGCTGACCTTCGCGTCGAACTTCGCGGCGACCGAGCACCTCCCGAACCCGACCGACTTCGGTCAGCTGGTCCGCGGTGTGAACGTCTACGGCTACAAGATGGTGAAGCCCCAGGCCTTCGCCCTCGGCCTCGTGAAGTAACACGTGTAGGCACGTGTGAG
>CAZVVC010000222.1:0-6376 GCA_964630425.1 uncultured Bifidobacterium sp. | reverse complement strand
GGCGACGCCGGCGAAGCAGCCGGTCAGGACGGCGGCGCCGTCCGCGACGGGCAGCGCGTCCTCCAGCGTCAGGGCGGCGTGCGAGAAATCCAGCCGCAGGTCGGGCGCGACCGTCAGCCGCGCGGGCAGGTTCTGGCCCGCCAGATACCGCGCCGCCGCCGCGGGCACGTCGGCCAGCGCGGCGACGCGCTCCGCCGTGGCGCGCGCCGCGGCGAGGCGGTCGAGGAACAGGGCCATGGTCTCCACCGGCGACGGCGGAACCGGCCGGCGCGCGGGCGGCGGATGGGCCGGCGCATGGCGCGGCCGGGCGGCGCGCAGCCGGCCGAGGATGGCGGAACGGCTATCGTCTGCCACCGCGCTGCCTCCATTGCCGCTGGAAACTGTCGCCTGACGGCGCGCGCATGTCGCGCTGGCTGGTCCAGCCCGCGCCCGCCAGCGGCAGCCGCCTGATCCAGCCGCGCCAGGCCAGCAGCCGCAGCGCCCGCGAGGCGGTCCACTGCATGGCCCGGTAGACGCGCGGGCTGGCCGCGATCACCGCCCAGGCGTGCAGGCCCCAGCGCGTGCCGCGCGGCGTCAGGTGCCGCTCGAACTCGCGCTCGCGCCAGTGTCGCATCATCCTGGGCAGCGGGATGCGCACCGGACAGACCTCCTCGCACCGTCCGCAGAAGCTAGAGGCGTTCGGCAGGTGCCCGGCCTTGTCGATGCCGGCCAGCGTGGGCGTCAGCACCGCGCCCATCGGCCCCGGATAGACCGACCCATAGGCGTGGCCGCCGATATTGGCATAGACCGGGCAGTGGTTGAGGCAGGCGCCGCAGCGGATGCAGCGCAGCATGTCCTCGAACTCGGTGCCCGGCATGGACGAGCGGCCGTTGTCCAGCAGCACCACATGGAACGAGGACGGCCCCGACGCATCGCCCGCGCGGCGCGGGCCGGTGAAGAAGCTCATATAGGCGGTGACGTCCTGTCCGGTCGCCGAACGGGGCAGCAGCCGCAGCATCAGATGACAGTCCTCGAGCGTCGGCACCAGCTTCTCGATGCCGGTGACGACGATGTGGGTGTCGGGCAGCGAGGCGGTGAGATCGGCGTTCCCCTCGTTGGTGACCAGCACCGCCGAGCCGGTCTCGGCGACGAGGAAGTTGGCGCCGGTGATGCCCACATCGGCCTTCACGAAGCGCTCGCGCAGGATGGCGCGCGCCTCGCGCACCATGTCGGCGCGCACGGTCAGCCGCTCGGTGAAGCCGTATCTGGGATGGTGCTCGTGGAAGGTGTCGGCCACCTGGTCGCGGGACAGGTGGATGACCGGCGCGATGATGTGGCTGGGCTTCTCGCGGCGGAGCTGGATGATGTATTCGCCCAGGTCGGTCTCGACCGGCTCGATGCCGTTCCGCTCCAGGCAGGCGTTGAGCTCGATCTCCTCGGTCACCATGCTCTTGCTCTTGGTGACCGTGCGCGCGCCCGCCCCGCGGCAGATGTCGACGACGATCCGGCGCGCCTCCTCGGCATCGGCCGCCCAGTGGACATGTCCGCCCAGCGCCCGCACATTGGCCTCGAACTGCTCCAGATAGTCGGCCAGATGGGCGACGGTGTGCGCCTTCACGTCGCGCGCCCGGTCGCGCATGGCCTCGAAGCCCGGCAGCCGCGCGGCCGCCGCGGCGCGCGCCTCGACGAAGCCGTGCTTGATGTGCTTCAGCGCGTGCTGGAGCGTCGCGTCGCCCAGCGCCGCGCGCGCCTTCTCGACGAATGCCCCGCTCTCAACCTCCACGGCCGCGCTCCACCATGCCGGCCAGCAGCTCGGCCACGTGGCAGGCCTGGATAGGGCTGCCCTCGCGCCGCAGCCGTCCCTCGATGTTGAGCAGGCAGCCCACGTCGCCCATGGCCACCGTGTCGGCGCCGGTGGCGGCGATGTCGGCGGTCTTGTTGGCCGCCATGCGGCCGGAGATGTCCGGGTACTTGACGCAGAAGGCGCCGCCGAAGCCGCAGCAGACCTCGGGCTCGGCCAGCTCGACCAGCTTGAGGCCTGGAAGCCTGCGCAGCAGCGCGCGCGGCTGCTCGCGGATGCCCAGCTCGCGCAGGCCCGAGCAGGAATCGTGATAGGCGACGCGCCGCGCCTCCAGCGGCACCGACGGCCGGTAGCCGTGGCGGGCAAGGAACACGGTCAGCTCTTCCGTCCTGTCGGCCAGCGCCCTCGCCTTGCCGAACAGCGCGTCGGACTCGTCGAACAGGCGCGGATAGTGCACCTTGATCATCCCCGCGCACGAGCCCGAGGGCACCACCACATGGCGGTAGGGCTCCAGCACCTCGATGGTGCGCTCGGCCATCGACCGGGCGGCGCGGCGGTCGCCGCTGTTGTAGTTGGGCTGGCCGCAGCAGCTCTGCCACCGCGGCACCACCACCTCGAAGCCCGCCGCCTCGATCAGCGAGGCCGCGGCAAAACCCACCTCGGGCCGCATCAGGTCGACGAGGCAGGTGACGAAAAGGGCGACGTCGCCCTGGTTCCCGGGTGCTGTGCTCACCGGCGCATACTGCCAGAGCCGGCGCGCCGGGCAAAGCGGCGGTTGGCCCGGCACGGACAGCATTATTTTTCCGTTGGGTTACCGGAACCTTACACGGCCTCCGGCAGTTACCACACCATCCGCGTTCGGCGCGGAGATGCAAACGGGAGAATCTCATGAAACGCACGATCGTCTTCCTGGCCGCGAGCTTCGCGCTCGGCTCGGCCGCTTTCGCCAATCAGGACTGGAAGGACAAGGACACCGACGGCAACGGCGCGATCAGCAAGGCCGAGCACGACGCCGCCGTGCAGGCCGGCTGGACGAAGATGGACAAGGACGGCGACGGCAAGCTGTCGGCCGCCGAACTGGGCGACAGGGCCGACGCCATGGCCAAGGCCGACACGGACGGCGACGGCGCGATCTCGCAGGCCGAGTACCTGGCCAAGAAGGACGCCTGGTTCAAGAAGGCCGACACGGACGGCGACGGCTCCATCTCGCAGGCCGAGCACGAGGCCGCCAAGGCCGCGAAAGGCGCGAAGGACGCCGCGAAGGGCAAGATGTAGCCGGGCGCTTTCAGGCAAGGCGGACTCGCCTTCGCCCGAACACATCCTGATCTAGGAGGCGAGCCACTCCCGCAGGAGCGCGCTCGTCTCCTCCGGCTTCTCCAGGGCCGGCAGGTGGCCGCAATCCTCGAACAGGTGCAGCGCCGAACCGGCGATGCCCGCGTGGATTTCCCGTGCCTTGGCGATGGGCGTCACCCTGTCGCCGTCGCCCACCGCGACCAGCGTCGGCACCGAGACGGCCGGCAGCAGCGGCCGGCTGTCCGGCCGCGACAGGATCGCGTGCTGCTGCCGGCGGTAGGCGTCGGCGCCGACGCGCTCCGCCATCGCCATCACCGCCTCGCCCACCGGCCCGTCCACATGCGAGGGATGCAGCAGCTCGGGCAGCATGCGCCGCGTGACGCCGCGGAACCGCCCGACCTTCAGCGACTCCACCAGCCGCCGGCGCTGCGCCGCGCGCTTGTCGGTGTCGGGCGCGGCGCTGGTGTCGAACAGCGCCAGCCGCGTCACCCGCTCCGGCGCCCGGCGCATGATCTCGAACGCCACATAGCCGCCCATGGACAGCCCCGCCAGCGCGAAGGACGGCGGCGCCGCCGCCAGCACCCGCCCAGCCATCCCGCCCACGGTGTCGTCGAGGGTAAGGTCGGCCACGGACGCCGCCGCAACGTCCGCCAGCGCATCGATCTGCGCGCGCCACAGGGCGGCGTCGCAGAGCAGGCCGGGGAGAAGGATCAGAGGTGTCAGCATCGTTCCAGGGATTTGGCCCTCGTCGAGGCAGCCAATCAAGGCAGTACAGGCTCGCGTCACAATCGACAGTGCCTAAGCTCTTGTAATTTCACCTAACTGAAGCCACGCGCAGCACCGGATGGTCGTTCTGCCGCGCCGCATATTCCAGCGCGGCGGTGATGTCGCCGTCTTCCAGAAGCGGATAGTCCTGGAGAATTTCCTCACGGCTGGCGCCGGCGGCCAGCAGATCGAGCACATCTCGCACACGGATGCGCAGGCCGCGCAGGCAGGGCCGGCCGCCGCATTGCTCGGGATCGACGGTGATACGATGGATTTCGCTCATTCTTCATCTCCTGAACGAGACAATATAGCGTCCACCGAGGCGGCCAGCATCCTCAATAGGTCGGCAGCCTGTATCCCTTGAACTGCTCGCGCAGCTTCAGCTTCTGCAGCTTGCCGGTGGCGGTGTGGGGCAGTTCGTCGACGAAGACCACGTCGTCGGGCATCCACCATTTGGCGACCTTGCCGCTCATGAAGTCCAGCATGTCCTGCTTGCACACGCGGGAGCCGTCGGCGCGGACGCAGACCAGCAGCGGGCGCTCGTCCCATTTCGGGTGATGGATGCCGATGACGGCGGCCTCGGCGATGCCGGGATGGGCGACGGCGGTGTTCTCCAGGTCGATGGAGCTGATCCATTCGCCGCCCGACTTGATGACGTCCTTGGCCCGGTCGGTGAGCTGGATGTAGCCATAGCTGTCGATGTTAGCGATGTCGCCGGTGTCGAAGAAGCCCTCGTCGTCGAGGATTTGGCCGCCCTCGCCCTTGTAATATTCGCTGACAACCCACGGGCCGCGCACCATCAGGTGGCCGGCGGCCTTGCCGTCCCAGGGCTGGCGGTTGCCGTCGTCGTCGGTGATCTTCAGGTCGACGCCCCACATGGCGCGGCCCTGCTTCATCTTCTGGTCGAGCTGGTCCTGGTAGTCCATGTCCTGCATGGAGCCCTTGATGCTGCCCATGGAGCCGATGGGGTTGATCTCGGTCATGCCCCACAGATGCCCGACCGAGACGCCGTACCGCTTCTCGAAGGTCTCGATCATGGAGCGCGGCGCCGCCGAGCCGCCGATCACCACGCGCTTCAGGTGGGGAAGCTCCAGGTCGTTCTCCTGCAGGTGGCGCAGCAGCATCAGCCACACGGTCGGCACCGCCGCGGTGAGGTTCACCTTCTCCTCGGTCAGCAGCTGGTAGATGCTGGCGCCGTCCATCTCCTTGCCGGGCATGACGATCTTGGCCCCGGTCATGGGCGCGAAATGGGCGATGCCCCAGCCGTTGGCGTGGAACAGCGGCACCACCGGCATGATGACGGTCTGCGAGCCGCAACCCATCACGTCGGGCAGCGCCGCCGCCATGGCGTGCAGCACGCAGGAGCGGTTTGAATAGAGCACGCCCTTCGGGTTGCCCGTGGTGCCCGAGGTGTAGCACATGGCCGCGGCGGCCCGCTCGTCGAGCCGCGGCCACGCATGGTCGCCGTCCTGGGCGGCCAGCAGCTCCTCGTAGCAGATCACGTTGGGCAGGCTGGTCTCGGGCATGTCGGCCCGGTCGGCGAGGACGATGAAGCCTTCCACCGTGGGAATCTGGTCGAGGATGCTCTCCATCACCCCGGTGAAGGTGGGATCGATCATCACGAACCGGTTCCCGGCGTGGTGGATGATGTAGGCGAGCTGGTCGGCGAACAGGCGCGGGTTGAGCGTGTGGGTCACGGCGCCCATGCCGGTGATGCCGTACCACGCCTCGAGATGCCGGTAGGTGTTCCAGGCCAGCGTGCCGACCCGGTCGCCTTCCTTCACGCCCAGCGCGAGGAGCGCCTGGGCG
Source organism: uncultured Bifidobacterium sp. (assembly GCA_964630425.1). Classification (GTDB taxonomy): domain Bacteria; phylum Pseudomonadota; class Alphaproteobacteria; order SMXS01; family SMXS01; genus RI-34. Next base: position 729 of record CAZVVC010000222.1, on the reverse strand, counting down.
AGCTGGCGCGCGCGGCGGCCGGCGTCGGCATAGGTGTAGCGGTGGATCGGCCCCTGCAACGTCCGGGTGACGATCTCCTGCTCGGCATGGAATTTCTCGGCATACTCGATCAGCGAAGAAACCAGCAGGGGCACGTCCTGCATCTGTCCGAACATCGACCACCCTCGTTTGCCGTGTTGACCGTTGGTTTGCTTATACATGACATGGCGGGCGGAGGGTAGCGAGCGGCGGCGAGAAGTCGTCCATGCCGGGAATCCCGAAAAAATAAGCACGTGCACGGGTTTGGCGATTTCGCTTGCGCCGCCGGAGTCCTTGTCCGCTTAATATCGCGGGGGACAACAGCCAGTCGGCCCGGCATCCCGCCGGATCGCTGGCATGACGGGCGGCGACGCCCGTGGGGCTGACTGCCGTGACGAGCGCCTGGAGCCCGAAGGGCTGCGGAGAAAAAGGGGCAATGTCCGAGATTCGCGTTCGCGCCCGGCCGGCGCGCGGCGTCGTCCGATGCCGCGGGAGCCGCGCCTGATGCTGGTCAGCGAGTTCTTCCGCACCACCGCCCAGACGGACACGCGCGAGGCGCTGATCGGCGCCTTCCGCACGGCCATGCTGTCGCTGGACTTCGACACCGTGCACTATTTCAGCTTTCCCAATCCGCTGACGCGCGGCCCGTCGGGCGACGTGGTGCTGTTCAGCATGTTCCCGGCCGCGTGGTTCGCGCGCTACGACGCCGAA
>CAZVVC010000221.1:0-6389 GCA_964630425.1 uncultured Bifidobacterium sp. | reverse complement strand
GCGCAGGCCGCGGCATCGGCCGGATAGAAAAATCCGGCCACTCCCGGCTGCTTCACGCGGTTGGCATCGACGGTCATGCGGATGTTCCTGTTGCCCTCGTCCGATCATCGCATGGCGGAGGCGCGGATGACAACACCACCACGCGGGTCGATCGCGCCGCAATATCCCCTTTCATTGCCTGGGGAGGACATTCTATAAATTGCGCCGAAGATGGGGTCATGGGCTGGAGGGGGCGTTGAAGGCTTCTGTCGTGCGCAGGATGTGCGCCGTAATCGGTGTGTCGGTCGGCCTGTATGGCTGTTCGTCCACGTTGAAACCCGCGGAACTGAATGACGAGGGAAGGTTCGAGACCGGGTCCGTCGTGACCTCGGCGGATCAGACCATCAACGCACCCTATTCGGCCGAGCGCTATGGCAAGATGATCGTCGTCTTCACGTTCACCGAGAACAAGACGGTGAACGAGTTCTTCTTCCAGTCGATCAAGAACTCGAAGAAGTTCGAGCAGGTCTACGACGAGGACGAGCTCGAGAAGTTCGTCATCAAGAACCAGATTCCCGATGTCACGGATGCCAGCAGCCTGCTGTCCATGAACAAGCTGGCCAAATCGGTGGGACCGTTCCTGGTGGTTAAGCCGTATGTGGAATGGAAGGGCGGATACGACTATATCGCCTCGGTCGAGGTGATCGATGCCCAGACCACCGAAACCGTGTTCACGGCGCAGAAGAAGGCGTTCAACTGGGCCGGCCTCGACAAGCCGCTGCTGTATCCGCTGATGAATGCGTTCATCGACTGGACCGAGGGCAAGGAACCGCCGCCTCCGCCGCCGCCGCGCAAGAAGAAGTAAACGCCGGACCGCCGGAATCGGCGCCGGTTTGAATCGATGCCCATCCTCTCTAGTATGAACGGCATGGGCAGCGTGAGCACCGATGCTGGCAACGGACATCCCACCCGCCACTGGCACAGGCTGGAGGACGGGCGGGTGCAGTGCGACGTCTGCCCGCGCGCCTGCAAGCTGGCGGAAGGGCATGCCGGGCTGTGCTTCGTGCGCGCCGCGCGGGGCGGCCGGATCGTCCTCGACACCTATGGCCGCTCGTCGGGATTCGTCATCGATCCCGTCGAGAAGAAGCCGCTCAACCATTTCCTGCCGGGCACGCCGATCCTGTCCTTCGGCACGGCGGGCTGCAACCTCGCCTGCACCTTCTGCCAGAACTGGGACATCTCGAAATCGCGCGAGGACGCCAAGCTGGCGGCCCATGCGTCGCCCGAGGCCATCGCCCGCGCCGCGCTGGCGACAGGCTGCCGCTCGGTCGCCTACACCTACAACGATCCGGTGATCTTCCACGAATACGCCATCGACATCGCCCAGGCCTGCCGCGAGGCGGGCGTCAGGTCCGTGGCGGTGACGGCCGGTTACGTCAACGCCGCGCCGCGCGCCGAGTTCTACCGCCACATGGACGCGGCCAATGTGGACCTGAAGGCCTTCACCGAGGCGTTCTACTGGCGGGTCACCAAGGGCCATCTGCAACCGGTGCTCGAGACGCTGGAATACCTCCGGCACGAGACGGATGTGTGGGTCGAGATCACCACCCTGCTGATCCCCGGCGAGAACGACGGCGAGGCCGAGTTGCAGGCCATGACCCAGTGGGTGGTGGAGCGGCTGGGGCCGGACGTGCCGCTGCATTTCACCGCCTTCCACCCCGACTACCGCATGCGCGACAAGCACCGCACGCCCCACGAGACGCTGACCCGCGCCTACCGGATCGCGCGCGGGAACGGCGTGCGGCACGTCTATGTGGGGAACGTGCATGACCTCGGGCGCCAGAGCACCTATTGCGCGTGCTGCGGCGAGCGGCTGATCGGGCGCGACTGGCACCTCCTGTCCGAATGGCGGCTCGATGCGTCGGGCGCCTGCCGGAACTGCGGCACGCGGCTTCCCGGCGTGTTCGAGCCGCGGCCCGGCGACTGGGGCGCCCGGCGCCAGCGGGTCGACATGACGCGTTTCTCCAACGCCTGACCGTTTCGAACGTCTGGCCGGCAAGCCGCGCTTGCGCAGGGAGGCCGTCAGGATATATTATGCATTTAATATACATATTAAATCCGAAGGGATCACGATGACGTTCGTTGTGACCGAGGCTTGCATCGGCGTGAAGGGCGAGGCCTGCATGGAGGTCTGCCCCGAATTCTGCATCTTCAGCGAAGCGGCCGACGACATGTCCTTCATCGACCCCAACAAATGCACGGATTGCGGCGCGTGCATGGCCGCCTGCGTGGTCGGCGCGATCTATCCCGCCGCCAGCGTCCCCGCCGCCTCCGCCGAGTTCGTCGCCCTCAACGAATACTGGTTCAAGCACAAGACCGGCGTCCGCCAGCGGATCAAGGAACTGGCCCCTTCCTTCGGCCTGTGGCTGCCGGCTTAAGCGCCGGAACCGCTTCGCGGTCTCCCTCACCCTAACCCTCTCCCCGTCGGGGCGAGGGGACTGCGTTTGCGGAGTGGCACGGCTTTCCCTTCTCCCCGCCGGGGAGAAGGTGGCGCGCAGCGCCGGATGAGGGTGGCCGCGCAAGCGGCACGCCGGCTCGTTCACACCCGCAGCATCCGCCCGTCGCCGCTCGCCTAGCTCTCGTCCACCTCGAACCTGTCGGCCTTGCGCAGGTCGGGGAACAGCTTCATCCAAAGCAGGGTCACCAGCACGGTCAGCGAGCCGCCCAGCGTGCCGGCGGTCACCACGCCCAGCAGGCCGCCCATCATGCCGGCCCAGAACTCGCCGAGCTGGTTGGAGGTGCCGATGGCGAGGAAGTTCACCGCGTTCACCCGGCCGCGCATCTCGTCGGGCGTCTGCAGCAGCACCAGCGAGGTGCGGATCACCACGCTGATGTTGTCGGCGGCGCCCAGGATGAACAGCGCCGCCAGCGACAGCCACAGGTTCCACGACAGCGCGAAGACGATGGTGGCGAGGCCGAAGACGATCACCGACCAGAACATCTTCATGCCGATGCCGCGCTCGATGGTCCATCTGGTCAGGATGCCGGCCATCACCAGCGCGCCCGCCGCCGGCGCGGCGCGCAGCAGGCCCAGGCCCCACGGCCCGGTCTGCAATATGTCCTTGGCGAAGATGGGCAGCAGGGAGACCACGCCGCCCAGCAGCACCGCGAACAGGTCCAGCGAGATGGTGCCCAGCACCACCGGCCGCTTCCAGATGAAGGTGAGGCCGCCGAACACCGATTCCAGCGTCACCGGCTCGCGCCCCGGCGCCCGGCGCTCCATGCGGATCATCAGGGTGGCGAAGGCGCCCACCACGAACGAGGCGCAGGCGACGATGAACGGCAGCGGGGCGCCGATGGCATAGAGCACGCCGCCCGCCGACGGGCCGACGATCATTGCCGTCTGCCAGGCCGAGGAGGACACCGCCATGGCGCGCGGCAGCAGCGCGGTCGGCACCACCGAGGGCAGCATGGCCGAGGCGGTCGGCGCCGCGAAGGCCTGCGCCGCGCCCAGCAGCGCGACCGCGGCATAGATGCCCCACACGCCGGACCAGCCCAGGAACACGTCGGCCACCAGGAATCCCAGCGCCAGGGCGTCGACGAGCTGGGACAGGATCACGATCACCCGCCGGTCGTAGCGGTCGGCCACATGGCCGGAGACCAGGGTCAGCGCCAGCATGGGCAGGAACTGCACCAGGCCGACGAAGCCCAGCGCATAGGCGCTGCCGGTGAGGTCGTAGATGCGCCAACCGATGGCGACGGAGACGATCTGGAAGCCCATGGCCGTCAGGACCCGGGATATCCAGAACCAGACGAACGCCGGATGCCTGAGCAGGCTGTCCGGCGCCGGCGTGTCGGCGACGGTGTCCACTATGGCAGGTGCAGCCGGTAGACGCGTTTCGCGGTGCCCGAGAACAGCGCGGTCTTGTCAGCCTCGCTGAAGTCGGCGGTCATGCGCTTGAAGGAATTCCAGAGGACCATGTAGGAACAGCAGGATTTGTCGACCGGGAAGTTGCTCTCGAACATGCAGCGCCCCGGGCCGAAGGTGTCGATGACCCACAGGTACCAGTCCCGTGTCTGCTTCGCCAGTTCTTCCGATGTGGGCGGCAGCGCGCCCGTCTCCCAGCCGAAGCCGCAGATCGGCATGGTCAGCCCGCCGACCTTGACGTTGACGTTCGGGCAGGCGGCCAGCTCGGCCATGTCGGCCTTCCATCTGGCCATCACCTCGGCGCGCCTGCCCGCATAGGGGCCGATGCCCAGCACGCCGCCCACATGGTCGAGGATGATGGTCACCTCGGGCCGCGCGCGGGCCAGCGCGGTCAGCTCGGGAATCTGCGGATGATAGAGCCAGGCGTCGAAGCTCAGGCCGTACCGGCCCAGCGTCGCCACGCCCTCGCGGAACGCGGCGTCGCCGAGCAGGCCGGGCGGCGGCACGGGCCGCGCCGGCGGCGGCTTCTTCGGGTCCCAGCCGGCGGCGATCATGATCGCCCGGTCGACGGCCGGATCGGGGTCCGAGGCGGCGGAATGGCGGATGCCCCGGAAACGGTCCCGCGCGATCGTCAGATGTGCCTCCAGCACCTCGGCGACCGCCGCGCCGAGGCGCAGGTCGGCATGGCCGACGATGCCGGCGTTGATCCGCGCCTTGCCGTAGCGGCCGCTGGCGCTCATCGCCGCGATGCCGTTGACGAATTCGGTCTCTCCCACGGGCCGCAGGTGCACAGGGCCGTCCGCCCGGTGGAACGAGGCGGCCTGCACATAGACGCTGGCGACGACGTTGTGCCCGGCCTGGTCGGCCAGGAAGTCGTCCAGCAGATAGCGGAAACCGGGACGCTCCCACAGATGGTGATGCGGATCGACGATCGGACGCGCCGGATCGATGGCCTCTTCCCGCACCTGTTCCAGCCACCGCGCGTCCGGCGCCATCCGTGCCTCCCTGTCACGTGCCCCGGCGGCAGGATAGGCGCATTTCCGCCCGGCCCAAAGCGTTTCGGCGATGACGGGGGTTGATCTTCCCCGCCGGATTGCGGACCCTGTCGCCTGGTTCCGCGACGCCTGAACGGGGAGGGCCGCATGCCGTCCGAGATCTTCCGGCCCATTCCGCTCGACGCCCTCGAGGTGGCCGTCTCGGGCCTGACCCGGTCCGAGGATGTGGTCGTCGGCCGGGACGGCCGGCTCTACGTGTCGAACAGCCAGTCGGCCTGCGCCGTCGTCGAGCCCGGCGGCGCCATTCGCCATGTGGGCGCCGCCATGATGCCCAACGGCATCGCCATGGACGCGAGGGGCCGCATCGTCATCGCCAATATGGGGCTGGTGAACGGCGGGCCGGGCCATCTCCAGCGCCTCGATCCGGAAACCGGCGTCATCGAGACCCTCGCCAGCCACATCGACGGCCGCGAACTGGTCGCCTCCAACTTCCCGGTGGTCGCGCCGGACGGCTCGATCTATTGCAGCCACACCACCTGGGGGCCGGACGTCTCGGCGGTGATGGACCCCGGCCGGCACGACGGCTTCGTCTACAGGGTGATGCCGGATGGCGGCGCCCATGTGGTCTGCGACGGGCTGGCCGCCGCCAACGGCCTGTGCTTCGACCTGGCGGGCCAGGTGCTGCTGGTCGCCCGGACCGCCGCGGCGGACGTGGTGGGCATCCGCATCTTCGGCGACGGTTCCTACGGCCCGCCCAAGCCCTTCACGCCCCGGCTGGGCGACGTCCCGGCGCTGGGCGAGCTGGGCAGGATCCTCGGCGGCGACTCGGCCGAGGCTAGGTCGCGGCTCGGCCACCCGGACGGCGTCGGCATCACCAGCGACGGCACCATCTGGGTGACGCTGCCCTTCGCCAACCGGGTGGTGGCGGTGCGCGGCGGCGAGGTTCACGTCGTGATCGACGATCCCGGGCGGCAGGTGATCGACATGCCCACCAACATCTCCTGGGGCGGCCCCGGCCTGTCGGACCTCTACGTGGCCTCGCTGCGCAACGGCCGGATCGTCCGGACGAAAAGCCCCGTGCCCGGCGCGCCGCTCATCCACCAGCTCTGAGCCCGGCCGTCATCCCGGCGGGGTTATTTCGGCGGATAGGCGTTCTGGCTCATCATCGCCAGCACCGGGGCGGGCTCCCTGAATCCCGGCTCTGCGGACTCGCCGAAGGCGGCCATCAGCGCGTCGCAGCGGGCCTGCACATGCTCGCGGTAGTCCGCATGGGTGAAGACGTGCAGCTCGTTCCCCTCGATGGCCTTCACCACCCGCCGTCCCACGTCGGCCGCGTTCATGCCGGTGGGCGGCGCGTCGGCCGGGTGGCCGCTGAGGTTGCTGACCACGGTGCCGGGCATCAGGATCGACACGCCGATGTTCTCGGGCTTCAGCTCCCAGGCCATCACCTCGCCGAAGCCGACCGCGCCGTATTTGGCGACCTCGGC
>CAZVVC010000220.1:0-6451 GCA_964630425.1 uncultured Bifidobacterium sp. | reverse complement strand
CGAGGCGGCCGCCTGGTACTGGCACTTCGTCGACGTCGTCTGGCTGTTCCTGTTCATGGTCATCTACATCGGTGGCCAGGGCGCCGGCGCCGCACACTGATCGCGGCAACGCATAACTGACGTTTCTGGGATCGGTCCCGCCCACGGCGGGGCCGAACCTTTTTGGGGACCATGAAAACACTGTTTCTGCAAAAGCCTCGTTTCCTGCCGACCGCGATCACCATCGCGGCCATCCTCGTCTGTACCGCCTGCGGCGTCTGGCAGCTCCAGCGCATGTTCTGGAAGCACGATCTCATGGATAAGATCGACGCGCGCATCGAGCTGCCCGCCGTGCCGCTGCCGTCGTCGATCCCCGATCCAGACCACTGGGAATATCGTCACGTCACCGCCACCGGCGTCTTCCACCACGACAAGGAAAGCTACCTGCCGGCACAGTCGACGCGCGGCAATTTCGGCTATCAGGTGGTCACGCCGCTTGAGCGGGCCGACGGATCGATGGTCCTCGTCAATCGCGGCTGGGTGCCGGACCCGCAGCGGAATCCCGCCAGCCGCGCCGAGGGCCAGGTGGCGGGCGAGGTGACCGTGACCGGGATCGTGCGTCTGCCCTGGCATCAGAAGTGGATCGCGCAGGCGACCATGCCGCCGCCCGATCTGACGAAGCACATCTTCTTCGAGGGCAACCTGGAAGGGATGGCCAGGACCCACGGCGTCACGGCGCTGCCGGTATTCGTCGAAGCCGACGAGACGCCCAATCCGGGCGGCTGGCCCAAGGGCGGGCAGACGGTGGTGAAGCTGTCCGATCCCCACCTGTCCTATGCCATCCAATGGTTCGGCTTCGCCCTCACGGCGGCGGTCATCTTCGTCATCTATCATCGCCGGAAGGTCTGATCCCCATGCGTTACGTCAGCACGCGCGGCGCCGCGCCGGTCCTGGGGTTCGAGGACGTGGTTCTCGCCGGTCTTGCCCGCGACGGCGGCCTCTACGTGCCCGAGGCATGGCCGGCGCTGGACGAGGCCGATCTGCGCCGTTGGGAAGGCCTGTCCTATGCGGACCTGGCCGTCGAGGTCATGAAGCCCTTCGTCGACGGCATCGGCGAGGCCGACTTCGCCGCGATCGTCCACGAGACATACGCGGTGCCGGCCGTCTTCCATCAGGCGGCGGTGACGCCGCTGCGCCAGCTCGACGCCAACGAGTGGCTGCTCGAGCTGTTCCACGGACCGACGCTCGCCTTCAAGGACGTGGCGCTCCAGCTTCTCGGCCGCCTGTTCGAGCACATCCTGAAGAAGCGCGGCGAGCGGATCACCGTGGTGGGCGCCACCTCCGGCGACACCGGTTCGGCCGCCATCGAGGCGTGCCGCGACCGGGAGAACGTCACCATCTTCATGCTGCATCCGCACGGCCGCGTGTCCGAGGTGCAGCGCCGGCAGATGACGACCGTTCCGTCGGCCAACGTGGTCAACATCGCCGTCGAGGGCACGTTCGACGATTGCCAGGCGCTGGTGAAGGCCATGTTCAACGACCATGCCTTCCGCGACCGGCTGAACCTGGCCGCCGTCAATTCCATCAACTGGGCGCGCGTGCTCGCCCAGGTCGTCTATTACGTGCAGGCGTCGCTGGCGCTGGGCCGGCGGCCGGTGGACTTCGCCGTGCCGACGGGCAATTTCGGCGACGTGTTCGCCGGCTATGTGGCGGCGCGCATGGGCGTGCCGGTCGGCAGGCTGATCGTGGCCACCAACATCAACGACATCCTGTCGCGGGCGCTGCGCAGCGGCGACTACAGCCGCGGCACGGTCCAGCCGACCATCAGCCCCAGCATGGACATCCAGGTGTCCAGCAATTTCGAGCGCCTGCTGTTCGACCTCTATGGCGGCGACGGCGCGCGCATCGCCCGGCTCATGGACGACTTCGCGGCGAGCGGGAAGCTGGCCATCGGCAACGAGCAGATCGGCCGCGCCGCCGCGTTCTTCGCCGCGGACCGGGTCGACGAGGACGAGACCCGCGCCACCATCGCCCATGTGCTGAAGCACAGCGCGGTGCTGGTCGACCCGCACACCGCCGTCGGCATCGCCGCCGGCCGCCGCCTGCGGACGGGTCCGCAGGTGCAGCTGGTCACCCTGTCGACCGCCCATCCCGCCAAGTTCCCCGACGCGGTCAGCAGCGCCTGCGGCATCCATCCGGCACTGCCGGCCCATCTGGCTGACCTGATGACCCGGCCCGAACGCTACGAAATTTTGCCGAACGACTTGAAGTCCGTTCAGGATCACATAGCTGGACGCGCTGCATGAGCGTTGAAATCACCACATTGCCCAATGGCCTCCGCGTCGTCTCGGAGGCCATGGAACGGCTGGAGACCACGTCGATCGGCGTCTGGGTGGGCGTCGGCGCCCGCGCGGAATCGGCCGAGCAGAACGGCGTGTCCCACATGCTGGAGCACATGGCGTTCAAGGGCACGGCCACCCGTTCGGCCCGCGACATCGCCGAGGCCATCGAGGATGTGGGCGGCCATCTGAACGCCTACACCTCGCGCGAGCAGACCGCCTATTACGCCCGCGTGCTGGGCGACGACGTGCCGCTGGCCGTCGATCTGCTGGGCGACATCCTCCAGCGGTCGACCTTCGACCCGGTCGAACTGGAGCGCGAGCGCGGCGTCGTCATCCAGGAGATCGGCGAGGTCCAGGACACGCCCGACGATCTGGTCTTCGACCTGTTGCAGGAAGCGGCCTATCCGGACCAGCCGGTCGGCCGCTCGATCCTGGGCACGGTCGAGACCGTCTCCGGCTTCTCGCGCGAGGCGCTGTCCGGCTACATGGGCCGTCACTACGGCGCCGATTCCATGGTGGTCGCGGCGGCCGGCAAGGTCGATCACGCGGCGCTGGTCGAGCTGGCGGCGAAACAGTTCGGCGACCACGTGCGGCGCGAACGCGATGCGGTCCCCGTCGCCGACTATCGCGGCGGCGAGGCGCGCTGCGACCGCAAGTTCGAGCAGGTCCACCTGACCTTCGGCTTCCCCGGCGTGTCGTTCAGCGACGACAGGTTCTTCGCCATGCAGGTGATGTCCACGGTTCTCGGCGACGGCATGTCCTCGCGCCTGTTCCAGGAAGTGCGCGAGAACCGCGGGCTTGCCTATTCGGTCTATTCCTTCACCGCCTCGCTGATGGACGGCGGGCTGTTCGGCATCTATGCCGGCACCGCTCCCGACCAGATCGACGAGCTGGTGACGGTGATCGCGGACCAGGTGCGCCGGATGGCCGACAGCGTCGACGAGCGGGAATTCCGGCGCGCCCGCGCCCAGCTCAAGGCGGGCACGCTGATGGCGCTGGAAAGCTCGTCGGGCCGGGCCGAGCAGATGGCGCGCCAGCTCCTGATGTTCGGCCGGGTGATCCCGTTGGAGGAGATCGTCGCGCGCATCGACGCGGTCACGCCCGAGGCCGTGACCGACGCGGCCGCGCGGCTGCTGACCGAGGGCAGGCCCACCTTGGCCGCCGTCGGCCCCCTGCGCAAGCTGCCCGACTACGACACGGTAGCCCGCAGGTTCGCGGCCTGATCCGGGGCGTCTCCCCGGCGAACTTCATGACGATGGCGAACGGGAGCGTCGGCGATCAGGCGTGGCCCGCCTCGGTCGACAGCATGGACAGGTCGATGCCCAGCTTGGCCATGGCCAGCGGCCATTTGAGGATGGCCTCGGTCGCGAACAGTAGGTCCGGGTCGGCTTCCGTGTGGAGCCAGGCGTTCTCCTGGATCTCGGCTTCCAGTTGGCCCGGCCCCCAGCCGGCATAGCCCAGCGCGAGCAGGCTGTGGCGCGGTCCCGCGCCTTCGGCCAGCGCCTTCAGGATGTCGACCGTGGCGCTCAGCGCCACCAGCTCGGAAACGATCAGCGTGGTGTCGTGCAGGTAGTCGGCCGAATGCAGCACGAAGCCGCGATTCGGCTCCACCGGCCCGCCCGTGAACACGCCGACCTGCGCGCAGCGCGGCGGCGCGGGAATCTGGAGCTGGTCCATCAGTTCGGGAAAGGCGATGTGCTCGGCGGGCTGGTTGACCACGATGCCCATGGCACCCTGCTCGGAATGCTCGCAGACGCAGATCACGCTCCGCTCGAAGCGCGGATCGCTCATGTTGGGCATGGCGAGCAGCAACTTGCCCCGAAGCGAGTCGGGCTTGCCGGCCAAGGGATTGAAGGAGCGATGAGGCATGGTCTGTAAGTGTGCCTTCCCGTACGCCACTCAAGGGCAAAAACGGAAAACCCGTCCGCCGCGCGTATTATAACCCGGTTTCGCGCAAGGCCGCCAACCGCGCGGCGTCATGATTTCGGGCATACATTTCCGCCGGTGCTGCGTTATGATCCGGCCGCTGCCGCCCTCCGGCGGCGACGAAATTCCAGGACATCGCAGGAACAGGGAGATTCCCATGACGATCAAAGTTGGTGACAAGATTCCCGAGGGCACGCTGACCCAGATGACCGAGAAGGGCCCGGCGCCGATCTCGACGTCCGAGCTGTTCGGCGGCAAGAAGGTGGTGCTGTTCGCCGTCCCCGGCGCCTTCACCCCGACCTGCTCGGCCAAGCACCTGCCGGGCTTCGTCCAGAATGCCGACGCCATCAAGGCGAAGGGCGCCGACACCATCGCCTGCATGGCGGTGAACGACGTGTTCGTGATGAACGCCTGGGGCAAGGACCAGAACGTGGGCGACAAGGTGGTGATGCTGGCCGACGGCAGCGGCGAGTTCACCAAGAAGCTGGGTCTGGAGCTGGACCTCAGCGGTCTCGGCCTCGGCCACCGCTCGCAGCGCTTCTCGCTGATCGCCGAGGACGGCGTGATCACCCATCTGAACACCGAGGAAGGCGGCGCCTTCCAGAACTCCAGCGCCGAAGTGGCCCTGGGCCAGCTCTGAGCCTCTTGCTTTCGAGCAAGGAAAGGGGCGCTTCGGCGCCCCTTTTTTTGGCTCGTCGCGGGTTGGCGGGAAGAGGTGGCCGTTCTATCGCCACCGTTCCGGGCTGCGGGACTCCGGGGCTTCCGGTTCGTGGACCTGCACCGCCATCAGCATGCATTCTCCTTCGTCCCAGGTCTCCCAGGCGATGACCTGCCCCTCGCGCAGGCCGATCAGCGCGGCGCCGAGCCTGCTCAGCACGGATATGCGCCCGCGCGCCTCGTCCGCCTTGTCGGGCAGCACCAGTGTCACGGTCTTCTGCTCTCCCGACAGCAGGTCTCGGAAGGTGACCCGGCTGTTCAGGGCCACGATCCGCGCCGGAAAGCGGTCGTCCGTCACCACCTCCGCGCGGCCCAGCTCCTGCTCCAGCAGGGCGACGGCCTCCGACGGCGCCGCATTCATGGCGGTGAGCGCATGCAGACGCAGGAAGTCGGATCGGTTGAGGATGACGGGAGGCAGGATCTTGCGCATGGGGACTCTCCAGCCGGAGTGGATAGCGGCGTCGGAAGAAATAGGGCTGTCGGCGGAAAATTAAAGGGGCGAGGATTTCTCCTGTTGACTTCGGGTGATCTTGGGAAAATTTTGGATGAAGGGCAAGCAAAAGAAATCTCATCGCTCTCGTGCTGGACTGGATGTCCATATTTTGTCGATATTGTGGATATTTCTTCGCCCGGATTGATTTTTTCGGATGGTTTTCTTATATGATGGCCATGAACGACGGCTCGATCCATTGCTGTTTTGCCTGCCCCGACGAGTCCGTGCCGGCAGGAAGGTAACCCCGGACCAGCCATTCTTCTGGCTCGTCCGGGGACAACCGGCGACACCTGATCCCGCGGCCTTTTCCGGAGATTCCAATGCATCTGCTGCCTGAAGCAGCGCCTGCCCGCGACGGGCATGGGGCGCGCCCGTCCATGTCGGAAACCGCGGCTTTCGATCCGGCGGCGAAGTAGCGACCCATGACACGACATCGCATTTCCACCCGTCTGGTCTGGCCGTCCGTGGCCGTGTTCACGACCGTTGCCGGCTATGCCTATTTCCCGTCGCTGATGCGGATGCTCGGCATCGTGCCGGCGGACGGCTCCCTGGCGGGCATGGCGCGGCTGGTCGTGGGCGCGGGCAGCTATTTCGCCTGCGCGTGGTTCGGAAGCCGGTTCGTCTCCGGCGTGTTGCGGCGGCTTTCGGGGGATGGAGAACGCACGCCCCGCCTTTTGCAGGAACTCATCGGCGTCAGTTTCTTCGCGATCGCCGTGCTGGCCACCATCGTGCTCGTTTCCGGTCAGTCCATGGCCGGCGCGGTGGCCAGCTCGGGTCTGGCCGTCGCCATTCTGGGTTTCGCGCTGCGCAATGTGATCGCCGACGTGTTCTCGGGCATGGCCGTCGGGATCGAGCGGCCATACAGGATCGGCGACTGGGTCGACATCACCGGGATCGCCAAGGGAAGGATTCTGGAAATCGGCTGGCGGACGACCCGGCTGCTCACCGTCGACCAGACCCACATGATCCTGCCGAACAGCCAGATCGCGCGGCA